>CAXTWM010000019.1:0-24674 GCA_964247915.1 uncultured Armatimonadales bacterium | reverse complement strand
TCCCCGCATGGCAACAACATTAGAAACGACGCAATTTGAGGGCTGGGACAGTGTACGCCTCAGCAACGGCGACGCCGAGGTGGTCGTCACCACGTCCGTCGGGCCGCGCATCATCCGGTACGGGCTGATGGGCGGCCCGAACGCCTTTCAGGTGATCCCCGAAACGCGCGGGCAGACCGGCGGGGCGGAGTGGACGCCCTACGGCGGGCACCGGCTCTGGCACGCGCCGGAAGTCAAGCCGCGCTCCTACCACCCCGATAACGAACCTTACCCGACGCCGACGCTGGACGGCGACACTCTCTCCATCGCCTACGGGACCGAGAGCACGACGGGGATCGGCAAGGGGATGAAGGTGACGCTCGCTCCCTCGGGGCCGGCGGCCCGCGTCGAGCACGTCCTGACCAACCACAACGTCTGGCCGGTCACACTGGCCCCCTGGGCATTGAGCATCGTCGCGGGCGGCGGGCGGGTCGTGCTGCCGCAGGAGCCGTTCGTCTCGCACGACGATGACCTCACCCCCGCGCGGCCCCTGGTCCTGTGGAAATTCACGGATATGGCCGACCCGCGCTGGCGCTGGGGGACCAAGTACCTGTCTCTACGGCAGGCGGACGAGATCGCCCACGCGCAGAAGGTCGGACTTTATAATGCCCAGGGGTGGGGGGCGCACCTGACGGACGAGCAGGCGTTCATCCTTCAAATCCAGCCCGCGCCGGGCGGCCCCGCCGCGCTGCCGGACATGGGCAGCAACTTCGAGACGTTCACCAAGGCCGCCTTTCAGGAATTGGAAACGCTCGGCCCGCTTTCGACGTTGGAGCCGGGCCAATCGGTGACGCACACCGAACGCTGGTTCCTGGCGAAGACCGCGCCCGTCGCCGACACCGATGAGGCGCTGGATGCGTCTCTCCTGCCGCTCGTCCGGGAGGCGCAAGCGCAGACGGCACGGGCGTTCGGCGGCTGACCGGCGACGAAAAAGGCCCATCGGTTCCTGAACCGATGGGCCTCTTCCATAATGCCGGATGTCTACTGGCCGCCGCTCGCACTCCCGCCGCTTGCCCCCGCAGAGTCGCCGGAACCGCTGGCGCTGGAAGAACTGCCGCTTGCGGGACTGCTCCCGGCGGAGCCGTCACCGGATGTGCTGGTCGCCGCGCCGCTCGATGTGGAGGCGCTGCCGGCGCCCCCGGCGGAACTGTCCGGTGCAGAGGCGTTCGCACCGTTTGCCCCGGATGGTCCAGCGGGACCCGCCGGTCCCGCTGGACCCGCAGGCCCAGCCGGGGCAGCGGGACCCGCCGCACCTGGCGTTCCGTTCGCGCCGGGGGCACCGGGCGCTCCCGGCGCCCCCTGGACGACCGTGGGCGCGGAGGCGGCGGGAGTCAGGATGATGGACTGTGGCGTGGACTGCGGCGTGTCATGCGGGCGCATTGCCATAACAGCGATCACCGCGCCGATCACGACGACCAGGAGGACGATAACAATGGTCCCCCAATTCGCGTTGTTCGTGCTGGTATCGGTGTTCGGGTTTGGATTGACGCTCATGGGGGCGTGAACCTCCTCAAAAGTAGGGTGAGTGACAAGCTTATACCCCTGGCCCGATGCCGGCAAACCGACAGGCGGGCCAGGCGGAACGCCATCCGATTACCGGCCCTGGCTTACCGGAAGAAGGTGGAGAAGCCCAGGATCAGGTTGGAAGTCCCCGACGAGTGGCGGGCGGCGCGGTAGTCCAGCTCCAGGTTCAGGGCGATGTTCGGGTTGAAGAAGTACTTGACCCCGCCCTGCCCGCCGACCGAGGCGCTGTCGTCATGGACATGAGAGTAGCCGACGAACACGCCGAGGTAGGGCAGCAGCTGGCTTCCGGCTCCGCCCGCGAAGTAGTAGTTACCAAACGCTCCTATGGAGGATGCGGTCGTGGCATGGGTGGCCCCCGAGATTTCCGCGACGCCGCCGAACTCCACGGTCGGCGCGGTGAACACGCCGTAGCTGCCCTGCACGGCGTAGGGCTTGTCGCCGTTGAACGAGTAGTTGCCGGCGAGGCCGATCTCCTTCGTCCCCGCCGTCGGCAGCAGCGTGTCGGGCGGGGTCAGGGTCCCCTGCGCGCGGGCGGCGGGCGCAGCGCCCAGGAAAGAAGCGGCCAGGGTCGCTCCCAGGGCGCAGGCGCCCAGCATCTTGGAAAGTGGCACGATGTTTTTCTCCTTTTGATGAGTCGTGGATTCCCTCGGAGGGTGATCACGGGGAATCTCCGGGTGTGGTTCAAGGCGTTCTTCCCCAAAACGTGCGGGCTTAAACACCGCGCGGGCGGAGACACGGGGCATTTTGGGCGGTGATTCCGAGTATAATTTCCCTGAATCCACGGCGGCCCCAGCGCCGCCGTCGAAAGGGACTTTCATGCTCAACCCGAACCGAACCTCTGCCTTGGGGCTGACGCTGCTCCTCCTTCTGGCCGTCGGCGGCCAGGCCGCCCCCAAGCACGCCCCGCTCCGGCCCCGTGTGGCCGCCGACAAGTTCACCTTTGTCGCCTACGGCGACACGCGCTCCGACCCGATCGCCCACCAGCGAGTCATCCGGGAGATCGTCGGCCTGCACCCCGAGTTCGTGCTGCAAAGCGGCGACCTGGTTTCGGACGGTCATAACCCGAAGCAGTGGGCCGAGTTCGACCGGATCACGCAGCCGCTGCGCGCCGCCCGCATCGCCTACTACCCCGCGCGTGGCAACCACGACCTGGGCGCGTTCTACCCGCACTACGTCCCTAACACGTTCGACTCGGGCGACAAGGTCAACAAACTGTATTACGCCTTCACCCGACACCACAACCGGTTCATCATCGTGGACAGCATGGAGCCTTACGAGCCGGGCAGCGCGCAGTACGTCTGGCTGGAACGCGAGCTGGCGCGGTCGCAGGAGACCGCCGTCAGCACCTTCGTCATGTTCCACGAGGGGCCGTTTTCGGTCGGCCCGCACGGGCCGACACCCGAAGCGCAAAAGTATCTTCACCCGCTGTTCGTCCGCTACCACCCCCGCGCCGTCTTCTGCGGCCATGATCACCTCTACTACCGGACGACCCGCGACGGCGTCACTTACATCGTCACCGGCGGCGGGGGCGCTCCGCCGTACCGCCCGGAGAACGCGCAGATCGCCATCCCCGGCGACGTCTTCCAAAAAGATGTAGACGCCCTAGGACGGCCTTTAGGCGACGTCCAGTACGACGCCCTGATCTACCACGCGATCCGCTGCGAGGTGGACGGTCCGCGCATAACGGCGACCGTGCTCCGGCCCGACGGCAGTGTCATAGACAAGTTCACGCTGGGGCCGAAGTAGAGAATATGGCGCGAAACCGGTAGTTTCCCGCGTTTGGTCGCTTGAATTCAAGGGAATTATGGGAGTGACTGGAACAAAAAATTGTTTGCCCTAGTCACTCTTGTAGCATTGAAATGACAAAACAGTTGCGCCCGCTCGACACGGTGCGGAACGGCGACGTGGCAACCGATTATGGTTCTGGTGCTCGCCTCTGTCGCCCTGTTCGGGACCTGGGGCCAGTAGAGAATCAACAGCGCGTCAGATCAACAGCACGCCAAAGGAGTGCCCGTCATGTCCGTATCGCAAGCGCCCGCCCGCAATCCCTATCACAAGCCCAAGACGGTAGACGAGCTGACCCAGCGCAACGTGGAGCTGGTCGCCCAACTCGACGAGACCGCAAGGGCGAAGCGGACTCCTACCGACTGCGTGGTGGATGGGATCACCGCCTTCTGTGGCAGCATGTCCTTTATCTGGGTCCACACCGCCTGGTTCGGCGTCTGGATCATCCTGAGCCTTGTGCCGGGCGTCAAGCACTTTGACCCTTATCCCTTTCAACTCCTGACGCTGGTCGTTTCGTTGGAAGCGATCTTCCTGTCCACGTTTATCCTGATCAGCCAGAACCGGCAGAGTCGGCTTGCGGAGCGCCGCTCGCACCTGGATTTGCAGATCAACCTCCTGTCCGAGCAGGAGAATACCAAGATATTGACCATGCTGGAGGCCATCGTCCACCACTTCGACATCCCCGACGGCGACCCGGAGGTCTCCGTTCTGGCCGAGTCCACCGAGCCGGAGCGGCTGGTGGCGCAGATCGAGAAGGTGATCGACAGGGAAAGCCGGTCGAAAAAGATGAACGACGGCAATGAGCCGTAGGATAAGCCCGAAAAAGAAGGTGAACCCTTGACCGTCCCCGCAGACGCCCTGCCGGAGCACGTCAGCCAGCATGTGGACACCATCGCCGCCCTGCACGCGCGGGCGGAAAGCGGCGTCAGCATCCACCAGCGCGTGGTGGAAGCCGTCACGTCGAACCTGGGCCGGCCCCTGTTCCTGAACCTCGTCCTGGCCGCCCTCGCCCTCTGGGTGCTCGTCAACGTCCTCCCCGGCCGTTTCGGCCTCCCCGTTCCCTTTGATCCGCCGCCCTTCCCCCTGCTGGCCGGGATCGTCAGCACGGGCGGGCTGCTGCTGGCGATCGTCATCCTCATCACGCAGAACCGGCAGGCGCGGGCGGCGGAGCGGCGGGCGCAGCTCGACTTGCAGGTGAGCCTGCTGACCGAGCAGAAGATCGCCAAGCTGATCGCGCTGGTGGAAGAACTGCGCCACGACATGCCCTCGGTCCGTAACCGCCTGGACCCCGAAGCCGAAGCGATGGCGGAAGCGACCGACCCCCACGCCATCCTGGACGCTCTGGAAGAGAAGCTGGACGAGGCCACGGAATTGGTGGAGGAAGCCCAGACACAGGTATAGCAGGTCAGTGCGGTTTGGGCTTTTCTGTGCGCGCCGCCGCACGGACAAGTTCGGCGAGCGGATGGTCGCCGCGCGTGGCGTCCTCGTTTGCGAAATCTAGAACATAGCCGTCCCAGGCGTCTTTGTTCGCTGGGGTTCCCGTGAGGTCTGTCTGGAGGGCGCGGGCCAGCGCCTCGGTGTTGGAGGCATCTTTGACGCGCTCGCGTAGCAGGACGGCCCGGCCCTGTTTCCGGGCCTCAACGACGATCCGCTCAGGTTTGGGGTAAGGCCAGTCGGCGAATAGCGGCCGCAGGGGCGGCGCGAGCTGTCTCGGGTCGTCCCAGCTTGCCAGCCATTCGATGCGGACGGCGCTCTGCTCCATCAGAATCGGCCGCGCGGCCCTCCCGCCCTCAGTCGCCGCGCGCATCCCGAGCAGCAGGGCGGCGTTGGCCTCCGTCCGCGCCTTGTCCCACAGGTCCGGCAGCGTCTTGTCCGCCGCCGCGTCGTCAAATGTGGGCAGGCTGACGTCCCCCCTCGGAGAGCCGCCCGGCGTGATGTCCAGGGGGTCGGCATGGAACGCCCGCAGGAACGCCAGGCGCATCTCAGGCGTGTAGCCCAAGTCGTCGCCCGCTTCGGCGTCCTCCCAGACAAATCCGGCCAGGCCGGGCCGCGAGGATAAGCCCCGCGCCAGCGCCGTCAGGCCGCCGCGCACCCGCGCCGACAGGGGGCTGATCAGGACCGGGGGCGGCGCGAATGCCACTTCTTTGCCCGCCTCATCAAACTCCGGCTCCTGCGCCCGGTCGTGGGCGTGGACTGCTAGCTCGCGGCTGGTCTCGCCCAGGATGGACAGGTCACGGGCGGCCTCCGGCGGCGCGTCGCCCCAGGCCAGCAGGCTCAGGTCGGCATATACGGCGATGCCGGTTCCTTTCGTCTGCGCCAGGGCTTCGACGAGAATGTCCTGCCCGCCGGACGGAAGCGTTTTGGCCGAGAGTTCTGTTCCGGCCACCTGCGCTTTGCCTTGCGAGAACACATCCAGCCACAGCTCGTTCGAGCCGATCTTTTTCATGGCGGCGACCAAGGCATCCACCTCCGCCGCCGTGCGCGGGTGGCCGAGGACAGCACGGCGCGGGCGGGAGCGCAGCAGAGGCATCAGCGGCGGGGCGGGCGGGAGCTTGGCCGTGGCGGGCGTCTGAAAGGCTTCGGGGTGGTATTCTGCCAGGGCGGCCTCGCCGGGCCAGAACAGCAGACTCAGCGGCGACTGGAGATTGGTGTCCACAGGAGAATCTACGGTCGGCACAAGCATTTGCACCTTGTAATCCAGCCGGAGAGCCACCGGGCCCGAAGGGTCTGCTTCCTGCGGAGCGTCCGCCGCGAGATAGTTCGGCAGGGTGTTGGTTGCGCGCTGTTCCTCATACGCGGCGGCGGTGCGGTGTGCCAAGTCCTGCTGGGCGCGGGTCAGCTTCGAGAACGGGTAGCTGCCGTCTTCGCCGGGCAATTCGGGCATCAACGGGTCCGCTTTCAGAGCCTTCATCTGTTCTGGTGTCAGTGCGGCGGCGTCTCCAAACGCCGACAGGGTGCGGGCCGCCGAAGCGCGGCGCTTCAACAGCGTTTCCCCCGCCCGTTCGCCTAGCTTGCTGCCGCTCTCCAGCGCGACGGCTTCCCATTCTTGCAGGCGCTGACGGCGTGTGCCGACGCCCGCCAGATCGTCCGTAAGGACGAAGGCCGGGCCGACCTGCCGGTAAGTGCCCGCCACGGCGAGGGCCAGCGCGCCAAGCAGATCGCCCGCCGGGGCGGACGGCGCGGGTCCGATCAGGGTCAGCGCCCGGCGCGCGTAATGGGGGTCGGCGTAGATCTCCTTGTGCGCGAGCGCCGCGACTCGCGCGATTAGGTCTTCCACTGTCCGCGCGCCCGTCAGCGGCACACTCACTTGAAATGCCGCGTCGTCCAGGCGCAGATCGCCCGGCTTGGGCGTGTTGGGGACCACGGCACGCAGGGCGACGTTGTGCTGCGCGGCGGGCGGGTCCTGTTTGGGCGACCAGGTGTGCAGCCGCGCGGCCTCATCCGCCGGGCGCTGGGAGAAGTAGAGGGTCTGCCCCGCGCGATCGTGGAGATAAAGGTGGGTCGTCTGACCCAGGCGCACACGGACGCCGCTGATCTGGTCGGACACGTCCCGCGTGTCCGTGCGCTGGTCATCGGGCAGCTTCGCCATCTCCGGGTCCTGCGAGGCGACCCACAGGCGCCCACCCCGAAACAGGGCGTGGAACAACGCCTGTTGCGTCTCGTTTGTCAGGTCCGCCCGCCCCAGCCCACGTTCCGAGGTCAGCGCCGCCCACTGGGCGTCATCCAGGCTGGCTGCCAGCATCTTGAAGGCCGTGTTGCGATTGAGGTCCGCCGTCACATCCGGGGGCGCAGGGTCTTCGTTGAGGACCACCCGCGTCATCGGGGCACCGGCGGTGACGGCGCCGAACGTCTGTGTCTCCTCGCCGAACGCTGCTGCCAGGGTGCCGAAGTCAGCGCCGTCCGGCGGTTCCCCGCTGGGAGGCAGCGTGACCTTGTCCGCCCCCACCGCCAGCCATACCCCCTGCGCGGGCGGCGGCGCGGACGCCAGCGCCCTGGCGAGCGTCACTGGGACGGGTGCGGGCGGTATCGGCTTCGTCTGCGCTGCCAGCGGCAGGGCGGACGCGGCCAGCAGCAAGGGCGGCAGGAACCGCCGGAGCGCACGGGATTTTCGCGCGAGGATGATGTGTGCCATAGTAGTGAGACGCAAGGGAAGAGGCAAAAGGTTCGGGCTGCTTTGGACCAGGCCATAAGTGGCCGGTGATGCCGTATCTGAATCAATGCCGTTGACAGCGGGCGGGCGGATTCGGTACACTGAAACGCCTGACAACTACACAAAAGCAAGCACGCAGAAGAGAGCCAGCCTTGTCCAACCCCAGTCCGAACATCGCCGTCGTGATCCCCGCCGGGGGCGGCGGGACCCGCCTGTGGCCGCGCTCCCGGCGGGAGACCCCCAAGCAGTTCCTCGACATCGTCAGCGAGCGCACCATGCTCCAGGAGACCACGGACCGCGTCCAGGGCCTGGTCCCGCCGGAGCGGCTGTACGTCATCACGAACGCCCGCCACGCCCCCGCCGTCCGGGCGCAGCTCGGGGAGGTCCCGCCCGGCAACGTCGTCGGCGAACCCGAGGGCCGCGACTCAGCCCCGGCCATCGGCCTGATGGCGGCGATTCTGGAAAAGACGCAGGGGCCGGACACGGTCATGGCGACCCTGCCCGCTGACCACGTCATCCTCCACGAAGACAAGTTCCGGGACATCCTGCGCGCGGCCTCAGAGGTGGCGGCAGACGGCTACCTGGTGACGCTGGGCATCCCCCCGACGGGGCCTGACATCGGCTTCGGCTACATCCAGAGCGGCGAGACGATCCGCGCGCAGACCGAAGCGGGCGTTCCGGCCTACCGGGTGCGGCAGTTCAAGGAGAAGCCCAGCCGCGAGGTGGCCGAGCAGTACCTGCGCGACGGCGGCTACTTTTGGAACGCCGGCATGTTCATCGCGACCGTCCGAACGCTGCGCGAGTTGTTTAGAGCCTACCTGCCGCAGATGGAAGAAGGCTTCGCCCAGATCGTCGCCGCGCACGGCACCGACGGATTCGAGGCGACGCTGGCCGCCGTCTTCCCGACGCTGGAAAAGGTGTCGGTGGACTACGGCATCGCCGAAAAGGCCGATAAAGTCGCCGTCATCCCCGCCGACATCGGCTGGAACGACGTCGGCTCCTGGGAGCGCCTGGCTGAAGTGCTCCAATCAGCGGGGAAACACGACGCCGAGACGGGCAACATCGTCGTCGGGCAGCATCTCGGCGTGGACACGCATGGGTCGCTGGTCTACAGCCCCGACCGCCTGATCGCGACCATCGGGCTGGACGACATCATCGTCATTGACACGCCGGACGCGACCCTGATCTGCCCCAAGTCCCGCTCCGAGGACGTGAAAAAGATCGTCGAGGAGCTGAAGGCGCGCGGGCAGCATCACCTGTTATAAGAGAGGGGGCGGGGAAGGCGTGAGGCGACCCGCCCTTCTTTTCCGCCCCTTTATGTCCTGCCGCTTTTTCCTTTGGTGAGGCCCTCCCAAGAACATAGCCATGCAAAACGACACCGACCTGCGCGCGGCAATGGAAGCGGTCCATGCCGCCACAGACCACACCTGCCGGTATGCGGCGGACATGAGAATCGGCAAGGCCGGGCCGCTGCGCCACGCCCACTATGACAAGCCGCTCTGGGCGATCACCGACTACTTCCAAGCCATCCAGGTGCCGCCGGGGGAGGTTGTCAAGACGATTAACGCCTTTGGGCCAGGCCCGCACCACCTCGGCATCGTCATCACCGACCCCGAGGCGGCCATCGCCGCCTACGCGCCGCTCGGCTACCGGCCCGCGCGGTGGGCGGCCGAACCGCTCATGGTGAAAAGCCTTATCGGTTTCGTGCGGGAGGAGCCGCGCTACCTCGTGCGGCAGGCCGAAGACGAGGCACAGCGGGAGCTATTTAACTCCGTCATTGACGCCGATGACCCGCACGGCCAGATGGGGCCGCAGGAGCTACAAGACGCACGCCTCCGTTTCTACTTCGTAGAACAGGACAACAAATGCGTGTGCAACGGCAAAGCGATCCAGCCCTTCCCGGAGGCGGTCGTCGTCGAGCCGCTGAGGACCCATGAGGAATACCGGCGGCGCGGGATCGCCTCGGCCTTGATGAGCCATGTCCACGCCGATGCGGTCAAGGGGGGCGCGACGCGGAGCGTCATCATGGCCTCGCCAATGGGTGAACTTCTCTACACCGCGTTAGGCTATGAGATCGTGGGCTACCACCAGTCGTTCGTTCCAGAAGGGCAGAACTAAGCCGACCACAACACCCCTAAAACCCTGCAACAAACGCCCGCCCTGGTTGTCAATGGTCCTATAGAACCAATGACAAAGGACGATGAATGATTGTTCCGATGGCGGACCTGCAAGCGCAGCACCGCGCGCTGAAGGCAGAACTCACGGAGGCGTTTGAGCAGGTCATGGCCGCCTGCGACTTCGGCGGGCTGGGCGAGAACACGTCGGGGCTGGAGCGGGAGATCGCCGGGACGTGCGGCGCGACGCATGGGCTGGGCGTCAACTCCGGGACGGACGCCCTGCTGCTGTCCCTGCTCGCCCTGGGCGTCGGGCCGGGCGATGAGGTGATCACGTCCCCGTTCACCTTCATCGCGACGGGCGAGACGATCTGCCTGGCGGGCGCGACGCCGGTCTTCGCGGACATTGATCCGCACACGTTCAACCTCGACCCCGAAGCCGCCCTGTCGAAGATCACGGACCGCACTAAGGTCATCCTCCCCGTCCATCTGTTCGGCCAGATCGCGGACATGACGCGCCTGGCCCAGATCGCCCGCCCGCGCGGCATCGCCCTGCTCGGGGACGCCGCCCAGGCCATCGGCGCGACCCACCAGGGCAAGGCGCTGGGCGCGTGGGGGGATGCCAATACGCTGTCGTTCTACCCCACCAAGAACCTCGGCGCCTGCGGCGACGGCGGCATGGTCCTGACCGACCGGGACGATCTGGCCGAGCGGATTAAACTGCTGCGCTTCCACGGCTCGGGCGGCGGCTACTTCCACAAGACGGTCGGCTACTGCTCCCGCCTGGACGGGATGCAGGCCGCCCTGCTGCGCGTCAAGGCCCGCCGCCTTGGCGAGTGGAACGGGGCACGCCGCCACAACGCCGCCCGGTATGACGCGGCCCTGTCCGGCCTGGAAGGTCAGCTCGTCCTGCCCTGCGCCGAGCGGGGCAACTACCACATCTACCATCAATACACCGTGCGTGTTCCCGAGGGGCGGCGGGACGCCCTGCAAAAGCACCTGGCGGCGCGCGGCGTTCAGTCCGCCATCTACTACCCCCTGCCGATCCATTTGCAAGAAGCCTACGCCTTTTTGGGCTACAAAGCGGGCGATCTGCCGGAAAGTGAGCGCGCGTCGCGCGAAGTCCTGTCGCTGCCGGTGCATCCTGACCTCTCCCCGGAACAGGTCGAGTACGCGGCCCAATCAGTGCGGGCGTTTTTCGGGTAGACTCCCTCTGAGGAGACACCGAAATTTGAAGGCTATGATACTGGCGGCGGGGGTCGGCTCCCGTCTCGACCCCCTGACCCGCGCAATCCCCAAGCCGATGGTGCCGGTCGTCAACCGGCCCGTCATCGAACACATCGTCCTGGACCTCAAAAAGCACGGCTTCACGGACATCATGGTCAACCTGCACTACCTGGGGGACGTGATCCAGGAGGGCCTGGGCGACGGCTCGCGGCTGGGCGTCCGCATCTCCTACGCCCAGGAAGACAAGCTATGGGGGGACGCCGGCAGCGTCAAGCGTTCCGAAGCGTTCTTCGGCGGCGAGACGTTCCTGGTCGTGGGCGGCGACGACATCTCCGACATTGACCTGTCGGGCCTGATGGCCCTCCATCGGGAGAAACGGGCCGCCTCCACCATCGCCACGACTGTCGTGGATGACCCCTCCCAGTTCGGCATCGTCGTGACGGACGAAGATGGGCGCATCACGCGCTTTTTGGAAAAGCCCAAGGGCGGCGACGTGTTCTCCAACACGGCCAACACGGGCGTTTATGTCTTCGAGCCGGACGTGTTCGACCTGATCCCGCCGGAGACGTTCTGGGGCTTCGGCAACAACGTCTTCCCCAGCCTCCTTTCGGCGGGCCGCCCCCTCTACGGCTTCGCCACGACCGCCTACTGGAAGGATGTCGGCAACCTGCAAGTCTACCGCCAGACCAACTTCGACGCCCTCGCGGGCCGCGTCCACCTGGACATCCCGCTGCGCGAGGAGTCGGGCGTCTGGTGGGGCGAAAACATCCAGCTAGACCCCACCGTCGAGATCGGCTCCCCCGTCGCCATCGGCAATGATGTCACGGTCGGCGCCGCGGCCAAGCTTCTGGAAAACACCGTCATCGGCGACGGCTGCGTCATCGAGGCGAACGTCACCCTCAAAGACACCATCCTCTGGGCCGGCGCCCGCGTCAGCGAGGGCACACATTTGGAGCGTTGCATCGTCGGCACCAACGCCCAGGTCCAATCCAACGTCGCCATCTTCGACGCCAACATTGTGGACCCCATCCGGCGCATGACGGCGAAGACCTAGCGCCCGTAGTTGCAAAGGAGAGGGGATGGAGGATCGGGAAGACATTCCACCACCCTCCCGCATCGGGCGGGAGAGTTCCGCTAGGTCTGAAACCTCGCAAGGTAGGGCCTCGGCGCGACGGCTTGCGCTTGAGCGAACGGAAAAATGGCGGCTGGCAGACAAGACGGTCTGGCCGCCCCCGCCTAAGAAGCCGGCTGAGACTGCACGACGCAGACCCAAGCGGAAAGGCGGCAATGGAGTTTTGGCCGTCTTTGGCGTCGTGTTTGTTTCTGTCTGGGCTTTTCTAATCGGCCTCGCCGCCGGGATTGGGCACAAAGACTTCTCCGAGTCGCTGGCTTCCAATGTCGGGAATACTCTATTTGACGTACTCCTGTGGGTGCTGGTCATCCTTTACTGGGTAGACGTTGCCAGGAAACAATGGCAGACATTGAGGGCAAACCCAAGGCCACTGCGGACGGCCGCGTTCTACGTCACCGTGGTGCTCTTGCTTGTCGCCTATGGAAGCGGCGTCTACGTCTCGCTGGCGTGCTTGATAGCTCGCGCGGCAGCCTCAGACACCACGTTCTGAAGCCAGAAACACAAAAAGGCCCGGTGCAGATGCACC
Source organism: uncultured Armatimonadales bacterium (assembly GCA_964247915.1). Lineage (GTDB taxonomy): Bacteria > Armatimonadota > Armatimonadia > Armatimonadales > Capsulimonadaceae > JANXMY01. The sequence goes on along the minus strand of CAXTWM010000019.1, from coordinate 12,177 downwards.
GGGCCACTTTTTTGTGTTGGACTACTTTTTGAGGATGTAGCCCGTCTTGCTCTTGTCGAAACCCTCCGGCTCCTTTTTGGCGTCGAAGGTCCAGCGGTTGGCGCGCGGGTGGAAGGCCGAGTAGCCGCTCAGGATGCTCGCCAGCAGGCGGCGCGGCGTCCGGCGGACCAGGTTCACCTCGGTCAGCAGGGTCAGGAACGACGTTCCCTTACGGTAGTGGTCCAGGATGCGGCGGACGATGTCGTAGGTGGAGATCGCCGCCCCTCCCTCGACCTCGTTGCGGAATTCCAGCAATTCCTCCATGCGGGCGGGGCTGACGAAGACGCCGGGGTCGGTCTCGTTCTCGTCCACGAACGTGTACTCGTCGGGCTTGTCCGTCTTTTCCAGGTGGACGACCGCGCCGGACTCGGCGGCGATGTCGGCGTACAGGTCGAACAGGCCGTAGACGAGCTGGACGTCGTGGTCCACATAGACAGGATAGCCGGTGCCCGCCGCGTCGCGCACGGTAAGCTCGACGATGTTCGGCTCGGCGGGGAAGAAGCCGGGGGGAACCTGCGCCAAGGGGAACGTGCCGATCTCCTTGTGGTGCGCCTTCAGGACCAGGCGCAGGCGCGGGGCGTCGCCCGTCACCCCCTCCGGCCAGCGGGTCGCCCCGGCGGGTTCCTGGTCATTGACGTCCTGGGCGACCGGGTCCAGAATCTCCTCCTGCAAGCCGTCTTCCAGGCCCTCGTCGGCCAGCATCTGGTCCAGGATTTCGCCGTCCGCCGTCTCGAAGCGCGGCAGGGTGGGGAAGGTCAGCGACTCAGGGATCTGCCCGATGTAGAGCGGCAGCGTGTCCGGCGCGCGGAAGCGGTCCGCGCCGACCCATAGATACTGGTCCGGGTGGGCGCGCAGGTACTCGGCCAGCGTCTGCGAGTCGGCGGCGAAGGTGCGGGAACCGGGCCGGATCTCGAAGACGTGGGTGAGCAGGTCGCCCACAGGGACCGTGTCCTCGCGGCCTTCGAAGTAACTGGCGATCTCCTCGGCGTCCTCCTCGGTGACTTCCAGCGGCTTCGCGACCGCCTCGACGGCGACGGCGGCCTCGACGGCCGGCTCCTCCACGGGCATCTCAGCGGCCTGCGCGGCCTGCGCGCGCCAGAGGGCGCGCAGCGGCTCCAGCGAGTCGCGCAGCAGCCAGCGGTGGTCGGACAGGGCGAGGAATGTTTCCCGGTCGGTCGCGATGGCGTCGTACAGAGCCGCGCCGTCGAAGTCCTCCCCCAGCGCCTGCCAGGCGAAATACTGGACGACGCGGTTGTCCACCGGCCGGCCCCCGCCCGCCGTAAGGATCGCCAGGGCTGCCCCGGTCGGGTTGTCCGCCCAGTCCAGGCCCTGGGCGGCGGACTGGAACGGGGCCAGCGTGTCCCCGCTGAGGTAGTTGTAGAACAGCAGGTCGGCCTCGCGCTCGGAGGTCAGGTCGAGCAGCCACGACCGCAGGCCGTAAGCCAGCCCGCCCGCGATGGGGAAGAAGGGGGCCCCGCGCAGCAGGCGCGGGGCGACCTCGGCGTAGTACTCCTTGACGCGGCCCGTGATCTGGGCCAATTCCCCGGCCACTTCATTGATCGGGAGGGGAGCGCCGTAGACGGAAATGACTTCGCTCAGGATGTGCTCCAGGGGCCGGGTTTTGTCCAGGTAGCGGCTCGTGATGTCCCAGCGGCGGTCCACGGCGACGAAGCGGCGCGGGTCGGTCTCCATCTGGTGCCGTGCCAGGGCGGGCGTCACGACGTCGTCGCCGATCTCGCGGGCGACTTCGCCGACGCGGGCCGGCTCGCCCAGGCGGACCAGGGCGCGGTGCAGCAGGGTCGTCAGAGTCTCCTGGGCGAGCGCTTGGGTCGGGTCCGGCCCGGAGGGGGTCTTCTTGGCGCTGGATTTCTTGTCGGTTCGGGTGGTCGCCATGCGGTCTCCTTGTGAGTACGGGATGAAAATGTGAAAAAGTTCAGTGATGGTTTAGACGGGGACGGCGTACAGGTCGTAGGGCGCGGCCTCCACGACGCGGGCGGCGACAAGCGTGCCGGGGGCGGCGTCGCAGCCGCGCACGGCCACCGCGCCGTCAATCTCGGGGGCGTCGCGGAACGAGCGGCCCACGGCGTCCGTCCGTCCGTCTTCGATGCGCCGCGACTCGACCAGCACGTCCAGCGTCCGCCCCAGCCACTTCTGGTTGTTCGCCAGGCTGAGGGGCTGCTGCGCGGCCATCAGGGCGTCGCGCCGCGTACGCATCACCTTCGGGGGAACGGCATCGGGCAGATCAAAGGCGGGCGTGTCTTCCTCAGCGGAATAGGTGAAGACGCCCACGCGGTCGAAACGCATCTCACGGACGAAACTTAGTAGATTTTCGAACTGCGCGTCCGTTTCGCCGGGGAAGCCGACCAAAAACGTCGTTCGGAGCGCCAGATCGGGCAGGGCGTCGCGCATTTTGCCGAAGAGGCGCTTGTACTGCTCCACCGACCCGCCGCGCTTCATGGACTTGAGCATGAGGTCGTCGCCGTGCTGCAAGGGCATGTCAATATAGGGGATCACCTGCGGTAGCTCGCGCAGGGCGTCCAGGAGGGGCTGGCGCACCATCGTCGGGTAGCAGTAGAGCAGGCGCAGCCAGCGTATGCCCTCCACCTCGGCCAGCGCCCGCAGCAGGTCGGGCAGGGCCAGCCGCCCGTAGAGGTCCATGCCGTAGGCGGTCGTGTCCTGCGCGACCAGGTTCAGCTCCCGCGCGCCCGATGCGGCGAGCTGCCGCGCCTCTTGGACCAGCCGCTCGATGGGCTTGGACCGGTGCCTGCCCCGGATGCCGGGGATAGCGCAGAACGTGCAGGTGTGGTCGCAGCCTTCAGAGATTTTGAGGTAGGCTGTCCACGGCGTCGCCGTCGCGCGCAGGCGGGATTGAGGAACGAGGGCATACTTGTCGGCGACCTGCTCCACCAGGTTGATCTGGCGGGGCCGTGCCCCGAAGACGACGTTGCCGACGCTGGGCGCGCTCTCGATCCCCAGGAACGCATCCACTTCGGGGATCTCGCGGGCGAGGTCCGCCCCGTAGCGCTGGGCGAGGCAGCCGGTGACGATGACCTTGGACACCTGCCCGCGCTCCTTGCGCTTCACGGCGTCCAAAATCGCCGCGATGCTTTCTTCCTTCGCCGGCCCGATGAAGCCGCAGGTGTTGACGATCAGCACGTCCGCGTCGCTCTTGTCCGCCACGAACTGCACCGCCCGGCCTTCCGCTTCCCCATTGAAGCCGGCCAGCGCCCCCAGCATCTCCTCGCCGTCCACCTGGTTTTTCGCGCAGCCGAGCTGCACCAGACCCACTTTGGTCGTCACCTTCCCAACTTCCTCTGCGATACACTACGCAAAAACACAAAAATTGCCGGTTAAGTGTACCCGAAAAAGGAGGAATTAATCAATTAGCAGGTGATAATGTCAGCATTAGCCACTCGCCTCGCGCCCATGTTGTCCAGGCGCTTTGGCTTAAGGGGATCGTAATCTTGGTGGCTCCCAGTCCATCCAACAGCACTGCCATTCTCAAAGGGCACTTCACGGAAGCCTCATCCTTCCGATGTCTCGGACGATGAACGGGCCTTCGTCGCCCGCTACTTCGATGGGCGCACGGTGCAGTCCACCCCGGAGAGCGGCGTGCACGGCAGCTATGACGGCCACAGGAACGGCAGCAAGGCCCACATGGCCGTGGACACGCTTGAGGGGGTCAGGCGGCCTGGCTCCGGCGTCTCTCGCGCGACTACGAGCGCCTGCCGGACACGCCGGCGGGCCTGCACTTCGTCGCGCTCGCCTGCCTGATGCTCGTGAGAGCCGTCAGCCGGCTTCACCGCGCCTGAAGTGCATGACAGGCTCTAGATAGCATCCACCAACCCGTGCTACGAACGCCCCGGCCTCATAATTGATGCCGGGGCTTTTCTTTGTGCCCGCTTTTCATTTCATGCACAAACTGGGCATAATCCGTTCAACATACTTCCAGACACTCTTTGTCCGAAAGGGACTTTTCACCATGCAGCACCGACAGCTCGGGCGGACCAAGATCGAGATCAGCGCGATCATCTTTGGCGGGTGGCAGGCCGGCAAGTCCGGCTGGACCAGCATCAACGACGACGACTCGGTCGCCGCCCACCGCGCCGCCTTTGACAGCGGCATCACGACATTCGACACCGCCGAGGCGTATGGTGAGGGCTACAGCGAGCGGATTCTGGCCCAGGCGCTGGGCGACAAGCGCGACCAGATCGTCATCGCCACGAAGGTCTGGGCGGGCAACCTCAAGCGGGACAAGGTCTTCGAGGCGTGCGAGCGGTCGCTGAAGAATCTCGGCACGGATCGCATTGACCTGTACCAGATCCACTGGCCGTCGGGGTCGTTCGGCTCCGAAGTGGTCCCCATCGAGGAGACGATGGGCGCGCTGAACGAGCTGAAGCAGCAGGGCAAGATCCGGGCCATCGGCGTCTCGAACTTCAGCCGCGCCCAGATCGAGGAGGCCGCCCGGCACGGGCGCGTGGACAGCCTCCAGCCGCCCTACTCGCTGTTCTGGCGGCAGGTCGAGGCGGACGCCGCGCCGTACTGCGTGGACAACAAGATCTCGATCATCGCCTATTCGCCGCTGGCGCAGGGGCTTCTGACCGGCAAGTTCGAGCGCGGCCACAAGTTCGAGGAGGGCGACAACCGGGCCGGGAACAAACTGTTCCAGGGGGAGAACTACGACCGCGCCTTGAACGCCCTGGACAAGCTGCGGCCCCTCGCCGACAAGTACGGCGTCACCGTCGGCCAGCTCTCGCTGGGCTGGCTCATCGCCCAGCCGATGACCTCGGCCATCGTCGGCGCGCGCAACGCCGAGCAGGCGAGCCAGAACGGCGTCGCGGGCGATGTGGAGATAGACGAGGACGACCTGGACACGATTGACGAGATCGGCCGCACCGTCACCGACCGGCTGGACAACAACCCGGTCATGTGGAACTGGGGCGGCTAGGGCAAAGCGACTGGGGTGCGGGGGACGACCATGCGACTGTCCGACATCGGCGGCGAGTTCGGGTTCATCGGCCACATCCGCGCCACCTTCGCCGCGTCGAAGGTGGACGGGCTGGCCGTGCCGCTGGGTGACGACGCCGCCGTGCTGGACATCCCCCCGGACCGGCAGGTCGTCGTCACGACGGACGGGCTGGTCGAGGGCGTCCACTTCCGCCGCGACTGGAGCGACCCCTATTCGGTCGGGTGGAAGGCCGCCGCCGTCAACCTCTCCGACATCGCGGCGATGGGGGCGGACCCGACGTTCGCCTTTGTCTCGCTGGCCCTGCCCGCCGACGAGAGCGTTGAGTGGCTGGAGCGGCTGTACGACGGGCTATGTGACTGCCTCAACCGCTACGGCGCGCGCCTAGCGGGCGGCGACACGAACTCCACCGGCCCGGCGGGGGGCAGCCTGGTTGTCACCGTCACGCAGCTCGGGACGGTGCCGCGCGGGCGGGCGCTGACCCGTGCGGGGGCGAAGGTCGGTGACGTCCTGCTGGTGACGGGGACGCTGGGGGACTCGGCCGCCGGTCTCGCCCTGCTCATGCAGTGCGGGGCGGTGCAGGCCGAAAAGATCAACAAAGGCGTGGTCCAGAGCCACCGCCGCCCCCAGCCCCGCGTCGTCGCCGCCCGCGCCGCCCGCGAGACCGGGCTGGTCCACGCCGGCATGGACATCAGCGACGGCCTGGCGGGCGATGTCCCCAAGCTCTGCGCGGCCTCGGGGGTAGGGGCCAAGATCCATGCGGCGACCCTGCCGCTGTCTGAAGCGATGAAAGCGGCCGCCCAAGAACTCGACCAGTCGCCGCTCGATCTTGCCCTCGACGGCGGCGAGTGCTGCGAGCTTCTGCTGGCCGTCGCGCCGGGCGATGTGGACGCCGTGCAGGCCGCCGTCGCCGCCACAGGGACCCTCCTGACACCCATCGGTGAAGTCGTCCGCGCCGGTCTACGCATCCTCGGCCCGGACGGGACGGACCTGCCGACGGAGCGGCGCGGGTGGGACCATTTCGCGCCCTGACTCTGTGACTATGACCCGTACCTTCGAGACAAGCAGCGCGGACGAGACCCGCGCCCTGGCCGCCGCGCTGGGTGCCCTCCTGCATCCTGGCGATGTGGTCTGCCTCATCGGCGACTTGGGCGCGGGCAAGACGACGTGGACGCAGGGCCTGGCCCTGGGCCTTGGCCTGCCCCCGGAGGAGCCGGTCAACTCCCCCACTTTCACCCTCCTCGCCGAGCACCCCGGCGGGCGCGTCCCCCTCTACCACTTCGACGTCTACCGCCTGCCCGACTCGTCCGGCCTGTACGACCTCGCCTTTGATGAATACTTGGGCGGCGACGGCGTCGTCGTCATCGAGTGGGCGGACCGAATCGCTGACGCCCTGCCGCCGGATCGCTTGGACATCGCGCTGACGGCCGAAGGGCTGAACAAGCGCCGCCTCGTGATGACGGCACACGGGGCGCAGGCGATAGGAACTCTAGGCGACTTATGACCTTCCTTGCATTCGACACGAGCGGCGAGATGTGCGTGCTGGCGCTGGCGGGCGAGGACGGCGCGGTCCATGCCGTCAGCGTCTTTGAGGGCAAGCGCACCCTGTCGCGTCGGCTGATGGGCGAGCTGGACGGGCTGCTGACGCGCAGCGGGCTGACCCTGGCGGACCTGACGGCCTTCGCCGTCGGGCTGGGGCCAGGCTCGTTCACGGGCGTCCGAGTCGGCGTGACCACGGCCAAGACGCTGGCGCAGGTGACGGGGAAGCCGCTGGTCGGCGTCGGCACGCTGGACGCCTACGCGGACCCCTGGCGGGCGCAGGACGATGACACGCCCCTCGTCCCGGTCCTGCCGTCCCGGCGCGGCGAGGTCTACGCGGCCGTCTATCGGGGGGACGCGACCGTGAATGAACCCTTCGCGGCTCCCGTGGAGGCGCTGACCGCGCGGCTGGGCGCGATGGGCGGCGTCATCGTGTGCGCGGCACCCCACCTGCTGCCGGACTGGGCGGGGCGGTCACTGACGCAGCCCTGGACGCCGCCGGAGGGATTGGCCCGGATCGCGGCCCGGCGTCTCCAGGCGGGCGACACGGATGACCCGCTCGGTCTGGTCCCGCTGTACGTCGTCGCGCCCTCGATCAGCACCCCCAAGAAGCGTGAGCCGCATGGCTGACGCGCCGGGCCGCTTTCTTTCCTTCCAGTCCGTCGCCGGGGACTACGACCGGACCCGCATCATCCCCGATCCACAATTGGAAGAGATCGCCCGCCTCCTGGCGCGCGAGAGCCGCTTGGAGCGCGGCGGGCTGTTTCTGGACGGCGGGGTGGGGACCGGGCGGTTTGCCGCGCCGCTGGCCCGCCTGCATCCGGGGCAGGTCGTCGGGGCGGACATCGCGCCCGCCATGATGGGGCGCATCGGGGCGAAGGCTTCGCCCGGCAGCCTGTCGCTCGTGCGGGCCGACTTGCAGCGGCTGCCCTTCCGCAAGGGCGCGTTCTCCGGCGTGCTGCTGGTCCACATCCTGCATCTGATCGAGCAGTGGAAGCTGGTCCTTCAGGAGACGCGCCGCGTCCTGGCCCCGCGCGGGGGCGTCCTGCTGCTGGGCGTCGAGCAGGGCGGCCGGTCCGCCCTCGTGGACTTCTATTACGAGCGGGCGCGCGCCCGGCACGTCCTCGCGGCCAGCCTGGGCAGCGGCATGGCCCCCGCGCTGGCCCATCTGCGGCGCATAGAACGTGCGGGCGGCCTGGGGGCGCGGGTGACTTTGCTGGAAACGCCTGGGCTGGCCTGGAAGCGGACCGTACCCATCGCGCGAACGCTGGAAGCGCTGTCGGGGCGGACCTACTCCCAGATGTGGAACATCCCGGACGAGGTCCACCGCGAGTTGATGGCCGAAACGCGCCGCCACGCCGGCCTGACGTTCCCGAAGCGGGACGCCGCCGAGACGCTGAGTTCGCGCTTCGCCCTGTACAAAGCCTGGTGGCCGTGACGGCAAAGGGCAAGGCACAAGGCCCACTGAGCCGCTGCTATTTTAGACCAAAGTTGCCCGGCGCTGTCAGAGGGAGCGCCGAACAGTTTTTATTTTATCAAGGCGCTGCTGTTTTAGTTCAGCTTTGATACGGTCAATGAGGCGAGAAGCACAATGATCTACATTGACAATGTTGACTCGGAAGGCGGGCCGTTCCTCTTAGCGGACGCCACAGTTGCGCGTGACTGGCGCGGCTCTGATGGAGACGGCTCAGATTATGAACGTGCCTGCCGAGTGCTTCTGGCCGATCCTGAACCGCCTGGGGCGCTGATTTTTGTCGGGTTAGAACAAGCGCTGGTTTGGGACCCATATGGGGCAGGGACGGGTGACGTATTCATGAATGCGCGAGGGGACCTAACGATAATCCGTGCCTGGCTTGATGAACCAGATGGTGCCAGCAGTGATGATGAACTCAAAACCGTCACCACACTTGCCGAACTGCCTTCGGGTGAAGCAACAGCTCTCGGTTCGCTGAGAATTACTTCTGGCGTGTTAGCGATCCTCTGGGCGCCGGAAAGTGGTGAATGTATAGAGGCGCTGGACGTTGAGGAAAATGAACGGCCAACAGGCGAAATGGCGACCGGCTCGTCCGGCCTGCTGGTCAGAGTAGCCAAAGGCAGCTATTCTTGCCTGCATGACGAATTTGAGTTAGCAGATGTGTCAGCACGGCGCTGTCACCTCATACGACAAGAGCCGCCCGAAAGAGCATGATGCTCCGGCGGGCGGCTCTCCTGAGACTCCCTCTACTCCCCCACCGAGACGCCGATCTTGCGCTGGATGTCTTCCAAGACGGTCACGCCCTGGCGGACTTTTTCCAGGCCGTCCCCGATCATCGGGATCATGCCGTTCTCGATGGCCGCTTCGCGGATGACGTGGGTTTCCGCCGACTCCATCGTCAGGCGGTGGATGCGGGTGTTGGCGACCAGGACCTCATGCACGGCGACCCGGCCCCGCGTCCCGTGCCCGTCGCACTTGGCGCAGCCCGGCCCCTCGAACAGCACCATGCCGGGCACGTTCCCGCCGCCCAGGGCGCGGAACATGGCGAGCTGGTCGTTGTCGGGGAAGAACTCGCGCTTGCAGGAGGGGCACAAGCGCCGGACCAGGCGCTGGGCGACCACGCCGGCCACGGTCGAGGCAATCAAAAACGGCGGGACGCCCATGTCCAGCAGGCGGCTGACCGCCCCCGCCGCCTCGTTGCAGTGGAGCGTCGAGAGGACCAGGTGCCCGGTCAGGGCGGCCCGGAAGGCGATCTCCGCCGTCTCGGCGTCGCGGATCTCGCCGACCAGGACGACGTCCGGGTCCTGGCGCAGAATGGCCCTTAACTGCCGGGCGAAGGTCAGGCCCGCGCGCTCGTTGACGTTGGACTGGCTGATGCCTTCCAGCTCGTACTCGACCGGGTCCTCGCACGTCATGATGTTGGTGGACGGCGACCGCAGGGCGTTCAGGGCGGCGTACAGCGTGGTCGTCTTGCCCGAGCCGGTCGGCCCCGTCACCAGGATGATGCCGTGCGGCTTGCGGATCAAGGAGTTGAAGTTCTGGAGGTTGTGCGGCGAGAAGCCCAGCTCGTCCAGGCCCATGCTGGCCGTGCTGCGGTCCAGAATCCGCATCACCACGCGCTCGCCGTACTGCGTCGGCAGGGTCGAGACGCGCAGGTCGATGTTCTTGCCCTCGACCCGCAGGGCGATGCGCCCGTCGAGCGGCAGGCGGCGCTCGGCGATGTCCATCTCGCCCAGAATCTTGATGCGCGAGACGGTCGCCGCGTGCAGGTTGCGCGGCACGGTCTTGATGGTCTGGAGCTGGCCGTCAATGCGGTAGCGGATCAGGAAGTCTTTCTTGCGCGGCTCGATGTGGATGTCCGACGTCCGCCGCCGGACGGCTTCGGAGAAGAGCGTGTTGACGAACCGGATGACGGGGGCCTGCTCGCCCTGGCGGACGGTGTCGCCCAGGTCCAGGTCCTCCTCGTCCGGCACGATTAGGTCCAGCGAGTCCAGGCTCGCCAGCTCGATGGTCTCGGACATGGCCTCGGAATGGGCGTCGTTCTGCGAGGCGTGGTAGGCGCGCTCCAGGGCGCCTTGCAGGCCGCTCTCGCTCGCCAGCAGCGGCTCGACCCGGCGGCGGGTCTCGCGCTGCACATGGTCGATCGCCTCGACGTCCCACGGGTCCACCATCGCCAGGCTGATCCGGGCGTGGCCGTTCAGGGGGGCGTCCTCGACGGACAGGGGGAGCAGCAGGTAGCGCTGGGCGATCTCGACGGGGATGAGGGCGACGGCGAACGGGTCGGGCGCTTCGAGCGTCAGGTCCACATAGCCGACCTCCATCTGGACGGCGCGCGCCTCCGTCACCTGCTCCTCCGTCGCCCAGCCGTTGCCGACCAGGACGGAGCCGAGCCGCTGGCCGGTGGACGACTGCACTTCCAGGGCGTGCCGGATCTGCTCCGCCGTGATGATGCCGTGCTCGACGAGGATGTCGCCCAGACGGGGCGTGGTGGCGCGTGGCGCGTTCAGTGTCTGCATGGGTCGTGACTGCTTTTCCTGCCCTTGTCCTTACATGTGGGCCGCCGTGACTGCGGGCGGGACCCGGCCGTTGGCGGTGACGGTGACCGTCCCCTGGGTGTCCGTCTGCCAGACGGCCGCCCCCGCCGCCCGCAGGCGGTGCAGCGTCTCGGGCGCGGGCGGGCTGCCCGGCCCGCAGGGGATCACCGCGACGGCCGGCGTCGCCCGCCGCAGCATCTCCGGCGAGGGCGACCCCTCGGCGCGGGCGGCGACCTGGAGGATCATGTCCGTGCAGGCCCCGGTGCATTCGACCTGCCGCCCCGCCTGGCTGATCAGGTCCCGCTCGGCCTCGGGCGTGGCGGCCGCCTCGAACAGAAAGGCCGTCCCGCCGTAGTTGATCCGGCAGACCAGCGGGTCGCGCCGCGAGGCAGGACCCGCCGGGGGCGGCCAGACGGCGGAAACGAACAGCATCTGCCCGACCTGGATCGCGTCGCCCCCGTTGGCCGTGCTGGACGGGATGTGCGGGATGTGTCGCCGGATCGCCTCCAGCGCGTCCCGGCGCGGCTGGCCGGCGTCGGCGACGGGGTTGTCCCAGACCTGCGAAACGCCGATCCCGCTCCCCAGCAGGGCGGGGACGCCGCCGATGCTGGCCTCGTCCGGCGACGTCAGGATCAGCAGGTCAATCGTGCGGACGTTCCGGCGCCGCAGCGCGTCCACCACGGACGGCCCGGCCTGCGCGCTCCCCGCGTCCAGCAGGATCGTCCGGCCCTCGGGCGAGCGGACCAAGGCGCAGTCGCCGTCCCCGACGTCCAGAAAGGTCACCGTCAGGCGCGGCCTGTCGCCGCGCGGGTGGCTGCGCCGCCAGGCCGTGCCGAGCAGGGCGCCGATCAGCGTCAGCGCGATCAGGAGCAGGGCGACGCTGCCGCGCCACAAAGCGGTCTGCGTCATCGTGCCGGCCCCCGCCGCCCGCAGAGGGGCCTGGTTGTTGACTCTAGTATCGGCATTTTTCCGGTGTTTTGCAGGGGCCGTTTGCGCGTGCCCCGCTCTTTCGCGTCAGCCATCGCCATCAGTATAGCATAGCCGTCGGACTTGTGACTTTTTTCACGAACGACGCCCCGCGCCTTGATTCGCCCTTTCACTTGCGGTATAATAGGCCCACGATGGGCGTGCCCGAAACGAGTGTGCTGGAACTGCGCGGGATCACGATGGGCTACGGGCGGCGCACCCTGTTTTCCGACGTGCGGGCCGACGTGGCGGGGGGCCGGTGCCTGGCCGTGACGGGGGCGAACGGCGCGGGCAAGAGTACCCTGCTCAAGATCATCGCGGGCCTGCTGCGGCCCGAATCGGGGACGGTGGCCTTTAGGGGCGCGCGCGGCTATGCCGCCCCCGATGTGCAGCTCTACGGCGAACTGACCGGGCTGGAGAATCTGGCCTTTTTCGCCCGCCTGCGGGGCGTCTCGGACGCGGCAAGCGAGGCGCTGCTGGCGGAAGTCGGCCTGGCGCGCGCGCGCGGGCGGGACCCGGTTTCGGCCTACTCCTCGGGTATGCGCCAGCGGCTCAAGCTGGCCGTCTCGCGGGTCGGCGACCCGCCGCTCCTGCTCTGGGACGAGCCGACGGCGACGCTGGACGAGGCGGGCAAGGCGCGGGCGGGCGACATCCTGGCC
>CAXTWM010000018.1:0-25018 GCA_964247915.1 uncultured Armatimonadales bacterium | reverse complement strand
GGGTGTAAGCGCGGCCCGGCAGGACCGGCAGGCGCAGGGCCGAGCTGGCCCCCGCCCAGCGGGCGGTGGTGACGGCGGGCCTGAGCTGCGGCGGCGCGTCGGCGGCTCCTTCGGGGCCGAACCAGCCCGGCCCGACGTAGTCCTCATCGCCCGGTGCGCCGATCTTGACCCGGTAGTGCCCGGCCTGGGCGGCGGGCAGGGCGAAAGGAAGCTCGTTCAGCCCGATCTGCGCCCGCGCCCCGATCCCGTTCCTCACCCGGACGCCGCCCGGCTGCGTGTTCTCGGCGACGGCGGCGGCGCGAACGCCCGGCCCCAGCACGACGGCCACGCCCGCGGCAGCGAACTGGCAGCCGCGCACGATCAAGCGGCCTTTGCTCGCCACGATCGCCCCGCTGGCGGCGGTGTCCGAAAAGTGGCAGTCGCTGAAGGTGACGGCCGTGTCGCCGTCCAGTCGGGCCACGCCGCCGGGGTTGCTCCAGAAGTTGCAGTTGACGAACTGCGCCGCGCCGCCCGCGCCCCGCGCCGTAACGACGCCCGCGTTCGGCTCGCCCGTGAACGTCGTGAACTCGCCGTTCGTCACCTGGATGCCGATGGGCTGGATGGCATCAATCTGGACCCCGACGTGGCAGCCGTCCGCGCCGATGCCGGCAAACTGCCCGTTGCACTCGCCTGAGGGGGTGTGGATAAAGCGGTAGCCGATCCGCGCGCCGAAGACGAACGTGTTCAGGACGTACTCCCAGTCCGTGCGCCCGAAGATGAACGCCTCTAAGTTAGCCTCGGTGTAGACCGTGACGGGCCGGTCGCTGCCGGTCGTGATGCCAGGGTAGTGGCTGCGCGCCCAGTAGTGCTCGTTGAAATGGACGTCCTCGATGCGCCCGATGTCCGAGGTCGTATCAACCAGGATGCCCCGGCGCAGGACGCAGCCGAAGACGTTTCGGATGGTGTGCAGCTCGCTCCACGGGACGCCGATCTTGATGCCCTGGTAGGCATTGATGAACGTGATGTTCTCGATGTCGTTGTGCATCCCCTGGCCGTGGATGGCCCACGGGTAGGCCGTGATGGCGTCCCACTTCTGCTCCGGCCACACCATCGTCACGCCCTGAATCGCACTGCTTTCCGCTAGCTCCACCGCCGCCGGCCCGTCCTCCCGCCCGCGCCCGCCCGTGACGGCCAGCGTCGTCCCCCTGTCCCATGCCCCGTGGTGGGGCGCGTCCCAGCTCCCGCGCAGCGTCACGCCCGTCGGCACGCGCAGGCTGCCGGTGATCCGGTACACCCCCGGCGGCAGGAACACCTCGCCGCCGGTCTTGCCCTGCGCGTCGAGCGCGGCCTGGATCGCCGCCGTGTCGTCTGCGACGCCGTCGCCCATCGCGCCCGCTGGCCTGTCTGCCGCGAGGGCGGGGGCGATGAGGGCAAGGAGCAGGAAGAGGGAGAAGAGTGGTTTCATGGGGATGTGAGCCTTTCGGAACCCACCCTGGCTCGGCCCGCGCCACGGCGGACGGGCCGGGGTCGGCACGGCGGCGTTCCGGCAATCACGTTGCCCGCCGTCATTGCCCGATTTCTGCGGATCACTAGCAGAGGGCCGTGCCGGGCACCTACTGGTCCGTACATGGACTGACAGTTTGCGGACCCTGAGCCGCAGGGTCATTCCGTCGCACCAGTCTACGGCCTCAGCATCACCGTTTCGATGGAATGCGCCGGGCTGCTGACGCTCACGGCCTTGCCGGCGATCCAAACGCGGTAGTCGCGCGCCCCGCCCGTCTCGTTCAGCACGACGGCGGCGATCGTACCGTCGGGGTTGATGAACGCCGCCGACAGCAGGCCGTCGTCGGTCGAGGTGCTGGCGATCCGCTGGGCGCCGGGGCGGATGAACTTGGCGAAGTGGCCGAGGTAGTAGTAGGAAGGCAGGTAGTGCAGGTCGCCGGTCCTGGTGTCGGCCATGACCGGGGCGGAGCAGTAGTTGCCGACGTGGTTCGGCCCGCCCCGCTCGTCCAGGAGCAGGTTCCAGTCGGTCCAGCCCACCGCCCAGTGGCTCAGGTCCAGCAGGATGTTCCTCCCGTAGCGCTCGCCGCCCGCCCACTGCGCCGCCGGGCTGGTCGTGAACCCCTCGCTGCCCTCGGTGAACAGCAGGTTCTTCTGCGGGAACGCCTCGTGGACGGCCTGCGGGACGTCGAAATGGTCGCCCGAGTACCAGTGGAAGGCAGTCCCCCAGACGTACTGGGCGGCGAGGGGGTCCTCGAAAACGGCCTGGGCGCGCTGGTACATGATGCCCCGGTTGTGGTCCCAGATCATCAGCTTGATACCCGACAGGCCCGCCTTGCGGAGCGCCGGGCCGAGGTAATCCCGGACGAAGTCATGCTCGTCCTGGCCCGTGTACAGGCACGACTCCCAGGACTGCGTGGACATCGGCTCGTTCTGCACCGTCAGCCCCCAGATCGGGATGCCTTCCTGCCCGTAGGCCCGGATGAAGCGCGCGTAGTAGTCCGCCCACGCCTGCCGGTCTTCGGGCTTCAGTTTGCCGCCGTGAGACATGTCGCCGTTGGTCTTCATCCAGGCCGGCGGACTCCACGGCGAGGCGAACAGCGTCAGACGGTTCCCGGCGACGGCGAGGGCGGCCTTGATGAAGGGGACGCGGTAGCGCAGATCGTGGGCGATGGAGAAGTGGGCCAGGACGGTATCGTCGGCGACATCGTCATACGAGTAGGTGTCGCTGGAAAAGTCGCAGCTATTGATGTTCGTCCGGCCCAGCGTGTAGCCCAGGCCCTTGTCGGGCGAAAAGTAGGCGGCCAGCAGTTCACTCTGCCTGGCGGCCGGCATCTTGGCGAAGGTCTCGGCGGCCGCATCGGTGAACGCGCCGCCGAAGCCGATGATCGTTTGAAACCGCCGAGTCGGGTCCAGCATGATGAAGGCGGAAGACTCTTCGGGCTGCGGGAAGTCTTCCAGCCGGAGCGGTTCCCCCGCGCGCATCCGCTCCCCGGTGTCCCTGGCCGTGACATAGACGGTTGCCTGGGTGATGACCGGCGTGGGGCGGGGCCGGGGCGTGTCCGCCCCGACAGTGGCTTTCGCTTTTGCGATTGCGGGTTTGGGCTGTGGAAGGCCAGGCGAGACAGCGCATAAGGAGAACGCCGCCCAACCCAGAGCGAGTCGTGCTGCCGACCGCCGATGTGATACACAGATAGAGTTCATCGTTATCCTCAAGGTCTTTGGAGTGCCGCCGCGCCTCGGCGCAGCAGCGACACCCAATGGGTGCCGTAAAGCGCTAGAAACGTCAGCGCGTAATGCGCGACGTTCTTGACCGTCAGGCGGGGGTGGTTCGGGTGCCATCGCGTGCGGCGGGGGACCTCCGGCTGGTCGGCCCGGTCAACATAGTAGTGCGTGATCAGCCAGCGGCGTGAGGGGACGATGATCTGCCGAAGGGCGCGGCCCCGCGCCTGGGGGCTGCCGAGCAGGTGCCAGAGCAGCGGAAGGCGCAGGCGCTCGGTGCCGGCTTCGGTGATGTCTGCGGCGCGCGCCTCGGCGATCCGTTCCAGGCGACCGCGCGCGGGGCGGGGCGCGAGCGCGTCGAGTACCGCCGGCGGCACCGGCGTCTCCAAAAGCCGGGCCGCCGCGAACAAGCCCGCGAAGCAGACCGTGGCCGCGCCCGCCTTCTGGGCAAGGCGGATGAACAGGGTCCAGTCCACCCGGCTGACGGAGCAGACCTGGGCGATGTCGCGCAAGGACTGCGGGGCGGCCAGGTAGTGGCCGGCCAGGTGCAGGCAGAGGTGCAGAATCTGGTCTTCCGGCCCCAGCGTCCGGGCGGCCTCACCGACCAGACACACGGACCGGGCGCGCTCCCACAGGCCCCGGTCATCAACGTGGAACTGCCCGAAAAAGAGGTCGTTGTTGATCAGCTCGGTGTGCAGTTCGACGACAACCGAGGCGCGGTCTGTATGGTTGAAGAAGTTCACCTGGCAGTCGCGGCCACGCCCCAGATCCTCCCACGCCAGGGGATCAACGATGTAGCCGAGCGCTTCCAGCACTGCCCGCGCGCGCCCGGTGTCCGCCCGGCGCACCAGCACGTCCAGGTCCCCGAACCGGCGCAGGCTGGGGCGCGGGTAGACCGTCTCGGCCAGCGCCGCGCCCTTGAGCACGAGCAGGTCCACCTGCGCTTCGGCGAAGACGCGCAGCAGTGCCGCCAGGTGGGGGCGGAAAAAGGCGTACTGGACAAGCGCCGCGACTTCCTCCTGCGCCGCCAAGTCCGCAAGGCGCCGGGCGAGTGGAAGACTCGTTTCTTGATCAACTCTTTGCTCGGTGAGCATAGCCTGGGAACGTTTGTCCTGCGAACGCAAAGCGGCCTGCCGGTCTTCCCTTCAAGTCGAGGGAACGTCGGCAGACCGCCAGCTTCGTCACTTTCTTCGTCACTTTTTGGCGGCGAAGGCGGGGGAGACTTTGACCGTCAGCCCCCAAAACGCCCCGTGCCGCAGCGGTTGAAGCGCCCCGGCACGAGGCCGGCGCAGCAAGGCAGGCTCGCGGTAGAAACTTGCCCGCGCAGGGCGCACGGAAGGGCCGCCTGTACACTCGCGGGGCCGACATAGAAGTCGTTGCTGTTGATGCCCGTTCCGGGCGCGGAGGAACTGCTGAGGGTGGCCCGCGTGATCACTGTGCCGACAGGCACCTGTGCCCCGACAAAGACCGCAGTTCCTGAAGGCGCGGTATTATCTGTCGGGCCGAACGTGAACGTGCCCAGCGAAGTGGTCCCGTTGAAGACGTTCAGGGTGAACGTCTCAGTGTCGGCGTTGGCGTCCTGGGCGAACAGCCCGAAGCCGGCGACGCCGTTCTGGAAACTGATCTGAAGCGGCCCTGTGGCGGTGGGGCTGACGGAGTCGTTGAAAAGCTCTTCCAACACACTACCAGTTGTGAACTGCGGCGCCACCGTCATGTCGGCGACATAGCTCTGGAATCCCCCGTTCGGTGTGCCATTCGTCGCCGTGAAGGTCAACGTGTTGGTGCCTGCCGCTACGGCAAACGATGAGGGAGAGATCGAGTTGTTCCCGGAGGGATTAGGGTAAGCGGCTGTCTGCACCGGATTGGTCAACTGAGTGGGGGTGGTGACGATGGTGGCCTGCGCCTGTGCGGCTCGCCATCCCACGGCGCCGAAGACGCAAAGGGTGATAGCGGCCCAGGCAGGGCTGGTAAGACGTTTCTTGCGGTCGTAGTGATTCATAGTGATCCTTTCGAGGCAATCCCTTCGCCTTCACTTCAAGTTCTACAGATGGGCATCCGAATCCGTCTTCGCCTCGCCGTTCATTCCCCACCTTGATCTATCTCTTGACATGATACCCGATTCATGCCCGCTTTTTCCCCACCACCTTTTTCCAGGCAGAGATCAAAAACATGGAGAGGTAAAAGCAAAGCGGCCTGGTGACGTCCCTCTAGGATGAGGAAACATCGACAGGCTAAAGGCTTTGTATATGAAGACGTGGCGACAGGAAAGACTTTGCTTTCAGCCCCCAAAACGCCCACTAGTACACCGATTGAAGCGGGCCGCCATCAGGCCGGCACAGCAAGGGCGGGTCGGGGTGGCGACTTGCCCGCGCGTGGCGCAGCCGACGGACATCGCCATGGCAGGCGTGGGCGCGACCATGCTCTGGACCACCGGCAGCAGGAGCGTCGCGCCGCCCACTAGGGCCGCTCTGCGGAGCATCTGCCGCCGGGTGATCTGCATCGCCATCTCAGGCCGCACGAGCCGGTCTTGAAGCAGGTGCTCTTTCTCCAGGCGGTCGAGCGCCAGCCAGACCATCTCCTCGGTCACAGGCGAACCCAGTTCGTTCTGCACCACGAGGGCGAGGTCGGCGGCCGTCCGCCGACCATCACAGTGACGCCAGACAAGAGCCGCCGTTTGGTTCAGACGATGGATATGGTTCCGTTGTTCGTCGTAGATGATCGTTTCATCGCCCATCTCCTGGACGACCAGTCGATCATGTCGTGCCTGTGGCACCATTACTCATTCCTTTCAGCCTATCGCGTTCGGCTCCCGACGTTGCGGTTAGCCTATCGTCTGCGAGGCATCCCGCGTCGTGCCATTGGCTTTGCGCTTGTGCGCGCCCAGGGCCAGGCCGGCGAACAGGAGAACACCCATGCCGAAGCTGACCACGGTCGAAGCTTCGGGAACCGGTGCCGACACGAATGTGCGCCCGAAAGCGAAGGCGTTATTGCCGTTGTTAGGATTTATCCCCGTGGCCACGGAGAAGCTGCTGATGGTGGCCGACTCGATCAGCGGGAGGCCTTGGGTTGATTGTGCCCCAACGAAAACGGCTTGGCCGGAACCCTGCGTGTTGTCCACCGTATTGTAGGTGAAGCTGCCCAGCGGAACCGTCGCATTTGGGTCGGAGAAGATGTTCACCGTGAACGTCTCCATATCGATGTTGAAGTCCTGGGCGAGCAGCCCGAACCCGGCGACACCGGTAGGGACACCCGCTGCATTCTGGAACTGGATTTCCAGAGGCCCGGTGGCGATATTACCGGACGTGGAAGCAAAAGTTAGGTCCTCGGCGACGTCTCCTGCCGTCCCGAAGGGGGCCATGCTGAACTGCGGCGCGGAGTTGGTAGAGCTGACCATAAAGGCCTGGAAGCCTCCACCGAATGAGTTAGCCGACGGCTGGACCGCGTTCGTCGCCGTGAACACCAGGTTATCAAGGCCGTTCATCGTGCCTACGTTGAACGAGGGGCCGACGATGCCGTTGTTCGGGAGGGGGTACTGATTCGTCAGGGTCGTGTTGCCCAATTGGCTTGGGGAGGTGACCATGCTGAATTGCGCCTGAGCCGCCCGGCCGCCGAGGGCCGCGAGGGCGCAGAGGGCGACGGCGGCGCGCGCGGAGTTGGCGAAAGGCTTTCTGTGATTGTGGTGGTTCATGGTGCTCCTTTTACGATGTTCTCTGGTGTATATCTCGGGCTTTCTATAACGCGAGTGGCTGCGGATGGTTCTTATTCGCCGTCGTTCCCTTTGAGAGCGGGACAGGCGGCATCCGAACGAAAGTTGGTGGGTAGGAAAGCCTTGCGGCCCATGCGTTGTGTCGGAGCGGGTACTTCCTCGAACGGAACAGGCAGTTCATAGCCCCCCTCCCATTAATACCCCTTTTTTGTCTTTCTTTAAGGTTGGCGTTCCCGCAGCCAAGCGGCGACTTGATCCGCGTCACCCCGCTTGCTTCCGAACGCCTCGGCGCCTATTGCCGCTTTCTGAAGCGTCTGCATCGCCGCCTGCGGCTGTGTGCGGACCTGCACGGTGTTCTCCAAAAGCGTCAGCATGGCGCGGCCCGGCGACAGGGGCCGGGGCCGCCAGCGGGCGCCAATTTCATACCGAGTCGAGACGATCATCCCGACCGACAGCGGCTCCGTTGCGGCCTGTCCGCCCAACGCCTCCACGGGGAAGGTGCCGTGCGGCCGGCCTTCTTCGTCCCGGAGCGACAGGGACTTGGCGTAAGGGTGGACTCGCCCGTCCGCGTCGAACACGGCGTACTCATCGGAGAGGTACGTCGCCCCCGCCCGCACGAGGGCGGCCACCAGGCTGCTTTTGCCGCTAAACGTTCGCCCCGGAATGACCACGGCTGCCCCGTTCCACCCGACGACCCCGGCGTGGACGAACAGCCATCCCCGCGCCTGGGCGGCCACCTGCCCGTGCAGGCCGGACGCTAGGGCTTGAAGGGCCTCGTCCGCCTTCCGCGTGTGCGCCGCCCGGCAGGCCCCTTGGTATAAAAAGTAGTGCGGCTCCGGGTGCATACGCGACCGGCTCTGGACCACGGCCAGCGAAAACAGGCCGTCCACGACCGGCGCGGGGGCAGGCTCCGATCCGGGCGGCAGGTGCCCCCGCAGGCATTCCAGGAGCGCGGCGTCCGTGGTGCGGACGCCGATCCGGGCGCCATGACTGACAAAGGCCAGCCCGGCCTCCCAGCGGAACCGCTCCAGCGCTTTCGCGCAAGGGGAAGAAGCGTCGGGCGGCTGTTCCAGCAGGGGTATCCACGTGTCCACATCGTCCACGTTTCTCTGCCCGGCGCTCATCTTGTCTTTTTCCCCGGCATTCTACCTCATTCACTTGCCGTAGTTGCAGTACCGCCACTTGCAATAGAAACGAAATATGCGACACGCAACGGGAGCGGCTGGAAGGGCATGCACCATCCGTCTCTCCCCGTGACCAACGAGCCATGCCTGAAGATGGCACATGGCCCCCTCACTTACAGGAATCTTCTCTGCATAAAGAATGCCAAAATCAGCAAAAAGGCTGGTTTCTGTAAAACTTCTTGAAAATAATTCTACGATGCAGTCCAACCCTTAGCTTTTTATGAAATCCACCCGCAGAAAATCAACCGTTTGTGGGCCTTTGGTAGAGGCAGCGGTGCTTCTCCAGTGTCTGGCTGACGAACTCGCTCATCCGCTGCGCGAAGACGGAGGCGTCGAACCGGAAGGCTTCGGCCTGCAAGACCTCCGGGATTACCGGCATGGCCGCGACCGCCTGGAGCGCTTCCATGACGGCTTCTGGCGTCTGCTCCTCGAAAAAGACCCCCGTCCGGCCCGCCGTCACCGTTTCCAGCGCGCCGCCGCGCCCGTAGGCCACGACCGGGCGGCCGCTCGCCATGCACTCCACGGGGGTCAGTCCGAAATCCTCTTCCCCTGGGAAGATGAGGGCGCGGCAGCGGGCATACTCCTGGGCCACTTGGGCGTCCGAAAGCCGCCCCAGGAACTGGATCGTGGGGCCGGCCAGGCGCCGCAGCGCCCGGCGCTCCGGCCCCACCCCGACGACGCGCAGGGGGACCTGGAGCCGGTTGCACGCCTCGATCGCCAGATCAATGCGCTTGTAGCCCACCAGGCGCGAGACGACCAGGAAATGATCCCCGATCTCGTCAGGGGGAGCGGGCCTAAAGCGCCGCGTCTCGACCGGCGGATAAATGACGGCGTCCGCTTCGCGCCGGTAGTGCTTGCGGATGCGCCCTGCGACGTTGTGGGAGTTCGCCACGAAGTAGTCCACGCGCTGGGCGCTGTTGAAGTCCCGCTGGCGCAGGCCGCTGATCATCCCGCGCATCCAGGGCGCGAGCAGCCGCGTCAGCCGGCTTTGCAGCAAGTAGTCGTGCTGCCGCCACGCGAACCGGGCAGGCGTGTGGCAGTAGCAGATGTGGCACGTCTCCGGGCTGGTGATGACGCCCTTGGCGAAACCGCTTGAGCTGCTGATGACCAGCCCATAACCCGTCAGGTCGAACTGCTCAAAGGCCAACGCATAGAAGCTGAGGGCGAGCTTATGGAACCGGCGCGAGGATAGGAACGGGCGCTGCAAGAACGAAGTCCGCACGTCCATCTCGGAGAAGCACGGCAGAGTTGCCTTGGCGTCGTAGACGGAGGTATACAGCGGCGCCGCCGGGAACAGGCCGTGGAGCGCGGCGGCCACGCGCTCCGCGCCCCCCGACTGCGCCAGGTAGTCGTGAACGAGGGCGGTCGCCGGCACGGGGCCGGCCCAGGCGGGCGCTGCTGTGACCAGCGGACAGGAGGCTGCGCCGCCCTCCGGGCGGTAGCGAAACTTTCCGGTCGCGGACCCTCCCGGCGTGGCCGGACCGCCGCCCGGACGAAGGGAGGGAGGAAGCGCCTCCCGCGAAGTCCGTCCGGCGCTGTCGGTCAAGCCGTTCGGCACCGCCATTTCCAGCCTCAGCGGACTCCGATCGGTTCTGGAAAAGGGGCTTATGAGTTTATAAAGGCCGGGCCAGAACTGGGAAAATCTCATAGGAATAAGGGCTTATGTGAGTAGTGAACAAACCTGCTGGCAGAGCGAATGTCTCCCGACGACGCCTTTGCCGGCACGGGCGGAAGAGTCTGCACCCACCCACGCTGACCGGGCCAGCAGAGTAGATGCTCGCAGAAGCACAGGATACCTTATTTCTGCCCTCTCGCGTCACTCGCGACTTGACCTCGGCGTGGGCGGAAGAAGGATCGAATGAGGGCTGAACACGGTTATTGATGGAATTACAGGTTGACGTGGCCTTCGGCTCAACCGCGTCAAGCCGACGTTTTTCGCGTATGATACTGTATGTGCAATATTCATGCCAAAACAGCCATTTTTACCGTTACCGATGAAAAACTTCTTCAAACCTTTTCAACAGAGTTTATCCGAGGCGAAATCAGATAAAATCTCCCACAGTTTGGCCGCTAAACAGTGAAGCCCTCCAGTGCGAAAGGCGTTCCACCCCCCGGCTCCGCTCATACCGCCCGCGTCGTGCCTTTCGGTCTATTGTGGGGGATTGTTTATCGTGCCCGAACTTGGTCGGCCAGCCCGACCGTCTTGGCGAACAGGCGTTGCAGTTCCGGCAGCAGGGGATGGGTGGGGTTCACCTGGTAATACACGCGGTTGCCGCCCGCCTCGCGGCACGCCGAGGCGTTGCGCCAGATCGCTTAGATGCCAGCGCCGCTTTGGCAACAGCCGCAGCGTCGCCAGGATGTTCTGCCGGGTCCGTGGGAACAGCGCATCCCGCACGTTGTTCTTACGCATTTTGCATATGGCTTAACGCAAAATGCGTGACATATCGGGTACTGAAACTACTGCCTGCTTAAAGCTAGGCCGCCGTCAAATCACCGTTTCCTAGCTGACATCGCCCAACACTCATATTCGCTTTCGTTACACTGGATTATGCAGATCGTGACATGACGCGACGTAACGAAACACTTACGGTGCAGAAAATATACTTATTATTAATAATTGTTGGCGTTTGTTAGTGTAATCTCGTTGATAGAGATGTTTTGCTGTGACATGACGCGACATAAGAATGCTGCTCAAGCCCAGAACGGCACATAGCGGGCATAACGCGGTGATTTGTTATCAGGGTCGTAGGGCTTGATGTAATCAACTTGCCGCGCGTCCGAGATGACCTTTGACGCTTGGTTGTATTTATCATCGCTCAGGGACAGACGCTTTCGCAAACTCTCGTTGGTCATCTGCGTACCAGAAACCTGCATCAAGCAGGCGTGCCAGTAACAAGCCCAGACGCGGTCACGGCTACTCAGTTCCTGGAAGCTCCGTCGCGCGAACAAGGATACGCGCGTGTGCTTCTCCGTTCCCTCAAACTGTGGGGCTGGTAGTTGGAATAACTCCACGGCTTGTATCACCTTGTCAATTCCGCTGCCGCGCTCCTCGCAGATATTGACACGGCGCATGAACTTCGCCAACGACTCATTTCGGGATTGCGGCGGTTCATCTACAAATCGCATGGTGTCAATGAGCGGACGTCCAGCATTTGCGATCTCTATTCGGTTAGAGAAAATCTCTACTAGAGGACTGTCGCCGGTCATGCTGAAGTCCTGATGAATGAGCGCGTTGGCAACAAGCTCACGAATCGCGATTTCCGGGTACACCTCAGTTTCTACCCGCAGAGCCTCGGCGATATACTCATGGTTCGGCAGACGGCTCTTGATGTAGGCAATAAGTGCCTCAAAGATGACAGCATACCCGGCATCAGCGGGATATTCTCTGCCGCCGCTGGCCCGATTATTGCCTGTGTAGTCTATCACCCGCATAGCCTTCCGCCCCAACGTCTCGAAGTCGGACAAACGCCGGGCGAACACAATCGCGCCGAAGTTAGTGATGTCGAAGCGTTCCATGCGTGGCACCACCATTTTCTCGGTGGCGAGGCGCTCAAGTATCCCATTCTTCGTTGTCGGTAAAGTCTGTTTAGTCAACTGGAAATAGGAGTCGTAGTCGAGCAGAGACAGAACTTCGTCATCGGACGCATCTCGGGCCGCGATGCGTGCCTCGAAAGGCTGTTGGGAGAGTTGGAGCCAAAGCGAGCGCTCTTTCTCAGGGTAATCGTTCAGCTTCTTCGTGTATGTGCCGACACGGATGTAGGCGGTTTCCTTCCACCGAACCGGTGTGTGCTGTGCGGGCGGGATTTCAAGCAAGACAATAGGCTTGCTCTCGGCTTGGAACTCATGGAAGCGAAAGTCTGGACAAGGTGAAAGGTGATGTGACAGCCATGACTCCAGTTCTTCATTCCCAACTTTCGAGGATGCGGCACGCGGCTTGAACGTCGTGCCGACGATATTGTGTGTTCCATCCTCAATGCCCCAAACAAACCAATCCCGCTCCTTGGCTAACAGTGCGGCTGCGTTTGCCAGAGCAGAGATGCGCTCACCAATCATTTGTGGGTCTTGGTTGTTGTGCTTAAACTCGATCCACTCGGCTTCGTGCGGTTCCAGGCGCAGAAAGGCAAGCAAGTGCAGCAATTCAGACTCAGTCATGGTATAGTCTCCAGTCACCCCGCCTCCCACACAGGTGCTGAGGTGGTCTTCGCCCTCAGCATTCTCCAAGGGGCCAGGGGCGAAGACCGCACGAAATCAGCGGCGAGGCTTATATTTTTTACACGACCTGCATCGGCATCAGCACACAGAGGTAGTCGGCGGTGTCGGTGGGGCGGATGACGCCGGGGCGTAGCGGCTCGGTCAGCTCGATGTGCAGGCCCTCGGTGTCCAGGACGCCCAGCACGTCGGCGAGGTACTTGGCGTTGAAGGCGATCTCGACGGGGCTGTCGTCGCCCTCGCGGGCGACCTCCACCTCCTCGTAGGCGTTGCCGACGCTGCCGCTCTCGGCCGTGATGGTCAGGCGGTCGCCGTCCTCGGTCGTCCGCAGGACGACGCGGCTGGCCGAGTCGCGGGCGACGATGGAGGCGCGCTTGACGGCGGCGGCGAGCGGGGCGCGCTCGACGGTCAGGGTCTTGGTCGCCTGGGCGGGGATGACGCGCTCGTAGTTGGGGAACTGGCCGTCAATCAGGCGCGAGATCAGGGTCGTCCTGCTGCCGTCGGCCTTGTCGTCCCCTTTGCCGTTCTCGATCTGGAACTGGATCTGGTTGCCGGAGAGGGTGACGACGACCTCGCCCTCCTCGTTGCCGATGATGCGGAGAAGCTCGTTCATGGCGCGGGAGGGCACGATGGCGCTGGCGCTGCCCGACCCCTCCTTGACGGGGCAGTCGCGGACGGCCAGCCGGTGCGTGTCCGTCGCCACCAGGCGCAGGCTGTCGCCCTGGAAGACGACCAGCACACCGGTCAGGATGGCGCGGGTCTCGTCCGTGGACGTGGCGAAGATGGTCTGCTTGATGGCGTCGCGCAGGGTCTCGCGGTCCATGACGAAGCGCGAGTCTTCTTTCACCTGCGGCAGCAGCGGAAACTCGTCGGCCGAGAGGCCCAGCAGCTTGTAGTTGGCCTTGAGGCAGCGCAGGTGCAGCGTGTTGGTCTCGTCCTCGACCGTCACGGACACGTCGGCGTCGGGCATGGCGGCCAAGAGTTCGGTGAAGTTGCGGGCGGGCGCGGTCGCCGCGCCGTCCTCGGTGATGCCGACGCCGGGCAGGGTGTGCTCCATCCACATCTCCAGGTCGGTCGCCATCATCGAGACCTTGCCGTCTTTGGCGGCGACGCGGACGTGGGTGAGGATGGGCAGGGACGAGCGGGTGGCGACGGCCTTGCCGACCGTCTGGATGCCCTCGAACAGTTCCTTGCGGGGGGAGGTGGCCCGGAGCAGTCCGGGCGTGAGCGTCTTGGTTGCCATTAATTGTCTCCTGATTTCTTCAGTATCGAGTAGAGGTTGCTGTAGTCGTCGGTCCAGGCGCGCAGGCCGGGCCGGTCGGGTATGGCCGCCGCATCTTTCAAGAGCGGCGACCGGAAAAAGGCGAGCCGGGCGGACACCAGCACCCACTCGGCGTCGGCGGTGTCGTCGGACTCGTCCGCCGCGCTACTGACGACGCGGGCGTCCAGGCCCAGCGCGCGGGCGTCCAGCGCGACGACCGGGGACAGGGCGAGGTAACGATTCGAGACGTGGACGGCCAGGACGCCGCCCGGCTTCAGGTGCCGGAAATAGAGCGCGAACGCCTCCCTGGTCAGCAAATGTACGGGGATCGCGTCTCCCGAAAAGGCGTCCACAGCCAGCACATCAAAGTTCTGCGGCGGCTGCCGTTCCAAAGCCAATCGCGCATCGCCGGGGACCACGGAAACCTCCGCCTTTGATCCCGACAGGAACGTGAACTGTGTCCGGGCCAATCGGATGACCAGCGGGTTGATGTCGTAAAACTCATAGGCGTCGCCGGGCCGCCCGTAGGCCGCCAGCGTCCCCGTTCCCAGGCCGATCACGCCGACACGGACGCTTTTGTGAGGCCCAGGCCCCTGCGCCTCCCGGATCGCCAGGCCGATGCCCGACTGAGGCCCATAGTACGTCGTCGGCGTCATCGCCCGGCCGGGGTCCAGGAACTGCTCGCCGTGGTTGATCATGCCGTTCGCCAGCGACCGTGTTGCGCCCTCGGCAGTCGGGTCGTCCGGGTCCACGACGCGCAGGACGCCGTAGAAGTTGCGCGCAACCACGCGGTTGCCGTCCGTGACCTGCCGGACCGTATGTGCCAGGAAGACCATCAGGCCCACGGTGAGGGCAGCCATGACCAGAAATGACGGCTGGGCGATCTGCCGCACGAGCGCCTGCCCCGGCTCGCGGTACAGGGCCAGGAGGGCGACGACGGCGCAGGCGGCCAGGGCGACGGGCAGTTCGTAAGACCCCCGGAACAGGCTCGGAGCCAGCAGCCCGACGAACAGCCCGCCCGCCGCCCCGCCGACCGAGACCATGAGGTAGAACTGCGTCAGATAGCGCGTGGGAGGCTTCAATCGGGCCAGCTCGCCGTGGCAGAGCAGGCAGCAGACGAACAGCCCGCCGCAGAACAGCGGCACCAGGACCGAAATCCCCGTGCTGACCTCCTGCAACTCCGGCGACAGCGCGCACGCCATCGCCCCGACCGCGAGCGCGGGCAGCGGCAGGAAGGCTGGGGTCCACCGCCAGCCTTTGCCCCCAAAGCACACGATGAAGGTCAGCAGGTACAGCGAGAGCGGCAGCACCCACAGGAACGGGATGGCGGCGACGTTCTGGGTCAGGTAGTTCGTCACCGCCAGCAGCAGCGTCGAGGCGACGGCGGCCAGCCCGACCCACACCAGGGAAAGCCCCCAGCCCGGCGCGGTCCCCGTCTCCTCGTCCGCTTCGGTCGCAGGCCGGACGCCCCCTTGCGACCGCCAGGCGACGACGCCGCACAGAATCGCAAAGGCCGCATATCCAATGGACCAGACCCCCGCCTGCTGCCGGATGGTCAAGACAGGTTCTACCGCGACCGGGTAGGACAGCAGGGCCAGCAGCGAGCCGCCATTGGACAGCGCGTACAGCCGGTACGGAAAGGCGGTCGCCTTCCCCGCCGGTGGCCGGGCGGCGTACCACGCTTGCAGCAGCGGCCCCGTCGTGGACAGCAGCAGGTAGGGCAGCCCAACCGTCGCCAGCAGCAGCCACAAAATTGCCCGTGTCGGCTCCTCGGTCCCCGTCGGCTTCCAGCCTGCGCGCGGCAGGACGTGCAGGGCCAGAAGGCTCAGGGCCAGCAGCCCGATGTGCAGCCGTGCCTGTGCGTTCGGTTTCAGATACCGGATCGTCCCGTGCGCGTACAGGTAGCCCGCCAGCAGCACGAGCTGGAAGAACAGCAGGCAGGTCGTCCACACCGCCGCCGACCCGCCGAACCAGGGCACGATGCTCTTGGCAATGATCGGCTCGATCTGGAACAGCAGAAAGGCGCTCAGGAAGATGGTGACGGCGTAGAGGAGCATGATAATCGGTGTGAAGCTGCGTTCGCCACGGGTTGAAACCCGAGGCTATGGAAGTGCCCACCGTCCAGGGGACGGGAAGACAGAAGTGCCGTGTGCCGTGGGTCCTCCTCTGAACGTCTTGCGTCCCCTGGACGCCGGGCACTTGGTAGCCTCGGGTTTTAACCCGTGGCGAGTCTCAGCGCGCCCGGCCCTGTGCCCCGGCCCGGACAGGCGGTTGCGCTTCGGAATGCTCACGCAGCAGCCGGTCCAGGGCGCGCTCGACGAACCAGGCGTCGGGCCGGTCCGTGGGGGCGGCCTGGAGGCGGGCCGCCGTCGCCCGCAGCGCGGCAACCGTCGCCGCCGCGTCCGGGTGGCTGGCGAGATACCCCTCCACCCGCGCCCGCAGCGACTCGGGCAGGGCGTCGTCCACATACAGGTCAATCAGCTCGTCCCGCTCGTCTTGTGTCATCCCTATTCCTTCTCTAATAGCTGCTCGATCTCGCGGCGTGTTTGCGGCAGGCCAATTTGCCACTCCGCCGACCCGATAGAATGGGTCTTCCACTTTCCTGCCTCATCCCAGAATGCTCCCAGACCGAGGAAGGACAGGAGGACGTCTTTCTGGAAAGGCGTTAAGCGGCCCGGCTCGACGGCTGCGCCTCTGTGTTCAGAGAAGGCGGCTTCGATCAAGAAATCAATCAGGATGTCGGCCGGCTCTTCGGACCTGTCCAGCACATCCAGAAGCGCAGGGATCGCCTTCTCCTGTCCCAGCAGCAGAAGGGCCTCGTAGAGCGTCTGGCCTGGGTCGGCGTCAACGTCCCATGCCGAAAAAACATAGGCTTCGGGAAATGTTTCAGGGGCGATCAGTACGTCCTGCACGACGCGAATCGCTGCCGGCGGGGCCTCATCTTTGTCCCGCCAGAGCAGGCTCAGGGCGGCGGCCAGCCGCCGGGGATCGTCTCGCCTGCGTCGTGCGGCCTCCGCCAGCGCCTTGCTCGTGGACGCCTCCGAGTCCCTCAGCGCCCCTAGGCACAGCAGAATGCTGGCCTGCACATCGCGGCGCGGTTCGCCGTGTAGCCGTTGGCGCAGTCGAGGCAGGGTTAACTCGGCACGTTCCGGGAAACAGGAAAGCACGAGCGCGGCTGCTGTCCTGACGTTTGGTGACGTGTTCTGGAGCAGGTTGAGATAGCTAGGAATGCCGTCCCCTACGGCCTCATGCGCCTGCCGGACCCAATCCAGTTCTCGCTCCCGCGCGCCCTCAAACTCCCGTGGATCTTCGCGCGACGAGGCATTGCCATGAACGGCGCGGTATGAACTTCCTGTAGCAAGGCTGTTGAGAAGCAGCAGCAGCCATTCCCGATCCTTGATCCGCCCGCTCCCCAGCAACTCGATCAGGAAGGGCACCGCGTAAGCCGTCGCCTCGTAAACGGTCCCTTGATGCCAGATGTTGCCCCAAAAAACGCCCGCAACATCCTCCGCCGACGCTCTGCCCTCTGCCAGCGCGCGCAGCGCTTCCGGCACGTCATCCGCCGGGCCGTAGGCGTGTGTCAGGCTACGCCAGTCAATGGATTCCAGGCCGCCCAGCATCAGTCCGCCTCCAACTGTTCCAGCGCGTCCCGCAGGGCGCGGCGGGCGCGGCCGTGCAGGGACTTCGTGGCCGCCGGGGTCCGGCCCAATATCTGCGCGGCCTCCCCCGCCGTCAATCCCTGCAAGTCGCAGAGAGTCAGCACCAGCCGGTGATCGTCTGAGAGTGCGGCCAGCGCCTCGTCCAAGTCCGAGGCGGGGTCCGGGGCGGGCGAGAACAAAACCCAGTCGCCCCGGTCCGTCCCGGCCAGCCCCGACAGCGACAGGGTGGGGAGGCGCGGCTGGCGCAGCCGCTCCAGGCAGACCAGCCGAGCGACGCCCAGCAGCCAGGTCTTGAAGCGGCTTTCGCCGCGCCAATGGCCCGCCCGCAGCGCCCGCCCCGCCCGCAGCCACGTCTCCGAGGCGGCCTCCTCGGCGTCCTCGCGCGTCAGCAGGAAGCGCCGGGCGAAGGCGTAGGTCGCCTCGATGTGGCGGCGGAACAGTGTCTCCAGCGCCCGCGCGTCCCCTTCGGACCCGTAGCGCGCCGCCAGCCGCTCGTCATCCTCCCATTCGCCCATTCTCATTGCCCGTGTGTCATAGTCTTGGTGTCGTTTCGGGGGCAAAAAGCGCCGCGCCCGCGAAAAATTATTTTGCGGAACTTTTCCCGTCGCTCCTTCGCTTGGAGCCTCAGATCGTCATACTCCTTGCCACGATGCTCAACGAAAGGGATTCTCCATGAAGACAGTGAAGACATTCGCCCGCCTTGTTTCCGCGCTCGGCCTGGTCGCCATGTTCGCCGCTACCGCCGCGTTCGCCCAGACGCCCGCCCCCGCCAAGACGCACGTCAACGGCTACACCAAGATGACCAAGACCGGCAAAGTCGTTCAGGTCAAGGGCTACAACCGCGCGGCCAAAATGCCCGTGCCCAAGACGACCCACGTCAGCGGTTACACGAAAACCACCAAGACCGGCAAGATGGTCCACGTCAAGGGCTACACCCGCAAGTCGTCCCCCATGCCTAGGGGCATGATGAAGGCGCCCATGACGCCTGGCATCAATCCCGGCGCCAAGCGGTAGGCCGTGCCGCTGCCTCCCCTCATTTGTCTCCCCTCAGTGTGACACAAAAACGGCCCAGCGCGTCCGAAGGGGACGTCGCCGGGCCGTTTTTCCGTCGGGGCCGTGCGCCTACTGCACCTTGCGCTGCTTCTCCTCGATGATGTTGGTCAACGTCTCGCTGCCGATCCGGCCTTCGGGCCGCACCGTCCCCTTCAGGCCCACCTTGTCGCCCTCGCGCGGCGCCCCCGCCCGGCTGATCACCCACGCCTGCCCCGTGCCGTCGTTCACCCGGTAGGCGGCGATGTCGGTGATCCCGAGCGGCAGCTCGTACACCTTCGTCACCTCGCCCGCCACGGTGACGTCCTTGTTGGCGAAGCCCGACGGGTTGTTCGCGATGTCGCCCAGCTTGTCCGTGTGCTCGTTGCAGCCCGCCAGCGCCAGGACGGCC
This sequence comes from uncultured Armatimonadales bacterium, assembly GCA_964247915.1. Lineage (GTDB taxonomy): Bacteria > Armatimonadota > Armatimonadia > Armatimonadales > Capsulimonadaceae > JANXMY01. The sequence continues at coordinate 6,357 of CAXTWM010000018.1, read as the reverse complement.
AGGGCGGACGCCAGCCAGAAGCCTATCTTGGACGTAGATTTACGCCTGAGTGTCATGATTCTATCCTCCCCTAAACGCTCTTCCGTCTTTCAGACCCGGAAACGACTTATGAGGTTCCCCCTGCCGAAAATATGTCAAACTTATTTTTTCGCACCGGAACTATTCTCGGCGCGGAAACGCTACAGGGGGTGAAATCTATTCCAGGAGGCTTCATCCCATGAAGTTAGTCAGCAAGCTCGTCGCCGTCGCCGCTATCGCCACCCTCGTCGTTCCCGCCTTCGCTCAGACCGGCTCCACCATGTCCAAGTCCGGTTCCGCCATGAAGGGCGGCATGATGAAGAAGGGCGCCATGAAGGGCGGCATGATGAAAAAGTCGGGCATGATGAAGAAGTCCGGCATGAAGAAAGGTGCCATGAAGGGCGGCATGATGAAAAAAGGCGCCATGAAGGGCGGCATGATGAAGAAGGGCACGATGTAGTCTCGCGGCCCCGCGAAACCACAAACGCCCCCGCCGATCTCCGGCGGGGGCGTTTCTTCGTTTCTCTTGATGCGGCCGGTCAGCACTTGTCCAGCACGGACTGGATGAACGATGCCTTTGCCGCCGTGTAGTCGGCCCGGCGCTCGGCGTACTTCTCGCTCAGGGTGGTCTTCAGCGCCTCATACTCGCGTGCCAGCTTGGGGTCGGCTCGCAGCGCGTCCCGGAAGCAGAGCGCCTCGGTCCAGATCGCGCTGCCGTACTCGACGACGTGCAGCAGGTGCGTCCGCGCCTCGCCCTTGCCGAAGATGTGGTGCCCCGGCACGACCCTGTCCCCCGCGTAGTCGTACCCCAGGGACAGGAGCGGCTCGATCAGTGTCGGCCCGTCGTCCAGCCGCGCGATGCCCGCCAGGATGTCAATGATCGGCTTGGCCTTGATGCCGCCGACCGACGTGCTGCCGTAGTGCTCCACGGCGATGAGCGCCGGCCCCAGCGCCGCCTTCAGCCTTTCTTCTTCTTCCCGGTACAGGCCCGCCCACAGCGGCGTCGGCGCGTGCAGCCGCACCTGCGTCTGCGCCAGCCCCAGCACCCCGAAATGTTTGTCGGCCTCTTCTTCCTGAGAAGGCATCACGGTCTCCCCCGCGTCGTGGAATGAACGTGCTTTTTCGCCGGCTGCCTTACGCTGGCGCGAACACCGACAGTGTAACATCATTGGCGTCAAACGTCAAACAGGTTAGTGCCGTCCTTTAGAAGACCCACACATCATCCTTTTGGGTTGCCGAATCTGGATCATCCAAGTGGTACTTGTCGGCGGTAAAAGCACACCGGACGTGGTGACGGTCCAGCACCGTCACGCTAACGTCGCGCATGTAGTCCTTGCTGGAAAGCGGCTTCACCCAGAGGAGGCTCGGCAGCACGGTGATCTCTTGCTGAATCACAGTCCCGCCGCTGTCCCAAGCCCCGGCGTCCGTGTAGTAGGTGACGATCTCCGAATGGCTGAGGCGGACGGTTGATTGCCGTGTCCATGTTGGGAGGGCCTGTCCGATAACAATCATTAAGCCGAAGATGAAACAGACCAAAGATGCCGGGATAAGACTTAGAAACGCCCAAACCCTCGCCCGGCTTCGAGGCAGAAAGCCGAGCAACGCGACGCAGGCGACCGGCAGCCAGAGCGCGGCGAAGCCCGCAAGGAGAGTCGTGCCACGGCTGACGAATCTCAAGCCGCCAAACTGCCAATCCGCCACCGTCAGCACAAAAACACCTAACGAAATCCAGATGGCAAGGACAATACGGTTCGCCTGTTTCATGCGTCCGTCCTCCAAATAGGGTTACTCCACCGTCACCGACTTCGCCAGGTTGCGGGGCTGGTCTATCTCGCGGCCTAGATCAGCGGCGATGTAGTAGGACAAAAGCTGCATCGGGATGATGGACAGGACGGGCATGAACGTGTCGTGGGTGGCCGGGACGCGCAGGATGCTGTCCACGAAGTTCTCGTCCAGGCCCTCGTCGCCCGCCTTGACGATGCCGATGGCCGCGCCGTCGCGTGCTCTCACTTCCTTGACGCTGGACTGGATTTTGTCGTACAGCGCGGACTGCGTGGCGATGCAGACGACCGAAACGCCCGGCTCGACCAGGGCCAGGGGGCCGTGCTTCAGCTCGCCGGCGGGGTACGCCTCGGCGTGGATGTAGGAGACCTCTTTGAGCTTCAGCGCGCCCTCCTGGGCGACGGCGTAGTCGTTGCCCCGGCCCAGAAAGAAGAACGAGGAGGCGCGCGCGTGCTGGCCCGCGACGGCTTGGACGGCGGAGGTGTCGGCTAGTATCTCCGAGACCTGCTCGGGCAGGCGCTGGAGCTGCTCCACATAGGCGGCGACCACGCCCGGCCCCAGCTTGTTTTCCTCCTGGGCGATGTACAGGCCGAGCAGGTACAGGCCGATCAATTGGGTGACGTAGGCCTTGGTGGAGGCGACGCAGATTTCCGGCCCGGCGTAGGTGTAAAGCACTTCATCGGCCTCGCGGGCGATGGAAGACCCAACGACGTTCACTAAGGCTAATGTCGTCGCGCCCTTGATCTTGGCCTCGCGCAAGGCCGCCAGGGTGTCCGCCGTCTCGCCCGACTGGGAGATGATGACGGCCAATGTCTGGGCGTCCACGATGGGGTCGTTGTAGCGGAACTCGCTCGCCACCTGCACCTCCACGGGGCGGCGCAGCAGGTGCTCAAAGAAGTTCTTGCCCGCCAGCCCGGCGTGGTAGGCCGTGCCGCAGGCGACGATGACGATGCGGTTGAAGTGAACCAATTTGCTCGTCGGCAGCTTCAGTTCCGGCAGCGTGACCTGGTGCGCCTCGGTCGTCCGCCCGCGCAGGGTGTCCCGGATGGCCTGCGGCTGGTCGTAGATCTCTTTCAGCATGAAGTGCGCGAACCCGCCCTTCTGCGCCGTGGACACGTCCCACGTCACCTGGAACACATCTCGGTGCAGGGGCTTGCCGTCCAGCGTCGTCAGCACAACCCCGCCCGGCGTGATGCGCGCGAAGTCGCCGTCTTCCAGGACCAGCACGCGGCGCGTCTGCCCCATGACGGCGGGGATGTCCGAGGCCAGGAAGTTCTCGCCCTCACCCAGCCCGATGATGAGCGGCGAGGCGGTCTTGGCGGCGTAGATGACGTCCGGCTCCTCACTGGACACGACGCAGATGGCATACGCGCCCGTCACCTCGGACAAGGCCGCCCGGATGGCCGCCTCCAACGACCCCGCCGCGTCCCGGTGCGACTCGATCAGGTGCGCCAGCACCTCGGTGTCCGTGTCGCTCGTGAAGACGTGCCCCGCCCCGGTCAGCCGCTCTTTCAGCCCGATGTAGTTCTCGATGATGCCGTTGTGGATCAGCGAGATGCGCCCCGTGCAGTCCGTGTGCGGGTGGGCGTTGACATCGTTGGGCCGCCCGTGCGTCGCCCAGCGCGTGTGCGCGATGACCGTCCCAGACGACTGCCCCAGCCCGTCCAGCGCGGCCTCCAGGTTCGCCAGCTTACCCTTCTTTTTGAGGACGGTGACGCCTTCCGCGCCCGGCTTGACCACCGCGACCCCCGCCGAGTCGTAGCCCCGGTATTCCAGCCGCTTCAGGTTATCCAGCACCAGCCGGACGCTCCGGTCGCGCCCGCCCACATAGCCCGTGATTCCACACATTCCGTTACTACCCTGCCCCTTCGAGTTTTCCGCAGCCCTGCCGATTTCTTAGTATACCTTATCCCAGGACGATGCCTTGACGGGGCCTGTTCCCAAGAAGCCCCCCGGCCCCCAATTCTGGGGGAGCCAGATAAGGAGACCTTTTTCTCTCCGGTTCCCCCAGAATTGGGGGCTAGGGGGCGATCTGCTTGACGGGGCCTGTTCCCGGTGCTACAATGACGGCGGAGCAAACGATCATGTCCCTCATCCTGGATTCCCTGGAAATCAAAAACTTCCGCGCCTTCAAGCACCTGCGAATCGAAAAGCTGGGGCGGGTGAACCTCATCGTCGGCAAGAACAACGTCGGGAAGACCAGTTTGCTGGAAGCATTATGGCTTTATGCTTGCAAAGGTGAGCCTCAAATTATTTTACAACTTCTGCGGGAGCGAGATGAACTCAAAAATGACTACGAAACACGCTATGGGCCTTCAACTCCTGAAGATCGGGTTTCTGCTCTAAAACACCTATTCTACGGGCGTATTGACTTGAGGCAAAAACCCAGTGCCATAGAAATCGGGCCTGTTGCTTCTGATGTTGACAAAATAACTATTGGAACTGCTTGGCCTGAGTGGGTAGACAATGGTTCAGGAAGCATGCAATTACGATCAACCAATGCTGAAACTCGGCCAGCAGCATTGATGTCGTTTCTGAACATCACAGTAGATATAGGCACAGCTATCCACTACAACTTCCCACTTGATCAAAATTATGTGTCAAGCTTTTTTTCTGGCAGGGATTATTTTCCACAAACTCATGTGGTCATCGTCTCGGCTGATGGACTAACTGCGAATGACTCCGCTGCTTATTGGGATAACATTGTGCTGTCTGATCTTCAGCATGATGTTATTGTTGCATTAAAAATCATCGCCCCTGCCACAGTCAACGTCAACTTAGTTGATGCAAAAAATGGGGGCAATGGGCGTATTCCGATACTTAAAACTCAGGATTTTCCTGCGCCTGTTCCCCTCCGTAGCATGGGCGAGGGGATGAACCGCATGTTTGGCATCGCTCTTGCCCTGGTCAATGCCAAAGATGGGATGCTGCTAATTGATGAAGTAGACACTGGCCTGCACTACTCCGTGCTGCCCGACCTTTGGAAGCTTATCTTTGAGGTCGCCCACCGCCTCAACGTGCAGGTGTTCGCCACGTCCCATAGCTGGGACTGCATCCAGGCGTTCCAGCAGGCCGCCGCTGACAATGAAAAAGAAGAAGGCGTGCTCATCCGACTGGAAAATCGAAAGGCCGGGGTGGGTGCGGTCACGTTTGATGAGGATGAACTAGCCATCGTCACGCGCGAACAGATCGAGGTGCGCTAGGCATGGCCGATAAGTTTGTCATGCTGGTGGAGGGGCCGGACGATTATCATGTGCTACAACATCTGTTGACAGCGCATGGTGTAGACAAACAAATTTCATACCAACTGGAAGGGTCTCGTCATTCTCCCAAGCCCCCTGACAAGGATGAGATAGTGTTTCGCGCGTTGGAAGGCGTTCAGAACGTCCGCAAAGGAGTGATAGATTACCTTTCCAACAGTTGAGAATCACTGGCGACCTGAAATGCTTGGGGATCGTGGTAGATGCAGATGCCGACTGTGTAGCCCGCTGGCGGAGTTTGCGGGACGTTCTAGTTAAATCCGGTTACACTGACGCCCCCAAACAGGCCGATCCACTGGGCCTGATACTGGAACATCCAGACACTCCTGACGAGAAGCCGCGCGTCGGCATCTGGATTATGCCAAACAACAAGGATGCCGGCAGCATGGAGCATTTTTTCGCATTGCTTCTTCCGGCAGGTGATTTGCTTTGGGAGCGGGCGAGGCTGTGCGTAGAGCAAATCCCATCGGAAGAACGGCTTTTCAAGGAAGCTTTCATTAAAGCTCATGTTCACACTTGGTTGGCTTGGCAGGAAAGGCCTGGCCTGCCAATGGGGAAAGCGATCACTGAGCATTATCTGAACGCCAACGCTCCCCAAGCATTGCAACTCTTGGACTGGCTGGGGCGCTTGTTCGACTTGAACAGCAACCCATAGTAAAAATGAAAAGCTTTCCCCGGTTATCGCTGGCCGCTCTGGCGGTTCTGCTGTGCCTGTCCGCCTTCGCGCCGGGCGTCCAGGCCGTGCCGGGGGACTACTACCGGATCACGGTGGTGGATGCGGACACGGGGCGGGGGGTGCCGCTGGTCGAGTTGACGACGGTGAACGCGGAGAGGTTTTACACGGACAGCAACGGCATTGTGGTCCTCAATGAGCCGGAGTTGATGGGGCGGAACGTCTGGTTCGGGGTCAAGAGCCACGGCTACGAGTTCCCCGCCGACGGGTTCGGCAACCGGGGCGTGGCGCTGGAGGTCAAGGCGGGCGGGCAGGGGCGGATCACGCTCAAGCGCGTCAACATCGCCGAGCGGCTGTATCGCATTACCGGGGCGGGCATCTATCGGGACAGCGTCCTGGTCGGGGCACCCGTGCCGATTAAGCAGCCCTTGATAGACGGCCTGGTCATGGGACAGGACACCGTCATGGCGGCGCCGTACCGGGGCAGGGTCTACTGGTTCTATGGGGACACGGAGCGGCCCGGCTACCCGCTGGGGCAGTTCGCAACGTCGGGGGCGACCTCGCCGCTGCCGGGGCCGGGCGGGCTGGACCCGAACCGGGGCGTGGACCTGACCTATTGGACCG
>CAXTWM010000017.1:0-25232 GCA_964247915.1 uncultured Armatimonadales bacterium | reverse complement strand
GTTCGGGCGCAGGCGCCGCCGATGGGGGCGGCCTCGGGCCGTCCGGACGTGCTGATCCTGGTCTCCCAGCAGCCGGGGCGGGCGGACCTGGTGGACGTCACCTACGGCCAAGCGGTCCCGCACGCGCAGGCGCAGCGCGATCTGGGCGCGCTGGCACAGGCGACCGGCTGGGCGATGGGGCCGAGCCGTGTCACCGACGGGCTGGCGCCGGTGGAACAGAAGATGGTGATGACCAGCAGCAGCTTCACCGCCCCCGGCGTCGTTCAAAGTCGGACGGGTCTCCTTCCGGTCGAGGCGTTCGTCACCGCCTTCCGTCCCTACAAGCGCCTCGTCCTGATCTTCAGCGTTGTCCCTGGATTCCAGCTTCAAAGCCCGCGTGATTATGCCGACAGCGACGTACAGATCGCGTTGCAGCAGCACGGGACGGTCTACACCTATCAGGTGCGGGTTCTCAACCCGCAGTTCACCCGGCTGAACCTGCCCCGGTCTCAGCCCACGGGGGCGACGGCGGGCGTCGCGCCACGTCGCGCCTCGCCCTGGGTCCTGTTTCTGGGCGTCCTGGCGGCGGCGGGGGCGACGGGCGTCCTGGTCTACGTCCTGATGGCACGGAAGGCGCCCCCCGCGCCGCCCCCCGCGAATACTGACGCTCCTGCCGAGGAGCGAACGAAGATCGGCACTAGAGGATAAGCGAATGGAAGAGATCAACGAGCTACTGATAACGGCGGCGGGCAAGAAAGCCTCGGACGTCTTCATCAAGGCCAACAGCCCGCCGGCCATGCGTATCAGCGGGCGCATCCAGATGACGGACGCGCCGCCGCTGTCGGCGGACGACTGCCGCAACCTGGCGTACAGCATCATGACGCACGAGCAGATCGGCCGCTTCGAGCACCGCCATGAGCTGGACCTGGCGTTCGAGGTCGAGGGCGTCTGCCGCATCCGCTGCAACGTCTACATGCAGCGCGGGACGATGGGCATGGTGCTGCGACTGATCCCGCTCAAGATCTTCACGCTGGAGCAGCTGGGGATGCCCCCGGTTTTGTCCGAGCTGACCAAGGCGCGGCAGGGCCTCATCCTCGTGACGGGGCCGACGGGTTCGGGCAAGACCACGACGATGGCCGCCATGATCGACCTGATCAACTCGACCCGCCGGGCGAACATCATCACCTGCGAGGACCCCATCGAGTTCATGCACCCGGATAAGATGTCCATCGTCTCCCAGCGCGAGATCGGCCTGGACACGGACTCGTTCGCGGACGCCCTGAAATACATGATGCGTCAGAACCCGGACATCCTGCTGATCGGCGAGATGCGCGACATCGAGACCATGAGCGTCGGCCTGGCCGCAGCCGAAACGGGCCACCTGGTCTTCTCCACCCTGCACACCGCCTCGGCGGCGGAGACCCTGGACCGCATCATCAACATGTACCCGCCGCAGGACCGGGACATGGTCTGCCTGCGGCTTTCCGGGTCGCTGCGCGGCGTCATCTCGCAGAAGCTGCCCCCGCGCATGGACGGCACCGGGCGGGTCGGCGCGGTCGAGGTGATGGTGGTCACGCCGACCATCTCCAAGCTGATCGAGGAGGGCCGCGCGTCCCAGCTTTATGCCTCCATCGCCGAGGGCAACTTCTGGGGGATGCAGACGATGAACCAGTGCCTGATCAAGTATGTGAAGGCGGGGCTGATCTCGGAAGAGGAAGCCCTGGCGAACGCCGGCAACGTGACCGAGATGAAGCAGATGCTGCGCCGCCCATAGCCTCCCGCCGGACGACACCAAACGAAAGCCCCGCCGGGTTCGGCGGGGCTTTTTCGTGCTCGAAATTCTCATGTAGTGAGAACTTCACGAACCCGTGCCCGCCTGCCAAAGAAAACGGCGGGAGCGTGGACCGCGAGGCGGTATGCTTTGGGCACGGCATACTGAAAGGAGCAGGCACATGAGCGAGGTTTTTGACAACAAGGTGATGGCGGGGGCGAAGTTCACGAACGTGTCGCTGGAAGAGGCGGTGTTTGACGACGTGAACCTGGGCGGGGCGATGTTTCAGAACATCAACCTGGGCGGCGCGATGTTCCGCGACATCAATCTCAGCGGGGCCTTGATCGAGGACAGCGCCATCGAGGGGCTGAGGATCGGCGGGCACGACATCGGGGCGCTGATCGCGGCGGAAGAAGCCCGTCAGCGACAACGGGAGACTCAGGCCTTATGAGAAAGCAGCGCGAGATCGCCATCCGGGTCCGCTGCCATGACCTGCCCGGCGTCCGTTTCGGGGAAAGAAGCGCCGTCAGGCTCGGCATCCAGAAGGGCCGGGAGGTCGTTGACGACGTTCCCGCCGAGGGCGACGGCGTGACGTTCGCGGCGACGCTGCGGGTCGGCGGGCGAGAGAACGGGGGGCCGAATTTCCTGGGGCCTTATGCCCACGGGAAACCCGAAGACCGCTTCCTCTACTTGTGCTGGGGCGAGAGGACGGCAGGCGGGTGGGAGCTATTCGGGCGGGCGAAAGTCCCTTTGGCCCACCTGGGCTGGGACCGTTTGAACCGAAGCTGGGATGCAGAAGGGCCGATCACGCTTTCCGTCTCCATGACGGCCCGCCGAGGCGGGCCGGCGTGCGGCTCGGTAGAGGTGGAATGACAAAAGCCGGGGGCGGCACACATGCCGCCCCCGGCTTCCAGGCACGGCGGCTAGTGCCGTCCGCGTGACTTGCCTTTGGTCACGCGCCGGGCGGCGCGGGCGGGGCCGGCGATAGCCTCGACCGGGCCGGCGTCCCCCATGCCGTCCTCATCCGCGCCCTGTTCCAGCAGTTCCGACAGGTCCAGGAGGGGGTCCTGGGGGATCGGCGGGTCGAGACTGATCTGGATGCCGGACATGACGTGGACGACTTCGCTCTGAATGGACGCCTGCATCTGCTGGAACATGTCATAGGCTTCCTTCTTGTAGAGCACCAGCGGGTCAATGCCCGCGTAGCCGCGCCAGCCGATGCCTTCGCGCAAATAGTCCATCGCGGACAGGTGCTCCATCCAGTGCCGGTCCAGCGACTGCAAGGTGACGCGCCGCTCCAGGTCGCGCATCTCGGCCAGGCCCGCCTCCTCGCCCAGCGTCTCGGCGAAGTGCCGCTCCTTGTCCTGATAAGACTTTTCGGCCAGCTCGACCAGGAACTCGGTCAGCTCGGGGCGCTTCTTGCCCTGAAGGTCTTCCAAAGTCGCGTATTGGGCCAGCGGGAAGGTCTGGTTCAGGCTGTTATACAGGCCCTCCAGGTCCCAGCCCTCTTCTACCTCGGGCGTGTACCCGGCGATCTCGTTCTCGACGCTGTCGCGCAGGTAGCCGACGATGGTCTCGCGCAGGTCCGCGCCCTCCATGATGCGGCGGCGCTCGCCGTAGATGTTGGCGCGCTGGACGTTCATCACGTCGTCGTAGTCCAGCGTGGACTTGCGCTGGTCGAAGTAGAACATCTCGACCTTCTTCTGCGCGCGGGCGATCATGGCGGACAGCATCTTGGCGTCAATCGCCTGGTCCTCCGCCCAGGAACTCAGGAACGGCGAGTTCGCCTTGTCGCCGAACAGGCGCCACAGCTCGTCCTCCAGCGAGACGTAGAAGCGCGAGGCGCCGGGGTCCCCCTGGCGGCCCGCGCGTCCCCGCAACTGGTTGTCGATGCGCCGCGCCTCGTGGCGCTCGCTGCCCAGGATGAACAGGCCGCCAAGCGCGCGCACCTCATCGGCTTCCTTCTGGTGCTCCGCACTGCCGCGCTCGCCCACCGGAGTCAGGCCGATGACGGGCTTGCCGCCGCGCCGGTACTCGTAATCGTCCCCGGCCTCCTTGTGGGATTCCTCGTCGCTGACCATGCTGCCGCCGAGCAGGATGTCCACGCCACGCCCGGCCATGTTGGTGGCGACCGTAACGCTGCCCTTGCGGCCCGCCTCGGCGATGATGTGGGCCTCTTTCTCGTGCGACTTGGCGTTGAGGATGTTGTGCGGGATGCCGTGCGTCAGGGCTTCGTCCAGCCGCTCCCGGTCGCCGGGGGCGATCTCCAGCAGCTTCGCCAGGGCGTCCCGATTGGCCGGGTCGTTCATGTTGGTCGCCATCCCGAAATGGCGCGCGGCCTCAGTGAGCTGACTCGCCGATAGGACGGGGACGCTCTCGCCTCGGGGGATGCCGTAGGGGCTGAGGCGCTGGTTCAGGATGGGACTCCACTCGGCGTACTTGGCCTTGTCCAGCCCCTTCGTGTTTTCCAGCTTGTCGCGCAGCAGGTCGGTCAGGGCGAGGAGCTGCAAGCGGTCGTAGCGCAGGCGGTCCGAGACGCGCTCGGACATCTCGACGCTCCGGGTGCCGACGAGGACCGGCTGCTGGCGCGCGAACAGGGTCAGAATCTCGCGGGCGATGCCGCGCAGCTTGGCCTCCTGGGACTTGTAGATGATGTCCGCGTTGTCCTGCCGGATCATCGGCTTGTTGGTCGGCACCTGGACGACGTCGAGCGCATAGATCTTGCGGAACTCGTCCTCCTCGGTCTTGGCCGTGCCCGTCATGCCGCCCAGCTTGGGGTAAAGCCGGAACAGGTTCTGGAAGGTGATCGTGGCGAGCGTCTGGTTCTCGTTCTCGATCTTGACGCCCTCCTTGGCCTCGACCGCCTGGTGCAGACCGTCGGACCAGCGCCGCCCGAACATCAGGCGGCCCGTGTTCTCGTCAATAATGACGACCTCTTCCTTGCCTTCCTCGTTCTTCTTGACCAGGTAGTCAATGTCGCGCTTGTAGACCGCGTGGGCGCGCAGGGCCGCGCCGGCGTGCTGCATCATGGACAGGTTCTCGGGGTCGGAAAGGTTCTGGACGCCCAGCGCCAGCTCGACGCGCCGCTGGCCGTCCTCGCTGAAGACGGCGGTCTTCTGCTTCTCCTCGATCTTGAAATCGCGCTCCTCTTTGAGCTGCCGGATGATCCGATCCATCTTGACGTACAGGTCGGACGACGCCTCGGCCTGGCCCGAAATGATCAGCGGCGTCCGCGCCTCGTCAATCAGGATCGAGTCCACCTCGTCCACGATGGCGAAGGTCAGGTCCGGCTGGGCGAGTTCCTGGCCCGGCACGGCGAGGTTGTCGCGCAGGTAGTCGAAGCCGTACTCGTTGTTGGTGCCGTAGGTGATGTCGCAGTCATACGCCTCACGCCGCGTCCCGGCGGGCCGGGCGAAGTCGAAGCGCGGGTCCGGGTGCCGGTACTCGGGGTCGAAGATGTAGGTGCCGCCCGTGTCGCCCGTCTCAGGACTCTGCCCCTGGATGATGCCGACGGACAGGCCCAGGAAGTGGTACAGCGGCCCCATCGCGACCGCGCCGACTTTGCTCAGGTAGTCGTTGACCGTGACCAGGTGGACGCCCTTGCCGGTCAGCGCGTTGAGGTAGATCGGCAGGGTCGCCGTCAGCGTCTTGCCCTCGCCGGTCTTCATCTCGGCGATCCGCCCGTCGTGGAGGACCATGCCGCCGATCATCTGCACGTCGAACGGGCGCATCTTCAGCGTCCGCCCGGCGGCCTCGCGGACAACCGCAAAGGCTTCAGCCAGCAGCGGGTCCAGGGCGGCGTCGCAGACCACGCGCTTTTCGTCGCGCTCCAGCTCGTCCCACGCCTTGCCGCGCCGCTCGCACTCGGCCTCCATGACCTCGGCGACCCGCGCCTTGAACGCGCCCGTCTTAGCCTGTAAGGCTTCGTCGGTCAGCTTTTTCATTTCCGGCTCGAGCGCGCTGATCTGGTCCGCCCTCTTGCGGTACTTGATGACGTCACGCTCGTTGCCGTCGAACAATTTCTTCAGGAATTCCATAGTGGTTTGTGATTGCCTCTCGCACAAGATGACCCCCTAGTCCAGAAGTGGCGCAGGGGATGAACACGCCCCGACGGGTGAAGACGCGGGGAAAGGGCCAACACAAGGTTCGCCCCCACGATGTCCGCTGGCTTCTGCGAAACCGGGACAAGGGGCCGTTTCAGGGCGCGCGAGTGGCGTGGGGGAAGGGGTGAAACGAGACGAAGGCCGCCGCAGGGGCGACGAAGAACGCGGGAGCCTGATCTGTTGGCTTGGCTGTACCAGGCGTCACGAGACGCGGCAAAACGAGGGGATGCCGGAACGCCGGCAGTCGTGCCTGCGCCGCCTCCGCCTGCTCCGACCTGGGCGCGACCGCTTCCACCGTCCGGCCCTGCCAGACAACGCAGGCCGCGCGCACGGCGCACGGCTGAGACGTCGGCATCAGAGTCCAGCCGGCCAAGGCGGGCGTCGCGAGGATCAGGATATTGAGTTGGACCAGCGTTTGCAGGAACATCGTTTCAGTATAGCATATAAACGCGGCGGGGGCGTCAAAAGTTTCCAGTCGGCGGCAGGTCGCCGCCGTGCCGGGTGGTTTCTACCACAAGCAGGCCGGGAGTTTCCACGAAATCTTCCAGGGCAGGCGCGGGTGCGTCCGTGTAGGCGGCGATGCAGGTGCGCCAGCCGTTCGCGGGAACGTCCGTGACGGCGAAGGCGAGGGCGAAGGCGAGTTGGCGGCGGCCGGGGCGGCCTTTGGCGTCCGGCCCCGTGCTCATGTCCCGGACGGACGAGGGGACGGGCCGGCCGTTGTCCGTGACCAGGACCGGCGGCAGCGGGAGGTCACGCGGCCAGGACATCGCCGTGTGGAAGACGGCGATGCCGCTGAGGGGCTGATCGGTCCGGTTGAAGACGACGAGGGCGCGCGACGTTTCGGGGTCGTCCCGGCCGGTGTTGATACGGTCGGCAATCGCCGCGAAATGCCTCACTTCGGCAGGCTGCCGAAATAGAAACTGACCGTGCCGTGATAGGAACCCGCCGCAATCGTCGGCTGCCCTTCCGGGCCGCTTCTCGCCGCGCTGAGGAATTTGCTGCCTATCGGCGGGATGGCATGGAGGAATGAGAAAGCCGCAGTGGGAAACGCGGGGGTGGTGTTGCGGGCCTCGCGGTTCTGCGGGAAGCGCGGGGTCAGCACCTGGAGGAAAAGGTCATCCTGACCCAGAGCGGCTGTGATCGGGCCTTCCGTGGTCTGGAACTGGACCCAGCGGACATCGCCGAAATAGCCTTTGAACTCGGGGTAGACCCAGAGCGAGTCTCCTGTGATGGTGTCGTTGTAAGTGTTGGACCAGACGCCGAGCGTTCCGCCTTCCTGACGATTCTTCCAGACGCGGTACGGCCCCTTCCCCAGCCAGGTCATCGCCTTGACGTTCGCTTCCGGGTAGTCGAAGCTGACGCCGAAGAAGTCCTGCGGGCCGTCGAGCGCGTAGTCGTAATCCAGTTGCAGCCAGCCGTTGCCCCGGATGCGCCAGCGGACGGCTTTCATGTTCCCGCTGTAGGCGGCGCTGATGATCGTGTCGGCTCCCTCCGCATGGTGCTCGATGTTTGTCAGGGTGGCTTCCCCAACGGCCAGACGCGGCCCGTTGCTGAGGGAGAACGACCTGGCTCCGCGCCGGACCGACAAAAGCTGCCCGGTCTGCTTGCTGAAGGTCGCCATGAGGGCGCCGCTGTGAATCTGGATTTCTGAGGCTGTCTCCGATGCCGTCGTCTTCGCGCCTTTCGGCGCGAGGGTCATCGCCCGGTAGTCTGCCGCACGGGGGAGCGGCCAGACCCAGGTATACAGCGCGTGTCCTGCGGGATCGTCCGCCCGCACCGCCAGCGCCTCCGCCTGCCGCCACGTTCGCGGCAGGCCCAGACTGAGCGCCCCGGAACCGCCGGGCGGGGTGGAAGAAGCAAGCTTCGCGGTTCCCTGCGAGAGAACCGAAAAATCGGCACCGGCCGCGCCCAAACGCCGGAACTTGCGGAGCTGCCAGGTGAACCGGCACTGACGGGCATCCAGGAAATCGTACCGGTTTTCCACGGTCAGCGTCCCGTTGAACGCCGGCGGCAGGCGCTTAAGGCGGCCCTCCGCCACCACGATGGGCGACCAGACTTCTTTGATCGCGTAATAGCTCCCTTCCTTCTCGCGGTAGGGGCCGACGATGCCGTCCGGCGCGTTGCTGCCGTGGCCGTCCAGATGGCCGTCGAGGTCTACGCGCTTGACGTCTTCATCGAGGAAGGCCCAGATGAAGCCGCCGCCCAGTACCTTGCTCTGCCGCATAATGTCCCAGTAGTCCGCCAGTCCGGCCCCCGCGCCCCCGTCATAGATTCCGTGCAGGAACTCCGTCGGCAGCAAGACCGTGCTCCCGGCGGCCAGCTGCTGCGTCCGGGCGTAGTCCGGGTAATGCGGGTCGTTGATGTCCCGGAAGACCCCGCCGCCGGGGTGCTGGACATGACGCCCCTGCGGGTCCCAGAGCGCGAAGTCATCGTCCAGCGCCGGGTTCCAGCCGCCCTCGTTGGCGTTGTCCCAGAACAGGATCGAAGGATGGTTGACGTCCCGCACCACCATCTCACCCACGAGCCGATGGCCTGTGGGCGTGTCATAGGCGTGCTGCCAGCCGCCCAGCTCATCCAGGACGTACAGGCCCATCTCATCGCAGTCATCCAAAAAGTGCTGGTCGGGCGGATAGTGGGACATCCGCACGGCGTTCATGTTCATGTCTTTCATCAGCCCGATGTCCTGCCGGCTGATCTTCTCGCTGGTGCAGCGCCCGGAATCGGGCCAGAACGAGTGGCGATTGCTGCCCTTCAGGATGACGCGCCGGTTGTTGACGTAGATGCCGTCGCCGGGCCGCACCTCGACCGTCCGAAACCCGAACCGCTGCCGGAGCGAGTGGAGGGTCGTCGTACCGTGCTTCAAACGCACTTCGATCTGGTACAAGTTCGGCGTCTCCGCCGTCCACAGCCGGGGCGAGGGGATTTGGCCTTGCAGCCGAGTCGACGTCTGAGGGCCGGCGGAAACTGGCTGCGAAAACATTTGACCGACGGGGCTGCCCTGGAGGTCCATGACCTGGGCCTCTACGGTGTCGCCCGCGCTGACCCCATTGCCGTACACGTCTATCCCCAGGCTGCCATCCGCCTTCGCGTTGATGGCCGCGCGCTCGATGAAGGCAGTCGGAACGGCTTCCAAGTAGACGGGCCGGTAGATGCCGGCATAGTTCCAATAGTCGCCCCGGCGTTCGGCGCTGTTGACCGAGGCGTTGGCAGACTCCTCATCCACCGTCACTTCGAGCAGGTTCTCCGCGCCGAACTTGACCAGAGGCGTGACCTCGTACTGGAAGCGGTAGTAGCCGCCCTGGTGCATCGGCCCGGCGGGCTGACCGTTGACCTGCACCTGTGTGTCGGTCATCACGCCTTCAAACACCAGGAACACGCGCTTGGCCGACCACGCGGCAGGCACCTGGAACGTCCGCTTGTAGAGCCCTTGAACTTCGGCCTCCCCTGCGGGCGGGCCTGTCTGATAGGTGAACCGACCGAACCCCTGGAGTTCCCAGTTCGACGGCACGTTGATCTTGGTCCACTGGTTCGCGTTGCGACCAGCGGTGCTGTAGAAGTCCCACGGGATAGCATCGTCTTTGTCATGCCCGGAAAGATACTGCGTCTGCGTCTCCTGCGCCCCTGCGGCTATACCATAGGCCAGAAGAAAGAAGACGGCGAGGATGAAAAGGAGGGGTTTACGGATCATATGGGTGCAGATGGCCTGGATGTAGACGGCAAGAGCGGGAGCATTGGCCTCCTCGTGCTTGGGCATGAATGCTACTCACCCACCCAGCGTTTGAAGACGAGGGTGGCGTTGTGGCCGCCGAAGCCGAAGGAGTTGGACAGGGCGATGTCCACCTGCTGCTCGCGGGGCTTGTTGGGGACGAAATCCAGGTCGCACTCGGGGTCGGGGGATTCGAGGTTCATGGTCGGCGGCAGTACGCCGCGCTGTAAGGCGAACACGGTGGCGATGGCCTCGATGGCACCCGCCGCGCCGAGCAAATGCCCGGTCATGGACTTGGTGGAGGAGACGGCCAGGCGGCGGGCGTGGGCGCCGAAGACGCTCTTGATGGCCTGCACTTCCAGCACGTCCCCGGCGGGGGTGCTGGTGCCGTGGGCGTTGATGTAGCCGACGGCCTCGGGCGGGAGGCAGGCGCTCTTCAGGGCGGCCGTCATGGCGCGGGCGGCCCCGGCCCCCTCGGGGGCTGGATGGACCATGTCGTAGGCGTCGTTGCTCATGCCGTAGCCGATGATCTCGGCGTAGACCTTCGCGCCGCGCGACCGGGCGGTGTCCAGGTCTTCCAGGATGAGGATGCCGCTGCCTTCGCCCAGGATGAAGCCGTCGCGGCCCGTGTCGAAGGGACGGGAGGCGTGCTCGGGGTCGTCGTTGCGGGTCGTCATGGCGCGCATGTTGGAGAAGCCGGCCATGGAGATCGGAGTCACGGCGGCCTCGGAGCCGCCGGCGACGATGGCATCAGCCTCGCCGCGCTTGATGACGAGGTAGGCGTCGCCCAGCGAGTTGGTGGACGTGGCGCAGGCGGTCACGGCGGTCTCGCTCGGCCCCTGCGCCCCCAGCAGCTTGGCGACATTGCCCGTGCCCATGTTGGCGATCATCATGGGGATGAAGAAGGGGGAAACGCGGCCCATGCCGCCCTCGATCAGCTTGCGGCTCTGGTCTTCAAACGTCTGGATGCCGCCGATGCCGCTGCCGATGAAGACGCCCACACGGGCGCGGGTCTCGTCGGTGATCGGCAGGCCGGCGTCGGCCACGGCCATCTTTGAGGCGGCGGCGGCGAACTGGGCGAAGCGGTCCATGCGCTTCGTTTCCTTCCGGTCCAGGTAATCCTCGGGCCGGAAGTCCTTGACCTGGGCGGCGATCCGGGTGGCGATGGCGGAGCAGTCAAAGCCCTCGACGGGGCTGACGCCGCTCCGCCCCGCCAGGAGGCCCTGCCAGTATTGTTCCGTCCCGATGCCCAGCGGCGTGATCGCCCCCAGCCCGGTCACCACTACTCGTCGCTCGTTCGACATAATCACCACAAAGAGATATAAAGATAAAGAAAGCGAAAGCCCGCCGCGCGGTGCAGCGGGCCATCGAAGGGAATGCGCTACTTGGATTTTTCGTCTATGTAGTTGACCGCTTCCTGGACCGTGGTGATCTTCTCGGCGTCCTCGTCCGGGATTTCGACATCGAATTCTTCTTCGAGGCCCATGACCAGCTCGACGACGTCCAGGGAGTCGGCCCCCAGGTCATCCACAAAGGATGCCTGCGGGGTGACCTCGTCCTCGGCCACCTCCAGCTGCTCCACCACCACTTTTTTCACGCGATCAAAAGTTGACATGTCTTCTTCCTCCTCAGGAATACCCGTTCTTCTGCAATTTGTTTTGCACTGGTTAGCTTACGGGACGGCTGCGGCAGCAGGGCGCTGCGAGTCGTCCCGGCGTTGTTCCCTACTATATCCAAACCGCCCCAGGTTGTCAAGACCTGACCGGCGATTTTTTCAGGCTCCCTGCCCGAGTGCTCCCACGAATGCCTTGATGCCCGCGCCGTCGCCGACGCTGTAAACGCCGACGTCCGGCGCGATTCGCTTCATCAGGCCCGCTAACACCGTGCCGGCCCCGACCTCGACGAACGTGTCGAAACCATCGCCGACGAGCCGCCCGATGCTTTCTTCCCAACGCACGGGATGGTCAATCTGCGCGGCCAGGCTGGTCCGAATCTCATCCGCACGAGCCTCGTACCCCGCCGTCAGGTTCGCCACGACCGGGATGGCCGTGTCCCGGATGGCCGCATCTTTGAGGGCATAGGTCATGGCCTCGACGGCGGGGGCCATGAGCGGCGAGTGGAACGCCCCGGAGACGGGGAGCGGCACGACGCGACGCGCCCCGTTCGTTTTCGCGATTTCCGAGGCCCGTGCCACGCCCTCCGGGCTGCCCGAAATGACCACCTGCCCGCCGCCGTTGAAGTTGGCGGCTCCGACGACACCCGCCCCAGCCGCTTCGGCTACGGCGCAGGCCGCCGCCACGTCGGGGCCGGTCAGCCCCAGGACGGCGGCCATCACGCCGGGGTGAGACAGGGTGGCGCGGTGCATCTCCTGCGCCCGCCGCGAAACCAGATGCAGGCCGACTTCAAAGTCAAACGCTCCGGCGGCGAAAAGCGCAGCGTACTCTCCCACGGAATGCCCCGCGACTGCCTGGGGCGGCGGCGCCCCGGCTTCCTGCAACGCGCGCAGGACGGCCACGGACGTCACATAAAGCGCGGGCTGCGTGTAGATCGTCTGCCTCAGCGACTCCTCCGGGCCGTAAAAGCAGAGCGTACTCAGCTTCGTCCCGATTACCGAGTCGGCCTCGTCAAAGAGGGCCTGCGCGGCGGGGGAGTGCGCGCACAGGTTCTGCCCCATGCCGACGGCCTGCGACCCCTGGCCTGGGAAGATGTAAGCGATCTTAGGCATGACGAATAGCTTTGTAAAAAATCAACTCCGGGTCGCCTTCATCCAAGTTATGAACGATGCCGCTCAAGACGTACCCAACCTTGGCAAGTAGTGACTGCATCGGCAAGTTAGACACGTTGGTGGATGTGAACAACTTAGATTTCCGGCACTCCATCTCCATATGTTGCATCAGTGCCATACCCAGCCCGCACTGTCTATGTTCCCGATGTATGTAAAGCATCGAGATGAAGCCTTGCTCGAAAAAACTATAATCCAGAACGCCGTAGCCAATCACATCGGTGTTCTCCTCGACCACATAGGCGTCCCCGCTCCCGACTGAGCGGGCGATGAAGCGGCTCCGCTCCGCTTCCAGAGGTACGACATGATCTAAAACGCAGATGGCCCCGATATCGGCAGGATCAGCGACTCTAAACCTTAACACGTCAACGACTCCAACGGAGGACGTTTGCGCCCCAAGTCAGGCCGGCTCCGAAGCCGACGAGGACGAGCAGGCTGCCCGGATCCAGACGCCCCGCTTTGGCGGCCTCGTCCAGCGCGAGCGGGATGGAGGCGGCGGAGGTGTTGCCGTAGCGGTCCAGGTTGACGACAACCTTTTCGCGCGGCAGCCCCATCCGCTCGGCGGCCTTGTCAATGATGCGGATGTTGGCCTGGTGCGGGATCAGCAGGTCAATGTCCGCCGCCGTCAGGCCCACGGACTCGACGGCCCGTAGGGCGACCTCGCCCATGATCTGCACGGCGAACTTGTAGACCTCACGGCCGTTCTGGGAGATCGTGCCGGGGCAGTCCCCGCCGCGCGTGACGCACAGCAGCTCGCCGCCCGCCCCGTCGGCCCCCAGGATGCCGCCGAGGTAGCCGCCTTCCGGGACCTCGCCGACGATCACGGCACCCGCCCCGTCGCCGAACAAGACCGCCGTGGCACGGTCGCCCCAGTTCAGGACGCGCGAGAACGTCTCGGCCCCGATGACGAGTACGCGGCGGTTGGCCCCCGCCGCGACCATCTGCGCGGCGACGTGCAGCGCGTAGGCGAAGCCCGAACAGACCGCGCCCAGATCGAAGGCAGCGGCGTTCGCCGCGCCGAGGGCGGTTTGAACCACCGTGGCCGTCGAGGGGAACGATCCGGGGTAGTCGGGCGTGGAACTGGCGACGATGATCAGGTCCAGTTCAGAGGCGGTCAGGCCCGAGTCCGCCAGCGCGTTCCGGGCGGCGGCGGCGGCGAGGTCTGAGGTCAGGACGCCCGGCTCGACCAAGCGGCGGGCGCGGATACCGGTGCGGCTGGCGATCCACTCATCGGTCGTGTCCATGCGCGCCGCCAGGTCGTCGTTGGTGACGACCTTGGGCGGGACGAAGGAGCCGGTGCCCAGAATGCCAGCGCGGCGCAGCGAAAGCGTCTGGGTCATGCCTGACCTTCAAGCCCAGGGAGCGCCTCATGGATGGCCTGGACGTAGCCGCTGCCGGCGGCGGTGATCACCGTGCGGAGGCCGCCGGCGATCGCCTTGGCGTTGGAGCGGCCGTGCCCGATGAAAGACGCTCCGTTGACGCCCAGAAGAGGGGCCGCGCCGAACTCCGAGTAGTGGACGCGCTGAGTCACGCGCCGGAAGAGCGGAGCGATGACGTTCAGCAAATCAGCCGCCCGAGGGTCCGCATCAACTTCGCGCTGCATCAAATCGAAAACCATTTCGGCCATGCCCTCGCCGCTTTTCAGCAGGACGTTTCCGGCAAAACCGTCACAGACCACGACATCCACGGCATGTTCAAAGACATCTTTGCCCTCGACATTGCCCAGAAAGTTGAGCGAGGTGGCCCGCAGGAGGCGATGCACCTCTTTGGTCAGGCTATTCCCCTTACCTTCTTCCGCGCCGATGTTGAGCAGACCGACTTTCGGGCTGGGCACCTTCAGTACCCGCTCGGCATAGATCGCCCCCAGCAGGGCGAACTGGAGCAGGTTGCGGGGAGAGCAGTCCACGTTCGCCCCGGCATCCAGAAGCAGCGCCTGCCCCTGGATCGTCGGAATGCCGGTGCCCAGGGCGGGACGGTCAATGCCGGGGATACGCCCGATGTCCAGCGTCGCGATCGCCATGGCCGCGCCGGTATTGCCGGCGCTGAAGGTCGCATCGGCCTCGCCGTTCTTGACCATCATGCCCGCGACGACCAGGGACGAGTCCCGTTTGCGCCGCGTCGCCTGGACAGGGTGCTCGCCCATCGCCACGGACTGGGACGCATGCCGGACGGTCACGGTGTCCGGGACGTCCTTTTGTGTGTCCAGCACGGCCTGGATGGCGGCCTCGTCGCCGACGAGGATGATGTGTACCTCCGCCGCGTTTCGGGCTACCTGAAGCGCCCCTTGAATGACTTCGGCGGGCGCGTAATCGCCGCCCATCGCGTCAACCGCGATTTTCATGGGCATGGTTTACTCTTCGGCAGTCGCTTTCTCTTTGATCGCGACCGCCTGTTTGCCGTCATAAAAGCCGCACTCGGGGCAGGCATGGTGGTCCAGGCGATAATGGAAGACGGGACAGCCGCCGCGCTGGGAGGCGATGGGGCAGACGCTGGTGCGGGCTAGGGTCGGCGGGGTCAGCTTATAATGGGTGCGGCGCTTGCGGGTGCGCTGGTTGGAATGGCGTCGCTTCGGCAGTGGCATGGGAAACAGTTCTCCTCGGAACAGTTCATCAGAACGGTTCGTTATTCTTTTAATAGTTGGCCCAGCGCATGGAAGGGTGAGTTCTTCACTACTTCCTCATCGGGTTCTTCGGCTTTTTGGACGGGAATCCCCGGACAGTTTTCGCGGCAGAGCGGCTGGAGCGGCGCATTCAGCAGAGCGGCCTGCCGGATGAGCACGTCGAGCTGCAAGGTCTTCCCCTCGAACACGCGCCCCACCTCTTCCTCGACCACCTGCACATCCTTGTCATGGCGGACGCCCTCTTCGACGACGTTGAGGTCGAATTCTTCCTCCAGGTCCGCGTGGATCGGCGCGCGGACGGGGTCCAGACACCGGCTGCATTCGAGCGCGATCACCGTGTCTATCGGGCCGCGCACCAGGACCATCGTGCCCGTGTTGGTGACGACGATGCGCCCGACGATCGGCGAAACGTACTCGACGTCCTCGTCGGTATAAGGGGCTTCGTGGATTTCGTAGACCTGCCGCATCCCCGGCGTCCGCAGCAGTTCCGTCAGATCATATCGCAGCATGGCGGCCCTCACTTACTGCCAGACTTTATTCCGAGGCGCACACAACGGGGCGCAGAACACAAGACGGCCAAAGCCGCCCCCTATTCTACCACAAAATCAGGAAAAACAAGCCACGGGGCACACCTTTATCGGCGCGGGGCCGCCATTTCCGCCGCGCGGCCATTGCCGTTCCCATTGCCGGTGTGGGCGGGGCCGCCGACGGCGACGCGCTGGTCCAGCTTCACCCGTCCGCGCTGGATGGTCGCCATCAGCTCGCCGACCTGCTTCTCCAGGTCGGTCATGACGCCGTGCGCGTACTCGTCCGCCCCGTGCCGCAGGTTCTGGGTCTCGTACTCGGCGGCGGCGACAATCTCGCGGGCCTGGGCGGTGGCGAGCCGAACGACCTCGCTCTGGCTGACCATCATCTCGGACTGCTGGTGGGCGTCGGCCAGCATCTTCTCCGCCCGCTGGCGCGAGTCCTCGACGGTCTGCTTGGCGGTCGCCTCGGCGGACAGCGTCATCTTGTTCGCGGTCGCCTCGGCCTCGCGGAGCATCCGCTCGGCGTTGATGCGCGACTCGCGGACGATCTCATCGGCCTCCACGGTCGCGTCTTCCAGCGTCTGCTCGGCGGCCTCGCGGGCGCCGTCCACGATCTTGTCGCTTTCCGCCGTCAGGCGGCTGGCGCGCTTGACCTCCTCGGGCAGCGAGGCGCGGATCTTGTTGGTGATGTCCAGATAGTCGTCGGCGTGGAAGTCGTAGGTGAGGCCGACGAAGGTCCTCTGCCCTTCGATCAGCCGTTCCAGCTCGTTCAGCAGCTTGATGATGTCCATTGTGTCCCCCTGTGTCGGGCCGTTTCTGTTCGTGTTTTCTTGGTAAGGTTCTAGGCGTTGGTTATCTGCGATTGGCCCTTACCGGCCAAGTTTCTGTTCCAGTGCGGGCCGGACGGCATCGGGAACAAGCCCCACGATGTCGCCGCCCAGCCGCGCGATCTCTTTGACGATACTGGACGACAGGTAGGCGTGTTCCGCCGCCGTCATCAGAAAGATCGTCTCAACGGCAGGCTGGAGGTGCCGGTTCAGCAGCGCCATCTGGAACTCATACTCAAAGTCCGAGACCGCCCGCAGGCCCTTGACGATGACCTTCGCGCCCTGGGCGGCCACATACTCCACCAGCAGCGTCGGCGGCAAGGTCTCCACCCGGACGTTGGGCAGGCCCGCGCAGCTTTCGCGCAGCAGGGAGACACGCTCTTCCGCCGTGAACAGCGGCGACTTGGCCGAGTTGGCCGCCACCAAAACAATCAGCGTCTCGAACATCCCCGCCGCGCGGGCGATGATGTCGTAATGCCCGCTGGTCACGGGGTCAAAGCTGCCGGGATAAACGGCGATCATCGGCTGGCCCTAACCTTAATAATGATAGCGACAGGCGAGAATGCGGACCTTCGATTCGGTGTCCACAACCTGATACACAAGGCGATGTTCCTGATCAATCCGCCGCGACCAGCAACCCGCGAGATCGTGCTTCAGCCGCTCCGGCTGGCCTGTGCCATGATACGGATCGCGCTGCACTTCTCGAATGAGGCTGATTAGCCGGAGGGCTTTTTTCCTGTCGTGCTCCACCCACCAGGCCAAGTCATCAAAAGCCGCCCCGTCAAACTCCAAGTCGTTCAAGGGCATCCTCCAAAGAGATGCCGCCTTGTCGTTCTTTGGCGTCCAGTAGACGTCGCTTCATGTTCTCACTCCTGAGGAGGTACGCCGTTTCCCGCTCTGACTCGATCTCATGCCAGAGGTCAATGGGGACGATGACGCCGACCTCCTTGCCCTCGGCATCCGAGATATACTGGACTTCGGTTTGACCCACCATTATCAGCCTCCCGTTCAGCACCCACTACAGCACCCGTAAGAACGCCAGACTATCTGCTATGCGCCGGTGCCCCCTGCGTATTGCCTCGGCCCAGTTTGGGTCGGAAAGCGCAAGCATCTCGCCGAGCAGATCCATCCCCTCAGTGCCGATGCTGTAATCAAGAATCAGTTGAAATGCTGACAGACGGGCAATTGTCCGATCCGAACTAACGTCATCGGTTCGCGCCAAAAAGATGAATTCTATTGTAAACTTCTGGTCTGCGACGACAGCCTCATAACGGTCATAACCAGTTTTTGTCCAAGTCAGCTTGCCCCTTCGGGTCAAATCCAGCATCGCCCGTATGAGTTCAAGTCCTTCCTTGTGCATGGCTCAACTCGCCGACAGGCCCAGGACGTTCTTGTATTTGCTCTTGACGACGGCTTTCAGGGCGGCGTGTTCAGGGCGGGCGAGCTTGGGGTCGTCCTGCAAGAGCGCCCATGCCTCCTCGCGGGCTTCCTTCAGGACGGGCACGTCGCGCACCACGTCCACAAACGGCAGCGGCTGGAGGCCGGACTGGCGGGTGCCGTAGAAGTCGCCCGGACCGCGCAGCTTCAGGTCCTCCTCGGCGATGAGAAAGCCATCGGTCGTCTGCGCCATCGTGGTCAAGCGGGCGGAGCCGTCTTCCGTCTTCGGGTCGCCGATGAGCAGGCAGTAGGACTGGGTATCGCCGCGCCCCACCCGCCCGCGTAGCTGGTGCAACTGGGCCATGCCGAAGCGGTCGGCGTCCTCGATGACGATGACGGAGGCGTTGGGCACGTCCACGCCGACCTCGATGACCGTAGTGGAGACCAGCAGTTGAAGCTCGCGGTCGCGGAAACTGGTCATAATGCTCTCCTTCTCGGAGGGCTTCATCTGGCCGTGCAATAGCCCGACCTTGTACTCGGTGAAGACGTGAGTCTGCAAGTGACCGGCAAGCTCCGTCGCGGCCCGCGCTTGCAGCTTCTCGTTTTCTTCGATCAGGCTGCAAATGACATACGCCTGGCGGCCTTCTTTTAAAAGGCGGCGCAGGGTCTCGTAGACGGCCTGCCGCTCGTGGCCGCGCTTCCAGTGCGTCTTGATCGGCTTGCGGCCCGGCGGCAGCTGGTCAATGATGCTGACATCTAAATCGCCGTAGACCGTCAGGGTCAGGGTGCGCGGGATGGGCGTCGCGGTCATCACCAGGACGTCTGGGGAGAAGCCCTTCTGCTTCAGGGCGGCCCGCTGCATGACGCCGAAGCGGTGCTGCTCGTCCACGACGCCCAGGCCCAGGCGGTGGAAGACGACATCATCCTGGATCAGCGCGTGCGTCCCGACCGCGATATGGGCCTCGCCCGACGCGACCGAGGCCAGGGCGGCGCGCTTCTCTTTGGCGGGCAGGCTGCCGGACAGGAGCGTGACGGTGACGCCCAGCGCCTCCATCGTGCGCCGGATACCCAGATAATGCTGCTCGGCCAGGATTTCGGTCGGGGCCATCAGGGCGGCCTGGTAGCCGTTGCGGACGGCGATCAGCAGGGCGGACATGGCGACGACGGTCTTGCCCGCGCCGACGTCGCCCTGCACCAGCCGGTTCATGGCTTTGGAAGAGGCCATGTCGAGGGCGAGTTCGCCGATGACACGGGCCTGGGCGCCGGTCAGCGGGTACGGCAGGACCGCTTTCAGCTCCTCGATGGGGCCGTTCGTTTCGGCAAAAACCGTGCCCTGCATCTTGTCGGCCTGCCGCTTGCGGACGGCGAGCAGGAGCTGCAAGCCGAAGAACTCGTCGAAGACGAACCGGCGCTGGGCGGCCAGGCGGGCGTCTTCCGTTTCGGGGAAGTGGATCGCGCGCAGGGCGTCGCCCAGCGGCGGCAGGCCGCGCCGCTCGCGCAGATCCGGGGGCAGCGTCTCCTCAGCCAGATCGCCGTACTCTTCCAGAGCAATGGAGACGGCCCGACGGACGCGCGCCTGCAAGGCGCCCTCGGTCAGCGGGTAGACCGGCACGATGCGGCCCGACGACAGGGCATCCTTGTCCTCTTCCGGCGACTCCCATTCCACGTCGGTCATGTCCAGGCCGCCGCGTCCCGCGCGGGAGGCTTTGCCATAGGCGACGACCATTTTGCCGCGCAGCTTGTCGAACTGCTTCTTGAGATACCACTGGTTGAAGAAGACCAGGAACGCGATGCCGCTGCGGTCGTCGAGGGCGACTTTGGTGAGCGTGACGCGCGACCGGGTCGGGATGTTCTCGACGCTGATCACCTTGCCGCTGATGGTCACGGCTTCGCCGTGCCGGACGTCGCAGATCGGCTTGAAGTGGGTCCGGTCCTCGTAGCGGCGCGGGTAGTGGCGGAGCAGATCGCCGACCGTGAAGACGGCCAGGCCCTTGCCGAGCGCGGCGGCGAACTGCTCGGTGACGCCGGGAAGGCGCGTCACCAGGTCGTCCAGCGACTTCTCCGCAGGCTCTTCCCGTGGCTCTGCGTCTTCCGCTAAATCCTTTACCTGCGCCGCGCGTGTCACCATAACGTGTTCCAAACCAATAGGCCCGCCCCTATATCTAGTAGGGACATCAATTAACAGGACATTATACGGGCTAAATGGCCCAAAAGTCAAGGCAGGCTTCCGCGCGGGGAACCTGCCTTTTCCTTCCGTCCGATTTGGGTGAGCCTACCCGTCAGGCCCCGGTCTGGCGGGGCGTGATGACGACGTAACGATTCGGCTCATCCCCTTCGGAATACGTCTCGACATCGGGATGATCTACGAGGGCCGTGTGGATGAGGCGGCGCTTCATCGGGTTGAGGGCGTCCGTGATCGCCTCCTGACCGGTCTTTCCGACCTCAGCGGCCAGTTCCTGGGCGAACTCTGCCAGTTTGCGGGCGCGCCGTGCCCGGTACGAGTCGGCGTCCACGGTGACGCGCAGGCGGCTGCCCTGCCCCTTGTTGGTCATCAGCATGAGCAGGTACTGGAGGGCGTCCAGCGTCTGCCCGTGCGTCCCCACGAGCAGGGAGGCGTCGGGGCCGGTGACGGCGAGCGTGAGGGTTTCCCGCTCGAAGGACTCGCGGGCGGCTTCCGCCGTCAACTCGCCCAGAGTCAGCAGCGCTTGAAGATGGGCCAGCGCCTGGGCGCTGGCGGTTTCGAGATCGGTGTCTGGCACGGTTGCGCGGTTCCTCTCAGGGCGTTGCTTATGAGACCGGCGGTTGAAACCGCGGCAACAAGAGCACGAAACCTGCCTCCGCAGGTTAGGATAGCGGCCTTTCTGAGTCCACGAAGGTGGACTTCGTGCCCTTGTTGCCGCGACTTCAGTCGCCCCCCGCTAAGATCGTTCCTCAGCGGCGCTTCTTCTTGGGGTGGACCTTCTTCGGCGCGATCACGCCCCGCGCGGTCGGCGCCGTGCCGTTGGTCGCGGGCGAGGAGCCGTTCCGCGTCGCGGCCCCTTCTTCGTGCTCGTCTTTGGCCTCGGCGAGCGGCACGGTCCGGCCACCGCCGACGCGGCGGCTGCCGTTCCCGTTCCCATTCCCGTTGCCGTTCGTCGTCAGGGTCTTCGACTGGCCGCCGCCGGAGCCGTTCGGCAGAAGGGGAAGTTTCTTGCTGCCGCCGTCGCCGTCACTGCCGGCGGAGGGGGCCTCGCCGGCCCTCTTCCGCATGTAATACTTCTGCTGGGCGGTGGACAGGACGTTGAAGATCAGGTAGTACAGCACGAACGCCGACGGCAGGTGGTACTGGTAGAAGAAGTACGTCGTCATAAACGGCGTCATGATCGTCATCATGCGCTGCGTCTCGGCCTGCTGCGGGTCCATCGAGGGCTGGATCGTCATCCGCTGGGTGACGTACATCGAACCGGCGTACAGCAGCAGCAGCGGCCAGTCGGGCTGGCCCAGGTTGATGCCCAGGATGCCGGGGAACATGTGGGACAGGCCGCTGCCGATCCAGAGGAACGTCCCGTGGGAGAACTGGTACTGGTACAGCCGAATCATGTAGTAGAGCAGGTACATGATGGGGATCGTCGGGAGCATCGTGATGCACCCCGCCGCCGGGTTGATGTGATGATCCTTGTACAGCTCCATCATCTTGCGGCCCAGCAGCTCTTTGTCGTTCTTGTGCTTGGCCTGAAGCTCCGCCATATATGGCTGGAGCTTCTGCATCTCCTTCATGGAGGCGTACTGCTTGTTGGAGAGCGGCGTCAGGGCCAGCTTGACCAGGACCGAGACCATCAAGATGGCGAAGAAATACGACCACGATTGCCGGCCCGTCAGCGCCACCAGGAAGTCCATAACGCGGTAGAGGGTGGCCCCCAGAACGTGGAACGGCGTGCTCCGGGGCGTGATGGTCTGGTTGAACTGGTCCAGCTCGTCGCCGACGCGCTTGATCTCGGGCAGGACGGCCTGGTCATCGGGGAACGTATTGTGCAGGGTCTGGAGGGACTGAACGGCGGCGTTTTTGTCCTGCAAGAAGTTTTCTTCGAGCGCGGCCTGCTGCCGCAGCGCCTCGCGGGCGTAGGGGGTGTGGCCATAGGCGCGGCTCTTGACGATCTGCTGCAATTGCAGGACGGCCTGGTAGGCGCGGTTGTGGGCGGTCTCGGACTGGCCGGACGCGCGGGCGGCTTGCGCCTCGGCCTGGAGCCGCTGGGCGACTCCATAAGCCGGGGGCGCGTTCGGGTCGCCGGGCGCCTGCGCCTTCGAGGCCGCCCCGGACATCAGGAAAAACGCCGCGCAGAGCAGGGTCAGTGAGGCGGCGAAATGGTTCTTCATCCAAACTCCCAAGTACAGAGGTTACTTCACCGGGTCGTAGCCGCCCGGATGGAGCGGGTGGCAGCGGCAGAGCCGTTTCGCCGCCATGCCCAGCCCCCGGAGCGCCCCGTGCCGCCCGATGGCCTGCGCGGCGTATTCCGAGCAGGTGGGGCGGAAGCGGCAGGCGGACGGCGTCCAGCGCGAGATGTACCGCTGGTACATACGGATGCCCCAGACTAAAACGTGCCCTGTCATGTTTCCGGCCTGTCCGCCTCCGGCGGGAGCAGCCCCGCCCGGCGGGCCAGCCCGCTCATTTCCGCCGTCAGCGCCGCGAAGCCGACTTCGGGGGCCGACGTCAGCGCCACTACGAGGGCATCGTAGGGCCGGGGGCAGGCCGGCAGCAGGTGGAGACGGCTGATCTCGCGGAGGCGGCGCTTCAAACGGTTGCGGTCGTGGGCGCGCTTGGCGATCTTTTTGCTGATCACGAAGCCGAGCCGGGAGGCTTGCTCCTCGCGCGGCCCGCGCAGGCGGACGTACAGGACCAGATGCGGGGAGGCCCAGGAGGACCGGCGTTTGTAGACGGCCTGAAAGTCCCGGCTGCGTTTCAGGCGCGAGGGGCGCGGCAGCATCAGCGATTAAATGCTTTCTTATATGCTCTTGGGAATCGTGACGGTGTGCGTGACGCACAGCTTGTAGCGGCCCTTGGCGCGGCGGCGCTTGAGGACGTTGCGGCCGTCCGGCGTGCTCATCCGCGCGCGGAAGCCGTGCGTCTTCATCTTATGCCGGACGTTCGGCTGGTAGGTGCGTTTCATAGGTTCGAGTCCTTCGTGGTCTGAGTTCAGGCGAAATGGGTGAACGATTATAGCACATCGCGCCCGCGTTTCGCAAGGGCGCGGCAGGCTTGCTTGACAGGCCGGGCGGGCCGTGTTATACTGGGGAAACTTTGGGAGGCCGAAAACCACCTTCGGCGGGGAGCGATCATCTTATGGCGGGATGGAAACTACGCAAGGATAAGACACAGGGCGAGACACCGGCGGAATCGGAGACGCCGGCGGAGCCGGGGACGGCGGGGGGCGGCGCAGAGATCTACAGCGCCCCCATTGTGGCCGAAGAAGCACACGCGCCGGCGGCCGACATGGAGATGGGTGACGGCCTGCGGTTTGAGGACGACGACACCCCGCTGAAGATGATGGACTACTCCGCCCCGTTTACGGAGGACCTCCTGCCCATGTCCTCAGCGCCCATCATCGCCGCGCCGCCGACCGAGACTCCCTCAGCAGGGACGCCCCCGGCGGAGATGCCGACTCTCGCGACGCCCTCGTTCGACACGTCCGCGGTGGAACCCGAAGACGCCGACGGCGATTTCACGTCCACCCTCCGCATGAGCCGCGAGGAGCTGGCATCCGCCTTCGCCCCGCCCGCGCCGAGCGGGATTCCCCCCGTCGCGCCGTTCGTCCTGGACACGCCGCTGGTTTCGCCCGCCACCGAGGAGACGCCGCCCCGGCTGGTCGTCCGCATGGGCCGCCTCTCGGCCGCCTTCGACCTGACCAGAGAGGTGACGGTCATCGGGCGGCCCGACAGCGAGATGCACTACTATCCCGACGTGGAGATAGACCTGGACGACGCCGTTTCGCGCCGCCACGCGGAGATCATCAAGCGCGGCGACGCCTTCTCCATCGTGGACACGGGCAGCACCAACGGCACCCTGCTGAACGGCGAGGCGCTGCTCGCCCATGAGGAGCGGCGGCTGACCCACGGCGACCGCATCCGAATCGGCGAGCGGACGGAAATCATCTTCGAGTGAGCGCGCCGTCTGAGTCGCGCGTCGTCGCACAGAATGTCGCCGACGTTTACGAGGAACCGGAGGCCGATTCCGAACTGGCTTCTCAAGCCATCCTCGGTGATTGCGTCCGCGTCTCGGAAACGCAGGGCGATTTCTGCCGCGTGGCGACCGCAGACCGCTACGGGGGCTGGATTAACAGCAGTCTGCTCGTGCCGGCGCGCGACGATTCAGATTCGCTGACGACCACCATCGCGACCCTCTTCGCCGACGTGTTCTCCGCCCCGGACGGGCACTCCGAGATGCTGACCAAGCTGGTCGTCGGCACGCAGGCCGTCATCGCCCGACGCGCCGAGGTCGGCGACTGGGTCCCCCTCCTGCTCCCGGATGATCAGACCGGGTACGTCCACCGCGTCTCCTTGAACCTCACCCACTCCCCCCAGCCCGCGCAGGGACCCAATCTGCTGCGGGCGCTTGGCGACCGGGTCCCGCGCGCGGACCTGATCGCCGCCCTGGGCAGGAACATCACCGAGACCGCCAAGCGCTTCATTGGCACCCCTTACCTCTGGGGCGGCGGCACCCCGTTCGGCATTGACTGCTCCGGGCTGACGCAGCTCGCCTATAAACTGAACGGGATACAACTCCTGCGTGACGCCGACTTGCAGTTCGCGGACCGCCGGTTCCGGCGGGTGGAGGAGGAGCAGTCGCTCGAAACGGCGCTCCTGGAGGACGGCGACTTGGTCGTCTTCAGCCGACGAGCGGACAAAAAGCCGACGCACATCGGATTAGCGCTCGGCGACGGCCGGTTCCTCCACGCGCGGGGTGGGCGCGGGGTGCGGATTGACGGCTGCGACGAGCCGGAGTATGTGGAAAAGTATCTCGGCGCGGTCCGGCTGTCACCGGACGCCGAGTTTGCGGTCGAGGCCGCGTAGAAAAGGATTGTTTTCGATGACGCGGGACAGTGAGTAGCGCTCGCACCAGAGCTGGAAGCCGAGCAGGATGAGGACGAGGACGCCCTGCCAGACGGGGGCGAAGTAGATGGCCCCGGCGACGCCGAGAACGGCCCCGAAGGTGTTCGCGCCGGTGTCGCCCAGCATCGCCGCGCCGCCCGCGTCGAGGGGGTAGAGGATCAGGGCGAAGGCGAGGGCCGCCCACAGCAGAAACCCGGTTCCTAGAGCGTGCTGCGCCAGCAGCGTCGCGCCGACCGCCGCCGCCCCAACGAAGAACCCGAACAAGCAGCGTCCCGGCCGCAGGTCCAGCAGGTTCAGTGTGTTGGCGGAGAGCGCGATCAGCAGACTCGCCAGCAGGGCATAGCCGAAGGGCTTGGGGGAGACGATGAGAAAGCCCGCCGCCAGACTGAGCAGCCCGCCCCCGAGCGCTTTGGCCGCCCCGGTCGTCAGGCGCCCCCGCGCCAGCGCGCCCAGGTGC
>CAXTWM010000016.1:0-25295 GCA_964247915.1 uncultured Armatimonadales bacterium | reverse complement strand
CCCCGTCCGCCCGCCGGTAGGCCCATCCCACCCCCTCGCGCGCCTCGCCGTCCCGCGCGGCCCTCATCGCCTCGGCCATCGCGGGGACCCCCTCCGGGCCGCCGAGCAGGCCGCCGACCGTCCGCCCCAGCGGGTCCGCCAGCCCATGCAGCCGCGTCCACGCCCGGTTCCACTCCATGATGCGGCCGTCACGGTCGCAGCAGACGCAGGCCACGGGCAGGCCCTGGAACAGCTCCTGGAAGCGGCCCGACGCTTCCCCCAGCAGGGCGTTTGTCTGGGCCAGGCTCTGGGCGCTTTCCTCCATCTCCCGCTGCTGTGCCGTCCGCGCGCGCCCGCGCCGCGCGCGCCGGGCGAGCGCGGCCCGCCGCGACCGGCCCACGGCCTCGCGCCGGCGCGAGGCCCGCGCCCCCGTCGCGGCCAGAGCCAGCGCCCCCGCCAGCAGCAGGCCCAGCCCCCAGGCCGCCGGGGGTGTCAGGGTGACAGCCCCCGTCTGCGTGGCCTCCGGCCCGGCCAGCGCGGAAGGCGCAGGCGCGCCCGCCAGAAGCAGGGCCGTGATTATTAGAGGAACGAGTCTGGACAAAAGAACTCACATTCTACGGCATTTCGCCTGTTACAGCTATCGGACGCGCCCGCGCGAATCTGTAGGAGGCCGCCTGCCCGGTTTACGGGAGTGCCCCTGGTGGTAACTTTGTGGGCATCACCCGCAACGAGGAGAACACGCCCATGAGCGACACGACCGTGACGAAGATAGACTCGGCGCACTCGCCGCACGGCGAGATGGGCCAGAAGTACCTGGCTTCAGGCAAAAACGTCGCCATGCGCCTGTGGGAAGAAACGCCCGCCGGGGACCCCAAGCCGCCCGCCGCGCGCGACTATGAGACGGTCGGCTACGTCATCAAGGGCCGCGCCGAGCTGCACCTGGAAGAAGGCCAGACCGTCCTGCTCGGTCCGGGCGACTCGTGGGTCGTGCCCCAGGGCGCGTCCCATACCTACAAGATAATGGAGCCGTTCACCGCCGTTGAGGCGACCTACCCGCCCGCGCAGGTGCATGGACGGGACGAGAACTAGAAAGCACTTCCGATGTCCGAACACGCTGAAGGTGACGCGGCCCTTTCGCGCCGCGCGTTCTTGAAGACGGCGGGGACGGGTCTGGTCGCCGCCGGCCTGCTGGGCGAGACGGTCGGCCAGGCGGCGGCCCAGGCGCCCCCGGTCACGCCGCCCGCTTTTCCCACGACGCGGCCCATCGCCCTGCCGCCGTTCACCGCGCCGACTGAGAAGCAGCCGGATAAGCCGCCGCTGCCCCTGCCGCCGGATCGGCGGCTCGGGGTTGCCGTGGTCGGGCTGGGCAACCTGGCGCTGTCCGAGGTCATCCCCGCCATCGGCCAGACCAAATACTGCAAGCTGGCCGCGCTGGTCAGCGGCACGCCGGACAAGGCCCGCGAGGTTGCCGTCCAGCACGGCATCCCCGCCCGCAGCGTCTATTCCTACGCCAGCTATGACACGATCCGGGACAACCCGGACGTGGACTTCATCTACATCATCCTGCCGAACGCGCTGCACGCCGAATACACCGTGCGCGGGGCGCAGGCCGGCAAGCACATCCTGTGCGAGAAGCCGATGGCGACCTCGTCCCGAGAGGCCCAGCGGATGATTGACGCCTGCCGCACGGCGGGCAAAAAGCTGATGATCGCCTACCGAATCCAGTACGAGCCGAACAACCGCCTGATGCGCCGGATGGTCCAGTCGCGGCAGTACGGGCCGGTCAAGCTGATCGAGGCGGTCAACGGCCAGACCCAGGGCGACCCGAACCAGTGGCGTCAGAAAAAGGCGCTGGCGGGCGGCGGCTCGCTGCCCGATGTTGGCCTGTACTGCCTGAACACGACCCGATTTCTGACCGGCGAGGAGCCGACCGAGATCATCGCGACCGCCTACAGCACGCCGGGCGACCCGCGCTTTCGGGAGGTGGAGGAGACCGTGACCTGGCAGATGCGCTTCCCCAGCGGCATCCAGTCAAACAACGCGACGAGCTACGGCTTCCACGAGGACCGCCGCTACCGCGTCCACGCCGAGCGGGGCTGGTTCGGCCTGGACCCGGCCTTTTCCTACAGCGGCCTGCGCCCCGAACTCTCCTACGCCGACGGCAAGCTGGAGCGCCGGGAAACGCCGCGCCTGGGCGAGAAGAACCAGTTCGCGCTGGAGATGGACCACATGGCTGAGTGCGTCATACAGGACAAGACGCCGTGGACGCCCGGCGAGGAGGGCTTGCAGGACCACCGCATCATGGAGGCCATCTACGAGTCCGCCCGGACGGGCAGGCCCGTCACGCTGCCGCGCTTCGGCAGGCCCGACTTCTTCCGAGGCTCGGAACCGGCGGGCGAGGGCTGACCCGTCACGTCGCGTGTAACCCCCGCCGGCTTTGGGTAATGGCAGAAGGCTAACGCTTTTCGCGATGCTTTTCACACAGCCGGGAGAACGGCTAGAAAAAAGGTACACCATGACAAGCACCAGGCGGGATTTCCTCCGGGAAAGCGCGTCCGCCCTCACCATCACCGGGCTGGCCCTGGCCGGGGCTGGCGCACAGGCCGCCGATGAGGCGCCCGCCGCCACCGCAGAAACGACGCCGGACCAGGGGGCGCCCGCCGTCGCCACGAGCAAGGAAGCGCAGCTCGCCGCCGCCAAGACCCAGGACGCCGGGCCGCTGACGACCAACGTCGGGCAGCCGATCAGCACGGACCAGAACACGCTCCGGGCGGGGTCGCGCGGCCCCGCCCTGCTGGAAGACTTCGTGTTCCGCGAAAAAATCCAGCACTTCGACCACGAGCGCATCCCCGAGCGCATCGTCCACGCGCGCGGCGCAGCCGCCCACGGCTACTTCCAGGTCTACGACGGCTCACTGGCCGACCTAACGACGGCCCGCGTCCTCACGGACCCGTCGCTGAAGACGCCCGTCTTCACGCGCTTCTCCACCGTGGCCGGCTCGCGCGGCTCGGCGGACACCGCCCGCGACGTGCGCGGCTTCGCCGTCAAGATGTACACGCCGGACGGCAACTGGGACCTGGTGGGCAACAACATCCCGGTCTTCTTCATCCAGGACGCCATCAAGTTCCCGGATCTGATTCATGCCGCCAAGCCGGAACCCCACAACGAGATACCCCAGGCGTCCACGGCCCACGACACGTTCTGGGATTTCATCTCGCTGACGCCCGAATCCATGCACATGATCATGTGGATCATGAGCGACCGCGCCCTCCCGCGCGCCTTCAACCTCATGGAAGGCTTTGGCGTCCACACGTTCCGCCTGGTCAGCGCCCAGGGTCGCCCCACGTTCGTCAAGTTCCACTGGAAGCCGATCGGCGGGGTCCACTCGCTGGTCTGGGACGAGGCGCAGAAGATCGCCGGCAAGGACCCGGACTTCCACCGCCGCTCCATGTGGGAGTCCATCGAGGCGGGCCAGCCCTACGAGTGGGAGCTGGGCCTCCAGACGCTCCCCGAGGGCGGGGAAGCGAAGCTGGACTTCGACATCCTGGACGCCACCAAGATCTGGCCCGAGGAGCTGTTCCCCGTCCGCCGCGTCGGCAAGATGACCCTGGACCGCAACCCCGATTATTACTTCGGCGAGACGGAACAGGTCGCCTACAACGTCACCAACGTCGTGCCCGGCATTGACTTCTCGGACGACCCGCTCTTGCAGGGCCGCACCTTCTCCTACCTGGACACGCAGCTCAGTCGGCTCGGGACGCCCAACTTCACCGAGCTGCCGATCAACCGGCCCCTCGCGCCCGTGTCCAACAACGAGCGCGACGCCCACATGCGCCAGACCATCAACAAGGGCCGCGTCTCCTACGCCCCCGCCTCGCTGGATGGGCATTCGCCGGACGAAGTGACGCCCAGCCGGGGCGGCTTCGTCTCCTTCCCGGAGCCGGTCAGCGGGCCGAAGGTGCGCGAGCGCTCCGCGAGCTTCGGCGACTACTACGGCCAGGCGAAGCTGTTCTGGAACAGCATGACGCCGCCCGAAAAGGAACACATCGTCAAAGCCTTGCAGTTTGAGTTGAGCAAGGTGGAGACGCGGGCCGTGCGGGTGCGGATGCTGGGGCATCTGGAGAAGATCAACCCAACGCTGGCGTCTCAGGTCGGCGTGGCGCTGGGCGAGACGGCCGCGCCCGCCAAGCCGGGCGGCACGGCGGACTCTGTCGCCGAGACCCACGCGCTGGCGGGCGCGACCTCGCCGACGACCGCCTCGGGCGGCGCGCAGCGGTCCAGAGCGTTGAGCATGGAAGGGCAGCCGGCCAGCGCCAAGGGCCGCAAGGTGGCGATCCTGGTCGCGCCGGGGGTGGACGCCGCGCAGGTCGGGGCGGTGGAAGCGGCGCTGAAGGCACACGGCGCGATGTTCGACGTTGTCGGCCCGCACCTGGGCGCGGTCGGCGGCGTCCGGGCGAACAAGACGTTTGCCAACACGAGTTCCGTCCTGTACGACGCCGTGTTCGTGCCCGGCGGTCACGACGGCGCGGCCCTGGAAGCGATGGGGGACGCGCGGGCGTTCGTCGCCGAGGCGTACAAGCACGCCAAGGCGGTCGCGGGCGTCGGCGAGGGCGCGGGCCTGCTGCGGGCGGCACTGCCGGACGGGGCGCCGGGCAAGGCCGAGGGCGCCGATCAGCTTGGGGTCATCGCCCAGCCGGACGGCGCGGGCCTGGGCGCGTCCATCGAGGCGTTCATCGCCGCCGTCGGGCGCCGCCATTGGGGCCGCCCATCTCTCGACAGGGTTTCCGTGTGACGCCCAGCGTAGGGGCCATATCAATCCCATGGGGGCGAACCTTGTGTTCGCCCCTTCTTCATGTTTTTCCCTTTATCTTGTCCCGCGTTCCGCGCCTGCCGCCTCTTGTCGGACGCTTCTCCCTCAGTCAAGCCCAGGGGTGCAGCAGTCAAGCATGGCTGTTTATTTCCTGTTAATGTTTACTATTTTGCACGAAAAGGTAACACCCACTCAGACAGACTTTCCCAGCAATTATACGAGGAGGCAACCCAAATGGCCGACGACACGACGGAAGATACCACAGAAGAGCAGGAAGACACGGAACAAAAAGACACGGAGCGGACGACCACCGATCACAGCCCGGAGGCGGCCCAGGTCGGCACCTCCGACGGCGATGGCGAAAGCGGCTAAAGGAGCAGACGCAATGAACACGCGCCTCAAATTATTACTCGCTGCCGGGGCCGCGTTCGCGCTGGCAGGCCCCGCCGCCGCGCAGCAGGCGACGCACGCCCCCGTCCCGGCGACGGACAAACAGTTCATGGTCAAAGCCGCCCAGGGTGGCCTGGGCGAAGTCGCCCTGGGCCATCTCGCGCAGTCGCGCGGCAGCAGCGTCGGGGCCAAGCGGTTCGGGCGGCAAATGGTGATGGACCACACCAAGGCAAACGCCGTGTTGATGCGGGTCGCCGCGAGCAAGGGCGTCACCCTGCCCGCCGCCCCCGGCCCCGAAGAGCAGGCGGTCAAAGCACGTCTCTCGGGCCTGTCCGGGGCGGCGTTCGATAAAGCCTACATCAGCGACATGGTCGAGGACCATGAGCAGGATGTCGCCGAATTCACCAAAGAAGCCCGCACCGGCAAAGACCCCGCCGTCAAGGCGTTCGCGGCGAAGACGCTGCCGACCTTGCGGATGCACCTCCAGATGGCCCGCGCGCTGAACAGCGCCGCCAAGCACAAGTAGAAAGATTTACGCTCCAATGAAAGCGGTCATTTGGCATGGCATCGGCGACATCCGCCTGGATGACGTGCCCAAGCCGAAGATTCAGGACCCAACCGACGCCATTGTACGATTGACGGCCAGCGCGATCTGTGGGACCGACCTCCACTTCGTCCGGGGTACCTTCGCGGGCATGAAGCCGGGCACGATTCTGGGCCATGAGGGCGTCGGCGTGGTCGAAGAGGTGGGCCGGGATGTTCGCAACTTCAACGTCGGCGACCGCGTGGTCATCGGCTCCACGCTCGCCTGCGGGACGTGCCCGTACTGCCGCAGGGGGGACTTCTCCCAGTGCGACAAGGCCAACCCGAACGGCCCCCAGGCCGGCACGGCGTTCTTCGGCGGCCCGGTCCCGGCGGGCGGGTTCGACGGCTTGCAGGCCGAGTACGCGCGCATCCCGTTCGCCCACACCACCCTGGTCAAGCTTCCCGACGAGGTGAGCGACGCCCAGGCCATTCTCCTTTCCGACATCTTCCCGACGGCCTATTTCGGCGCGGACATCGCCGACATCAAGCCGGGCCAGACGGTCGCCGTGTTCGGCTGCGGGCCGGTCGGCCAGTTCGCCATCGCTTCCGCCAAGCTGCTGGGCGCGGGACGCATTTTCGCTATAGACGCCGTGCCGTCGCGCCTGGACATGGCGCGGGCGCAGGGGGCCGAGGCGATCAACTTCAACGAGGACCACCCGGTCGTCACCCTGATGCGGCTGACCGGCGGGGCGGGCGTGGACTGCGCCATTGACGCGGTCGGCGTGGACTCCTACCACGCCCATCACGGCCCCGCCGCCAAGCTGGAAGAGGCACAAGACGCGCAGTTCAAGCACGAGATGGAGCAGAACAACCCGGCGGGCTACAACCCGCAGGGCAGCGGCTGGATTCCCGGCGATGCCCCCTCGCAGGCGCTGCAATGGGAAGTGGAAGCCCTGGCGAAAGCCGGGACGCTGTCCATCATCGGCGTCTACCCGCTCACCATGAACTCGTTCCCCATCGGCGCGGCCATGAACAAGAACCTGACCCTGCGGATGGGTAATTGCCCTCACCGCAAGTATATCCCCCGCCTCGTGGACATGGTCCGCAGCGGCGTCATTGACCCGACGCTGATCCTGACCCAGCAGGAGCCGATGGCCTCGGCCATTGACGCCTACAAGGCGTTCGACGAGCGCAAGCCCGGCTGGATCAAGGTCGAGCTGGAGCCGCAGGCGATGGCGGCGTAGATCACCTGGCTTGTCCTCTCATATGAGTACCCTGCCCTGAACGGCAGGGCTCTAGTAGAGCAAATCCTCGCCTGCGCGGGCAGACAGAGAGTAGCGAAGAGCATGATGCCAATGGCATTGCGCCGCGAAGGCGGGGGCTTGCTTTTCTAAAGCCCAGGGGTTCAGCCCTGGGATGCCTCGCGCAAGACTCTGCTGTGTACATGCACGAGGCCTGTCGCCGGTCGCAGCCCTCAAGATTCCCTATAACAAAGACGGCAGAAAGACATGCCTTTGAAGATCACGCTTTCCTCTTCCCTCCGATGCCTGGCGGCGGCTGCCGCCCTGGCCCTGCCGCTCGGCGCCCGCGCCCAGGGGCCGCAGTCCGGCTCCGTGCGGGTCGGCTCCGCGACCATCGCCTACCGCGTCCAGGGGCACGGCCCCGTCCTGATGCTGATCCACGGCTACCCGCTTTCCGGCGAGCTGTTCGCCCGGAACCGCGCCGCCCTGGCCCGCCGCTACACCGTCGTCACGCCCGATCTGCGCGGCTTCGGCAGCAGCACGACCCCGGACACCAAGGGCGGCGTTGAACTGTACGCCAAAGACATGCTGGCCGTGATGGACCACCTCCACGTCAAAAGGGCGATCATCGGCGGCATGAGCATGGGCGGCCCGGTCGTCTTCGAGATGTACCGCGAGGCCCCACAGCGGTTCCGGGGCATGATCCTGATCGACTCGGTCGCCGCGCCCGCGTCCCCGCCCGAGCAGGGGCAGTGGCCCGGCTTCGGCAGGCTGGCCGAGCAGAAGGGCACGGCGGCCATGATCCCCATCCTGATGCCCCAAATGCTCACGGCCCGGACGCGCATGGCCGACCCCGCCTTGGTGGCGTTCATCGGCGGCATCGTCAAGAAAGGCTCCGTCAAGGCCGCCGTCGGCGGCGGCAGCACGCTCGCCACCCGGCCCGACTCGCGGCCCACGCTGGCCCACGTCAAGGTGCCGGTCCTGCTCCTGGTGGGTATGGACGACCCGCTCTACGCCGTCGAGATGCAGAGAATGATGAAGAAGCTCGCCTACGGCTCCCGTCTGGCCGTCATTCCCGGCGCGGCCCACGCCGCCATCATCGAGAAGCCCGAAGCCTGCGACCGGGTGATTGAGAGCTTCGCCGCGAGCATCCGCTGACCTCCGACCCCCTTGACGCGAGAGACGAACGCTGTGAGTGAACAAAAGACATCCGCCGACCTTTTGATTGACCTGCTCGTGGACAGGTGGGGCGTCCGGCACATCTTCGGGCTGCCGGGGGACGGCATCAACGGGATCATGGACGCTCTGCGGAAGCGCAAGGATGATGTCCAGTTCATCGGGGTCCGCCATGAAGAAGCCGCCGCGTTCGCCGCCGTCGGCTACGCCAAGTTCAGCGGCAGGCTGGGCGTCTGCCTCGCCACCTCGGGGCCGGGCGCGATCCATCTGCTGAACGGGCTGTACGATGCCAAGATGGACCAGACGCCCATCTTAGCGATTTCGGGGATGCAGTATTCGGACCTGCTGGGGACGTTCTACCAGCAGGACGTGGACACAGTGAAGTTGATGGGCGAGGTCGCCGTTTATTCCGAGCGCATCATGGGGCCGGCCCATGTTGAAAACGTCACCAATCTGGCCGTCCGCATGGCCCTGGGCCGTCGCGGCGTCGCCCACCTGGGCTTCCCGAATGATTTGCAGGAGAAGCCCGCCGAGGCCGCTCAGTACAGCATGATGGACGTGCCCCACCACGTCTCGCAGGACTGGCGCATCCCGGTCGTCGTTCCCACCCAGCCCGATTTGCAAACGGCGGCGGACGTGCTGAACGCGGGCAAAAGGGTCGCCATCGTGGTCGGCGCGGGCGCGAAGGGCGCGCGGGCTGAGGTGGAGCAGCTTGCCGAAACTTTGGGCGCTCCCGTCGCCAAAGCGTATCTCGGTAAGGACGTTTTGACCGACGACAGCCCGTACACGACCGGCGGCCTAGGCGTCTGGGGCACCGCGCCCTCCTTTGAAGCCTTGCAGGGCTGCGACACGTTCCTGATGATCGGCTCCTCGTTCCCCTACATCCCGTACCTGCCCAAGCCCGAGGGGGTGCGCGGCGTCCAGATTGACCTGAAGCCGGAGCGGATCGGCCTGCGCTTCCCCGTCGAGGTCGGCCTGGTCGGCGACGCCCGCGAGACGATCATCGCCCTGCTGCCGCTCTTGAAGCGCAACGAGGACCGGGGCTTCTTGACCCAGGCGCAGGAGGGCATGGCGCAGTGGCGCGAAACGCTGAAGGCGCGGGGCGAGAGCGACCGCGTCCCCATGCGCGGCCAGACCTTCGCCGAGGCCGTCAGCAAGCAACTGGACGACGACGCCCTCATCTGCGGCGATGCGGGGCAGAACACGTTCTGGCTCTCACGCCACATTTCCATTCGCGGCGAGCAGAAGACGGCGGGTTCGGGGACGCTGGCGACGATGGCGTCCGGTCTGCCCTATGCCATCGGCGCGCAAGTGGCCTTTCCGGGCCGGCAGGTCGTCGCCTTCGTCGGCGACGGCGGCCTGACCATGCTGATGGGCGAGATCGCCACCTGCGTCAAGTACAAGCTGCCGGTCAAGATCTTCGTCGCCAAAAACAACGTCCTGGGCCTGATCCGCTGGGAGCAGATGCTGTATCTGGGCAACCCCGAGTACGGCGTCGAGCTTCAGGACATAGACTTCGCCAAAGTCGCCGAAGCCTGCGGCGCGTCCGGCTTCCATTTAGAGCAGCCCGGCGAGGCCGAGGGCATGGTCGCGCTGACCCTGCGCTCGCCCGGCCCCGCCTTGTGCGAGGCCGTCGTGGACCCGTTCGAGCCGATCCTGCCCGGCACGCTCAAACCCGAACAGGCGGAGCATTACGCCGAGGCGCTGGCGTCGGGGACGCCGAACGCCCAGCGCATCGGCCTGACGCTGTTCCGGGACGCCGGGGAGC
Organism: uncultured Armatimonadales bacterium; assembly: GCA_964247915.1. Classification (GTDB taxonomy): domain Bacteria; phylum Armatimonadota; class Armatimonadia; order Armatimonadales; family Capsulimonadaceae; genus JANXMY01. Next base: position 15,406 of record CAXTWM010000016.1, on the reverse strand, counting down.
AGTCCCCTCAGGACGTGGCGACGCTGGAAAAGGCGTTCGCCGAAAAGGCCCCCGACATCCTGGCGTCGTCGCAGACACCGGCGGCTTCCGGCATCCCCAGCCCGTCCGGCGCGGCGGAGCCGGAAGCGTCCCTGCGGGCGCAGGTGGACGGGGCGCCGGAGCGGAAGTCAGGTTCGTAAGAGTCTGTCCCGGCACAGGCTCAGGACCCGGCACTGGAAGTGCCGGTCTACTCAACGTGGAAGTCGCTACGCGACTGAAGACCAGCCGGCGTAGGCACGTCCGTAGTGCCGGAGGCACTTCCACCGGGAGTAGCCCGGCACTTCCAGTGCCGGGGAGAGTTTAGGAGAAACACCTTGCACCCAACCAAACATCTTGCGGTCCTGTCCCTGTTGGCCCTCACCACCCTGCCGGCCCACGCGCAGCGCATGGAGCAGGTGGCGACCTTCAGCGGCCCCATGCTCACCGGCGTCACCGTCTCGCGCGCGGGCCGCATCTTTGTGAACTTCCCCCACTGGGGGGACCGGGTGCCGTTCACCGTGGCCGAACTCAAAAACGGGCGGGCCGTCGCCTACCCGAACGCGCAGATCAACCGGATCAACAAGGCCCATCCCGAGGCGTGCCTGTATTCCGTGCAGAGCGTGGTCGTGGACCCGAAGGACCGCCTGTGGGCGCTGGACACCGGCAGCGTCAAGCTCGGCCCCAATGTCAAGGGCGGCCCCAAGCTGGTCTGCATGGACCTCAAAACCAACAAGGTCACGCGCACGATCTTCTTCCCGCGCTCGGTCGTCCCGCCCGCCACCTATTTGAATGACGTCCGCTTTGACCTGCGACGCGGCAAGGCGGGCATGGCCTACATCACCGACTCGGGCGCGAAGGCACCGAACGGCATCATCATCGTGGACCTGGCGACCGGCCAGAGCTTCCGGCGGCTTGGCGGACACCCCTCGGTCAAGGCCGACATCAGCCTGACGATGATGCCGGAAGGGCAGCCACTTTTCGAGCGCAAGCATGGTCTGTCCCCGCAGAAGCCCAAGCTCGGCTCGGACGGCATCGCCCTCAGCGCCGACGGCAAGACGCTCTACTACTGCCCCCTCATCAGCCGCCACCTTTACAGCGTGGACGTGGACGCCATGCTGGACCGCGCCAAGAGCGAGGCCGAGGTGGATCAGACCGTGAAAGACCTCGGGGTTAAGGGCGCGTCGGACGGCCTGGAGTTTGACGCCAACGGCCGCCTGTACGCGACCGACTACGAGCACGCCCGCATCCTCGCCGGGCCGCCCGGCGGCCCCTACAAGACGCTGGCGCAGGCCCCCAGGATTTACTGGATGGATACGATGTCGGTGGCGGATAATGGGTATCTCTATTTCACCGCCAACGAACTGCACCGGCAGCCCTCCTACCACAACGGCAAGGATCTCCGCGTCAAGCCCTACCGCCTGTACCGGGTGAAGGTCGGCGCGAAGCCGGTGTCGCTGAAATAAAGCATCTTTCGGAAAGGGAAGACCACCATTATGGCAGACGACACGACAATCAACATCAGCAGCCAGGAACGATGGAGCACCGCCGTCTTGGGCGGCGGCCTGGCGACCTACGGCCTGCTGCGCCGCACGCCGGGCAGCCTCGCGCTGGGCGCGGCGGGGCTGTACCTGATCTACCGAGGCTCGACCGGCTACTGCCCGGCCTACGCCGCCGCGGGCATCAACCCCGCCGCTGCCGACGACGGCCAGGGGTCTGTCCGGGCGAAGCTGGGCGCGGTAGGCATCAAAGTCACCCACGCCGTCACGATCAACAAGCCTGCGTCGGAATTGTACGCCTTCTGGCGCGACTTTGCGAACCTGCCGCGCATCATGGACCACCTCGAAGCCGTGACGGTCGGGGATGGCGGGAAGTCGCATTGGGTCGCCAAAGCACCGTTGGGCAAGACGGTGGCGTGGGACGCCGAGATCATCAACGAGGTGCCGAACGAGCTGATCGCCTGGCAGTCGCTGCCCGGCGGCGACGTGGACAACGCCGGCTCGGTCACGTTCAAGCCCGCCCCGACGGGGCGCGGGACCGAGCTGCGCGTGGAGATCAACTACGCGCCCCCGGCCGGCAAGGTCGGCGCGACAGTCGCCAAGCTGCTGGGCGAGGAGCCGAAGAAGCAGCTCGACGATGACCTGCGCCACTTCAAGCAGCTCATGGAGGCCGGGGAGCGTCCCACGACCGAAGGCCAGCCCTCGGGGCGCGGCCCGGACAAAGACCAGGTGAAGTAACCCACCCCGGCTCGTTCCTCGCCACCCCTCCCGAAGCGGGAGGGGAAAGAGATAGGTAAGCGAAGGGCTGCCCTCCTCGTCCTCCCGCTCCGGGAGGACCCCTGCGAAGCAAGGAGGTGGGTTCCGAAAGGCGATAAACATGAAAGCACTCTGCTGGTACGGCAAAAACGACGTCCAGGTCAGCCAGGTCCCCGACCCCAAGATTCTGAACCCGCGCGACGCCATCATCAAGATCACGTCCACCGCCATCTGCGGCTCGGATCTGCACCTGTATAACGGCTTTATCCCCTCGATGGAGAAGGGCGACATCCTCGGCCACGAGTTCATGGGCGTCGTCGTCGAACTCGGCTCCGCCGTCAAGAACCTCCAGATCGGCGACCGCGTGGTCGTCCCGTTCACCATCGGCTGCGGCCACTGCTACTACTGCCAAAGCGGCCAGTGGGGCCTGTGCGATAACTCCAACCCGAACGCCGTCATGCCGGAAGAAGCTTACGGCTACTCGCCCTCGGCGATCTACGGCTATTCGCACCTGTACGGCGGCTACGCCGGGGGGCAGGCCGAGTACGCCCGCGTCCCCTTCGCCGATGTCGGCCCGATTAAAGTGCCCGAGGGTTTGACCGACGAGCAGGTCTTGTTCCTGACCGACATCTTCCCGACCGGCTACATGGCGGCGGAGAACTGCGGCATTGAGCCTGGCGACACGGTCGCCGTCTGGGGCTGCGGGCCGGTCGGCCAGTTCGCCATCCAGAGCGCCTACCTGCTGGGGGCGGAGCGGGTCATCGCGATGGACCACATCGCCGAGCGCCTGAACATGGCGCGGGACAAGAGCCACGCGGACGTGGTCAACTACGAGGAGCAGGACAACCTGTTCGAGACGCTCAAAGAAATGACCGGCGGGCGCGGCCCGGACCACTGCATTGACTGCGTCGGCCTGGAAGCGCACGGGCACGGGGCGGGCGTCATCTACGACAAGACCAAGCAGCTCGCCCGGATGGCGTCCGACCGGCCCAACGTGCTGCGCCAGGCGATCCAGTGCTGCGGCAAGGGCGGCACCGTCTCTGCGCCCGGCGTCTACGGCGGCTTCCTGGACAAGTTCCCGTTCGGCGCGGCCTTCGCCAAGGGCCTGACCTTCAAGATGGGCCAGACCCACGTCCAGCGCTACCTCCAGCCGCTGATGGACACCATCGAGAAGGGCCAGATTGATCCGACCTTCGTGATCACGCACCGGATGACGCTGGACGAGGCGCCGGAGGGCTACAAGATCTTCAAGGAGAAGAAGGACGACTGCATCAAGATCGTGCTGAAGCCGTAGCCCCTCCCCTCGCCATGAACAAAACCACACGGAACGCCCTGCTCCTCGCCGGGCTGGCCCTCGCAGGCCGCGCCCTGCTCCAGAAGCGCCGCGAGGCCGACCTGACCGACCAGGTCGTGCTGATCACCGGCGGCTCGCGCGGCCTGGGGCTGGCGCTGGCGCAGGAGTTTGGGCGGCATGGGGCGCGGCTCGCCCTGTGCGCCCGCGACGCGGGAGAACTGGAGCGAGCGCAGGGGAAGCTGGCGGGGCAAGGGATGGACGCCTACACGGTCGTCTGTGACCTGACCGACCCCGCCCAAGTCGCTCGGCTGATCGCGGATGTGACGGCGTACTATGGGCGCATAGACGTCCTGGTCAACAACGCCGGCATCATTGAAGTCGGGCCGGTCCAGAACATGGCCCGGTCGGACTTTGAGGACGCGCTGGCCGTGGACTTCTGGGGCGTCCTGGACCCGATCCTGGCCGTCCTGCCGCAGATGCGGGCGCGCGGGAGCGGGCGGATCGTGAACATCACGTCCATAGGCGGCAAGGTCGCCTTCCCGCACCTGCTGCCGTATGTCGCCGCCAAGTTCGCCGCCACGGGGCTGTCCGAGGGGCTGCGTGCCGAGCTGGCCCGCGACGGAATCACCATTACCACCATCGTCCCCGGCCTCCTGCGGACCGGCTCCTTTGGCAACGCCTTCTTCAAAGGCGACAAGCCCCGCGAGTACGCCTGGTTCGGCCTGGGGGACAACCTGCCCGGCGGGACCATCTCCGCCGAGCGGGCGGCGCGGGAGATCGTCACGGCGACCCGGCGCGGCGAGGCTGAGCGCATCCTGTCGGTGCCGGCCAATCTGCTGGCCCGTCTGCACGGCCTGGCCCCCGCCGCGACGGGGGGCCTGCTGACGCTCATCAACAACCTCGCCCTGCCCAAGCCCTCGGATCAGCCGGACGGCTATGCGGTGTCCCAGGGCAAGGAGGTCGCGCCGGATGTCCCGGCCCGCCCGCTGTTCGAGGCAACGACAGGGCTGGGCCAGGCGGCGGCGGAGCGGCTGAACGAGAATCCTGAAGGTGACTAAACAGGGCACTCAGATCGCCCCCCATCCCCCAATTCTGGGGGAGCAGGAAAAGACAAACTCTTTCCTATCAGGAAAAGACAAACTCTTTCCTATCCGGTTCCCCCAGAATTGGGGGTTAGGGGGTTGCCCTTGCGGCACGGGGGCTTCCGTGCTACAATGGGGGCATCCCTATGTCGTGAAGGAAGCCCCCGCCATGAGCCATACGTTTTATCCGATGTCCACGCCGCCTCCGGGCGGACCTCCCCCCTATTATGGCGCCCCGCCCCCCGGCTACGGCTCGCCGCCGGGCTACGGCGCACCGCCGCCCAAGAAGAACAACACGACGACCGTCGTCCTCATCGTCCTGGCCGTCGTGTTCGGGGGCGGCATTCTTGTCGTCGCCATCCTGGCCGCCATCCTCTTCCCCGTCTTCGCCAAAGTGCGCGGCAATGCCCGGCTGGCCTCCTGCGAGTCCAACGTCAAGCAGATCAGTCTCGGGCTGGTACAGTATGAGCAGGACAACAACGATAAATTCCCGCCGTCCGCCGCCGCGTACAAAGACGCCGTTTTCCCCTACATCAAGATCGAGCAGGTCTTCCACTGTCCCGCCGACGAGGGTGGGGGGGTGGATTACGCCTTGAACACCAAGCTCCAGGGTGTCAGCCTGGAAAAAATCTCCCACCCGGATCTAGTAGTCGCCATTTATGAAGGTAAGAACCAGACACTGGATTTCCGGCACGAGCACGACGGAGCCAAGGTCGCGGTGGTCGGCTTCGCCGACGGCCACGCCCAGGTCGTGACGGAGGCCCAGGCGCAGGACTTGCAGTGGAAGCCGTGAACCGTCACGGCACAAATGAAAACGGCCCGGCGGATACCCGCTGGGCCGTTGCTCTGACTCCCCCAGCATCGGGGGTAGGGATCTAGGTGTTGTCGCCCATCGTCGCGTCCTGCGAGGTGGTCGTCTTGCCCTTCGCCGCCGCGCTGTCATCGTGGAACAGGTAGTTCGACGACTCGGGATCAAGCGCGCCGGTCGGGGTCTGCGCGACGAGCTGGGCGAAGTGGTCCAGGTCGTGCTGGAGCTTCTGCTCGAACGCCTTGCCAACACCCAGCTTCTCGCCCGCATCGCCCAGGACGCCCGCTGGCGGGTCATAGCTGAGGGAGACGTTCACCTTGGTCTGGCCGTCGCCGACCGGCTCGAACGTCACGACGCCGTGGTTGGTCAGGCCCGAGGTGGAGCGCCAGCCGACCTGCTTGTGCTCGATCCAGTTCTCGTTCACGGCGTCCCACTCGTGCGAGCCGACCACGTCGGCGACCCAGTGGCTGGTCTGGCTGTCCTTGTAGGTCACTTCCTTGATGTAGGACATGAACTTCGGGAAGTCATTAAAGTGGGTGAACAGGTGGTACACCTGGTTGACCGGGGCGTTGATCGTCACGGCCGCCGTGTGCGTATATTCCGGCATTGTTTTCGTTTCCTTTCAAGAGAAAGCTTTGTCGTACTTGGCCCTAAGTTACCCACGCGGGCGGCGTTTTATGCATGCCCAGGCCGCTGCGCCCAGCGCCAGCGCCCCGAGAAGACGCGCCCGGCTCGGGTGCAGGCCGAAAAAGGTCGTGTAGGCGCTGACGGGGCGGGACTGGCTGCTGTAACTGCCCGCGACACTTCCCACTCCGGGGACGGGGGAGTCCAGGTTGTCCGGCGCGTTGTCGCCCGGCTGGTCCCATTTCTGCTGCATCTTATACAGCGCACGGGCCATGACCCGGTCGGTCAGGGCGGGCGCGACGCTTTCTAGCACGGCCAGCGCCTTGGAGGCGCTGCCGACGTACACGTCCCGGAGCGGGCGGGCGGCGGCGGACACGATGGCCTCGGCGACGGCCCTTGCCTCGTAGACCGGCGGCATCGCTCTGGGGCGGACGCCCATGCGCGAGCGGGCGCGGTCATAGAACGGCGTGTTGATGGCGGCGGGCAGGATCAGAGTGGCGTGGATGTCAGGATGGTCGCGCGCCAGCTCCATCCGCAGCGCCTCGGTGAACCCCTTGACGCCCGCTTTGGAGGCGCAGTAGGTCCCCTGCAAGGGGATGGAGCGGACGCCCAGCCCCGACCCGACGTTGATGATCGTCCCCGCCCCCTGCGCTTTCAGGATGGGCAGGACGGCCTTGACGCCGTACATCGTGCCCAGCAGGTTGACCCGGATAATCCGTTCCATGTCGTGGATCGGGATGTCTTCCAGCGTCGCGTACTCACTGATGCCGGCGTTGTTGATCCAGGTGTCTATTCGCCCGAACCGCGCGGCAGCCTCGGACGCCAGGTGCGACATCTGCTCCCACAGCGAAACGTCGGTCGCGACGACCAGCGCGCGCCCGCCCCGCGCGCGCACCTGCCCCGCGACTTCCTCCAGCGCTTCTTCGTTGCGCGCGGCGAGGACGACCGAGGCGCCCCTGTCGGCAAACCGCAACGCGGCCTCGCGCCCGATTCCCGAGGACGCGCCGGTGATGACGACGATCTGCTCCCCCAGCGGCTTTGCCAAGACGAGTGTCCTGTTCTAAGCCTTGTCGGCGTCGGCGGGGAGGCCCGACAGTGAGGAAGGCGCGTCCAGGTTTGCCCCGTCGTCCACGCCGACGCCCAGGCGGTCCACCAGCTCGCCGCCCAGCCAGCCCGTCACGCCCGCCAGCCCGAAGCCGAGCAGGGACAGCAGGTACGGCACGCCGCCAGGCGTCGGCGGGGCCGAATCGCGGATGGCCCAGCTCGCGGTGAACAGGGCGAGCACGCCAGCGTTGCCCAGCCCATGCACCCGGCCCACGCTGCGGGCCCGCGTCCCCTTCGGGATGAACAGCCAGTCCCACGTCCCGAAGGGCGCGGCGGCCAGGCCGCCGAGTATGCCCGCGCCGGTCAGCGCCAAGCCCTGCTCGCCCAGCTTGGGCTTTTTGGTCAGCAGGAACAGGGTGTCGAAGATGACCGCCGTTGACAGCAGGCCCAGAGGGAACGTGATCAGGATGGTGTGGGCGGGGTGCCCGAAGATTTTGCTATGGCTCTCCATCGCGTCTCCTTACTCCTTCGCGGGGTCGTGGCCCCAGTTCATCAGCGAATAGCGCCAGTGCGTCTCGGTGACGTCGCCTGCGGGGCGCTGGGCCAGGTGGCGGTGGACATAGCTGACGACTTTATGCATGTGGGCGACGTCGTCCGGCGTGTAGTCGGCCTTTTTCTTGTGCAGGATCTCGATGATGCGCCGCCCGGACTGGTGCCCGGTGGACTCGGCTTCGCCGTCCTTCTTCTGCCCGACCTGCTGCGACTGCTCGGTCCCGAGCCACTTCTCGATCTGGGCCGGTGTCATGTTGACCGCCTCGTGGAATTCCCGGATGGCGGCCTCTTCGTCGTGTTCCGCCATCAGTTGCCCCCCTTCTTCAGCTCGTCCGGCTTGTGGGCGGCCTCTTTGCCCGACTTGTCGGACTTGACCAGGTACTCCGGGTTGTCCGGGGACGCCTTGACCTCGTGACTCTTGATCTTCGTCGGGGCGGTCAGCTTCTTCTCGACCGTGCCCTCCGTCTCCCCCTGCGGCGTGTCCCACTTGACGTGGTCGCCTTTCTTCAGATCGTCCGCCATCACCGTTCATCTTTCTAAGAAAAAGCCCCACGGCGCTGCCGTGGGGCTTTTTCGGGCCGACACTACATGTTCTTGCCGTTCATGCTGCCGGGCATCAGCGCGGGCTTGAGCTTGGGCATGGTGGCGGAATGGACGCCGATGTTGGAGCCGACCTGGAATATCATCCGGGTGTGATCCTCAATGGTCGGCAGGTTCTTGGACGCGAACGCGGTCACGTCCTTGTCCTGGCCCGTGGCGATCTCGTTCTCGAACAGCTTGACGGTCGCCGCGTGGTCCTTCTCCTGGCCGGCCATGTACGCCTTGTCGAAGGCCGCGCCGGACAGGCGGGACAGCTTGGCGAGGGCCGCCTTGTGCTTCGGGTCGGTGTCGGAGGGGAGCGTCATGCCCTTGTCTTGGGCGACGGTCTTCAGCTCGGCGTTGGCCGCCGAGTGCTCCTTGATCATGCGCTTGGCGACCATCATCACCTGCTTGTTGTGGGTCTTCTGGACGGCCAGTTCGCTCGTCTTGACCTCGGCGATGCCGCCCTGGGCGGCCTTGACCGCGAACAGCTTGTCCATGCCGGTCGGAGCGGGATCGTTCTTGGTGGTCGTCTGGGCCATCGCGGCGCCCGCCAGCATCATGCCTGCGGCGGCGACGAGGGCGGTCATCTTCTTGTTAATCACGGTTTTTCAACCTGACCTTCCTAGTGGGTGTCGTGTGTTTTCTACCGTGAATTCTACCGCGTTCGCCCGCCGGCTAAACGGGGCAGGCATAAAAAAGCCGTCGGCAGGTGCTCCTGCCGACGGCGTCAAGGTGCAGGGCTACTGCCCAGCGCCCGTGCCGGTCCCCGCGCCGCCGCCGGTGCCTGCCGTGCCGTTCGTCCCAGCGCCTGTGCCACCGGCGGCACCGGTCGTAGACGTGCCGCTACTCATGCCGCTCGTAGAGGAGCCGCCGGTCATCCCGCCGCCCATCGCGGCGTCAGGCGACATGGTCATGCCCGCCATCGGTGGGGTGGAGGGCCGGAAGCGCATCGCCATGACGCCGACGCCCGAGGCCGCGCCGTAGATCATGGCCGTGTGGCCCACGATGTTCGGCAGGTACTTGGCCGCATACGCCTTCACGTCCGGGTCCTGGCCCGACGCGATCTCCTGCTGGAACAGGGCAATTGTGTTCTCGTGATCCTCCACCTGCGCGCCCATGTACATCTGGTCGAACTGGCCGCCGGACGCCTTGCCCAGCGCCATGCCCACGACCTGGTGCGTCGGGCCGACGGTGGGCGGCAGGGCGACGCCCTTCCCCTGCGCGAGCTGCATCAGGTCGTTCTGAGCCTGTCCGTGTTCCTGAATCATCCTCTGCGCGACCTGCTTGACCTCGCCGTTGCTCGCCTTCTTGAGCGCCATCCGGCTGGTCATCACTTCGGCCATGTTGCCGTCGGCGGCCCGGACGACGAACAGCTTGTCCGCCGCGCTCAGGGTCCCGCTCATCCCCGCGTTCATGCCGCCGGTGGCCCCGGCTGTGCCGGTGCCCATCGTGCCGCCCGCGCCCGTCGTCCCCTGCTGGGCCACCGCCGGCCCGATCAAAGTTGCCAGGGCCGCTGCCGCCAGCAGCGTCGTCTTCGTGTTTCGCATCTTCCGTTACTTTCTAGAGTGCGTCCAGGGCAGAAGATGGATTTGTTTCCTGCCCCGCCACAGGATACCGCCGGGGAAATCCGCATAAACGCAGGAAGCACGAACATATTTCTGCCCTGCGCTTCTGTCCGTGACGCGCCGACAATAGGAGGCAGAAAAGCGGAGGAGAAACCGATGCGCCTTGTGACGCGGTCCGATTTTGACGGCCTGATCTGCGCCGTCCTACTCAAGCAGGTCGAGGCGATTGACTCGATCCAGTTCGTCCACCCCAAGGACTTGCAGGACGGCAAGTTTGAAGTGACCGAGGACGACATCCTGACCAACGTGCCCTACGTCCCCGGCTGCGGCCTGTGGTTCGACCACCACGCCACCGAGGTGGAGCGCGTCGTCGGCCGGATCAGCTTCCGGGGCGGGGACTGCCGGGTCGCACCCTCCGCCGCCCGCGTCGTCTACGACTACTACGGCGGCGCGGCCCGCTTCCCCGGCATCGAGGAGATGATGCGCGAGGTGGACAAGGCCGACTCGGCGCAGTTCAGCGCGGACGACATCCTGCACCCCCAGGGCTGGCCCCTGCTGTCGTTCCTGATGGACGCCCGGACGGGCCTGGGCCGCTACCGCGACTACCGCATTTCCAACTACCAGCTCATGTACGACCTGATCGACGCCTGCCGGGCCATGACCATCGGCGAGATTCTGGAACTGCCCGACGTCCGGGAGCGCGTCGCCCGCTACTTCGAGCAGGACGCCCTGTTCCGCCGGGCGCTGGCCGACCACTCGTGGACCGAGGGCAACGTCGTCGTTTCCGACCTGCGCGGCGTGGAGCCGATCCCCTGCGGCAACCGCTTCCTGGTCTACGCGCTGTACCCCGAGGCGAACACGTCCATCTGGATCGTTAACGGCTTCCAGGGCCGCAACTGCGTCTTCGCCTGCGGCCACTCCATCCTGAATAAGACCTCCCGCACCCACATCGGCGCCCTCATGCGCCGCTTCGCGGGCGGCGGCCACGAGGCGGCGGGGACCTGCCAGGTCCCCCACGATGAGGCCGAAGAGACCCTGCGTGAACTGGTGGCGGCGATGAACCGGGACGAGGCGCGGGAGGAGAACGGGGCATGGGCGCTGGCGAAGGCGGCGTGAGCCGCCTCAGCGGTGGGGAAGGACGCCGGCCACCAGGGACGTGAGGGATTGGGCGCTGGCCTGCGGCGTCGTGGGGGCCGCGCGCAGCAGGCGGACCACCTGTTGTTCCTGACGCGCTTTGTCGGTCTGCCCGGTGCGCGCGTACAAGACCGCGAGCTGCCGGTGGGCGTCAACGTCCGAGGGGTCGGCGACCGCGCGCGCGTTCAGCACGTCAACCTTCTGGATGTCACCGGGCAGGGCCGCCGCCCGCTGCGACGCCTGCCTCGCCTGCGGGCCAGGCCGGCCTGCTGGCAGGCGTTGGCGAGGAGCAGGAGGGTGCTGACGTTGCTGGGGTCCGCCGCCAGGACCTTTTGCAGCCACCCGATCGCCTCGAGCGGCTTCTTCCGGCGCATCTGCACGACGGCCATCTGCTGCTGCGACGCCCACGACTACGGGGCCAGCCGCATCGCTTCTTCGGTTTCCGCCTGCGCTTCGGACAGGCGGGCGTCCGTCGGGTCGTAGTCCAAGAGAAGGTTCGCCAGCAGGTAGTGGCTCCGGCCATCGGCGGGAGGCGCCGCCACGCTCCGCCGCGCTCCGCCGCAGCATGGCCTCGGCGTCCGCCGGTCGCCCGTTCCGCCCCAGATACAGCAGCGCGGGCAGCCAGCCCCGGCGGAGCTTCAGGCACGCCACATACTCCAGGCTGGCCAGCGCCAGGTGCGCGGCGGGGGAGTTTGGGGCGAGGGCGACGGCGCGTTCCAGGGCGGCGGCAAAGTATTCGCCCGCCTCTATCGACGTCGTGGCGAGTCAAGGGTGTGCCGAAAAATACAAAGCAACACCGCTTGACAAAATGAGAGATATAGCCTATAGTATATGATAGCGAATGTATCAAACGTATCACGATCTCCCATGATCTGCATTGAAAGGAAGGATACCAATATGAATCTCGTTTAAGGAAGCTCCAGCGTGTTTTTACGCTGATCGAGCTGCTCGTCGTCATCGCCATCATCCCGACTATAGCCGCCATCCTGTTTCTGGTCTCGGAAGGTCCGGGAGAGCGTCTGCCGCGCCTTCTGCCAGAGCAACCCGCTTGTCAACTCCGTCTGCGTAGTCAGCGGCCCTAACAACGGCGGCCAAGTCCCCGCCGATACCATTGTCCCTTACCCCACCGCAGAAGTCATGTCAATGGATCATGCTTTTTCTAGCGACGGCAACTGGCAGAACGGCTGTCAGCTGGAGCCTCTGGTGAGTGGCGGACAGTCTACCACCCCCTTCGGCGTCGGTGCGAACGACCTCGTGGCCCAGCTAAATCCTCTTCTTCACAGATCATGCGGGTGGAGAACGCGGATCGGTAGTCCGCCGACACGAACTGCGGCGACAACGCCGTGAGGCTCTGGTCAAGTCCATGAGGCCGCCCGATACCTGTCCGCAGTCCGACTCGATGTGGTGAAACAACAACGGTGTGCCGTGTACCAAGGACACGCTCACGGTAATGCAGACGGATGCAAAGGCTTATCCCTAAACCGTTCGCTGGAGATCAAAACCCATGAACACAAAAGAAATCAATCCGGCCGTCGCTATCGCAATCGGCGCGGTGGTGCTGGTAATCATTCTCGTACTAGGATACAAGCTCTTCATGGCCCCGCCCTCAGTGCCGGAAACGACCCCACCGGCTCAGTATCCTGGCGGCCACGCCCCCGGAGCGTCTGCGACTCCCTAAGCATCTGTGAGGATGCGAGCCGCCGGAGGAGATATCAGTCTCCTCCGGTGGTTTTTCACGTCCGGGTTAGGTTCCGCCCGTGCGTGGTATCCTTCCCCCATGTCCACCGCGCCCGGCCTCGAACTTGCCCGAAGGGCTTTGCTCGTTCACGACCGCTTGTGTGCCGAATACGGCTGCCCCATCGCCTATTTCCACGATCTGGACCCCCTGAGTGAGCTGATCTCCTCCCTGCTCTCGCACCGCACTAAGAACGCCGACTCGCACCGCGCCTTCCAGAACCTCCAATCGCGGTTCCCCGACTGGGCCGCCGTCCGCGACGCGCCGACCGGGGCCGTCGAGGCCGCGCTGGCCCCCTGCACCTGGCCGGAGCAGAAGGCGCCGCGCGTCCAGGGAATCCTGCGGCGCATCGGGGACGAGCGCGGGGAACTGTCGCTGGACTTCCTCGACGGCCTGTCCGTCCCCGAGGCGCGCGCCTGGCTGGAGCGGCTGCCCGGCGTCGGCCCCAAGACCAGCGCCGCCACGCTCGCCTTCAGCCGCCTGCGGGGCCGCGCCCTGCCCGTGGACAGCCATCACCACCGCGTCGCCGTCCGGCTCGGCCTGATCGGTCCCAAGATAGATGTCGGCCCGTCCCACGCCCTCTTGGAAGCGCAGCTCCCGCCCGACTGGACCGCCCAGCAGGTCTACGACAACCACGAAGTCCTGATGCTGCACGGCCAGCGCTGCTGCTTCTTCCAGAACCCCGCCTGCGCCCGGTGCGTCGTCCTGGACCTGTGCCCGTTCGGGCAGGGGCGGGTCAGCCGCGCGGGAGCACGAGGAGGGTGAGGGAGTTGGCCGGGTAGGTGGCCGTCCATCCGGTCGGCCCGACCGTCTGGTCGGGGGCGGGGACGATGGCCTTCAGGTCGGCGGCGCTGTAGCGGAAGACGTGGGCGCGGGCGGCGGGGTGAAGGCCCGTGAGCATCAGGGCGCTGGTCAGGTCGCCGCCCGTCTTGTTGATGACGACCAGGGTCAGGGCGTGGTCGGAGGAGCGGACGGCCCCGTAGACCGCGAGCTTGCCCTGGTCCGCGCTCCCCGACCGCACCCAGATGTCGCCGTAGCGCCCGCCCTTGCCGTCATAATTGCGATAAATGCGGAACGCGAACGCGCCCGGATCGGACGGCTTGGGCGGCCCCCACAGCGTCGCCAGGTTCAGCCGCTCGCGCCCGAAGATGCCCAGCACGTCCGCCTCGGCCAGCGCGCCGTCCAGCGTGTCCAGCCCGCCCCAGTTGTATTCGGTGATGGCGAGCCTGGTGCCGGGGTAGTACTTGTCCACCCACCGGTGCATCCGGGGGAGGAGCGCGATGGCGCCGTTGCCCTGGCCGATCCAGTTCTTCTCCACATAGGTCGGGTCCCACAGCGAGCGCGTTGACTCCAGGCGCGTCCCCTCGTTGTGGTACGGGTAGTAGTGCTCGTCGAAGTAGTCCAGCAGGCGGTGCCCGGACGCCTGGGAGGCGGCGCGGAACCGGCTCAGGTAATACTCGGCGTTCCACAGCCCGCCGTTCTTGGTTGGATCGCCCTTGTAGGCCGACCAGCCGAAGTCGCCCGGCCCGTCCACAAGCGCGGACGGGTCGGCCTGCTTCACGGCGCGGGCGTAGGGCAGCGTCTTGTCCACGATCTCCTGGTAGGTGGGCTTGTCCGGGTGGACGTCCCGGTGCGTGTTGGCCCAGCCGCCCGGCTCGTTGTCCATCTCGTAGACCGCAACGCCGCCGTGCGCCGCCGTGCCGAACCTGCCGACGAGGTGCCGCATCCACGCCTGCTGGAACGCGGGCGCGTTGGGGACGTGGACGCGCAGGATTTGCTCTTGGGTCAGGACGATGTTGGTGCCGTCGGGCCGAACCCCGTTGCCCGCGTCCGTCCGCTGGCCGTTGACAACGGGGTGGACATAGGGGTTGACCTTCTGCTGCGGCCCGACCAGCGAGACCGGGAAACTGCAATCGCGCGTCGTCACCGGGACCCGGTTGAGGTAGTCAATGACAGGGATGGTCAGCAGCGCCTTGCCGCCGGCGGATTTGACCTTGGCAACGAACTCGTCCGCCGACGCGCCGGGCGTGAGCTTCGACTGGCCCCCGCCGGCCATGAAGTACCAGTCGCCCCCGGCGTTTGTGGCGTCCGCCTGCCAGTTGTAGCGCGTCGTGGCGTCTCCCCCCCACCGGCTGACCGTCACCGCGATCTCCTTGCCCCAGGCGGGGTCCCAGGGGTTGTCGTTGATCCCGTAGATGTCCGGGCTGATCGGGTGCCGATCCGCCCCCACATCCACGCGCAGGACGGGGCCGGTCGTTTGGGCGCGGGCGGCGGGCGGCGCGGCGAACAGGCAGGCGAAAACGAGAAGCGCGGCGAGCGCGTATCGGTGCATCATCGCGGAGGTTCTCCTTGTGGACAGAGTTAGCCGCTGGCGAAGGTTATCCCTCCTTGTCGTTGGCGAACGGACTCCAAGTTGCAACGACTATAAATAAAGCCATATAGACGTCAAAAAACGGCAGGAATCGCGGGCACGGGTGATGAATAGCAATAGTGCCGATGCAGGCCCGTAATTGAACTGGCCGCCGCTGTTCGGCACTCGGAGAACATTGTCATGCTGTCTTGTTCCCGCTCCCCTCGCTCCTTCAGGCCGTCGGCGCTCCTGACGGCCCTCGCGCTGGCCGCCCTCGGCCTCCTCGCTCCCCCGCGCGCTCCGGGGCAGATCGCCGTGCTGACCCAGAACAACGACAACGCCCGGACCGGCGCCAACACCGCCGAG
>CAXTWM010000015.1:0-26382 GCA_964247915.1 uncultured Armatimonadales bacterium | reverse complement strand
CCGCAGCCCCGTCCGCCGGGCACGCAGGCCGCGATCCGGCGCCAGGTCAAGACGCTGCTCTTCGCCGACGTGGTCGGCTACAGCCAGTTGCAGGAAGACCGGATGCCCGCCTTCATGTTCAGTTTCTTACAGCGCGTGGCCGGGCACCTGCCGCCGACCAAGGGCTTCGTCAACACCTGGGGGGACGCCATCTTCGTCCTCATGGACGACGCGACTCGGCTGGCCGAATACGCGCTGGCGCTCCAAGAAGTCGTCTGCGAGACGGACTGGGCCGAGTTCGGCCTGCCCCGCGAGATGAGCATCCGAATCGGCCTGCACGCCGGGCCGGTCTTCGAGGGGATTGACCCCATCACGGGCGCGCTCAACTACTACGGCTCGCACGTCAACCGCGCCGCGCGCATCGAGCCGGTCACGGTGCCGGGCAACATCTACGCTTCCGAGCAGTTCGCCGCCCTGCTGACGGCGGAGCAGCAGGCCGCCGCCCTCGACGCCCGCCGGTCGGGGCGCGGGTGGCAGCCCGCGTTCGCCTGCGAGTACATCGGCACGCTCGACCTGGCCCGCGACTTCGGCTGCCTGCCGACCTACCACCTGCGGCGTTTCCAGGCCACCGCGTTCCAGCCGACGGGCACGATTCATGGCGACGGACAGGTATAATGGGGCAGAGGTTTTGCCATGTTATTAGGTGTCGAGCGTTTGGTGGATCTGGTCGGACCGCAGCAGTCGGCGCTGCCGGCCCTGACGCCGCAGCAGCTGACCAAGGCGGTCCGGGCCGGGGACACGGGCGCTCTGGGCCGCGCCGGGGGCCATTTCGCGGCGACGGCCCGCGACGGGCAGACGGTGCGATTGGCGCGCACGGTCGGTGTCCCCCTGCGCTACTTCGTCGCCAAGATGTTCCACGGGCCGTTCCTGATCGCCTCCGACCGCATTGATTCGCTGTTCGAGTGGTGCCGATCGGAGAAGATCGGCTGGCAGTTCGATCCGCTCTACACGCGGATGGTGCCCGCCCACTACCTCCTCGAGATTGACCAGATCGGCTGCCCCGATCCGGCCCCGCGCTACCACCGCTTCTTCCACCCATCCATCGGCCAGGGTCCCGCCGACGTAGACGCCTCGGGCGCGGCCTACGTCGCGGCGGCTTTGGAAGCCTTGACGCGCTGGCTCGGCGCGATCCCCGCCGGCCAGCCCATCGCGCTGGCCTTCTCGGGCGGCGTGGACAGCACTTCGGTCTTCCTGCTCGCCCGTCACGCCCTGGCCGAGATGGGCCGGGACCCGAACGTCCTCCGCGCCTTCACGCTCGATCTGGGCGGCGGCCGGGACGCGGCCCAGGCCGAAGGCGTCGTGCGGGATCTGGGACTGGCGGATCAGTGGGAGGTCATCCACGCGCCCGCTGAGTCGGTGGACCTGGAAGAAGCCATCCGGGTCATCGAGGACTACCACCCGTTAGATGTCGAATGTGCCGCCGTCGCCCTGTGCCTCCTGCGCGGCATCCGGGACCGTTACCCCGAGATCAAGTACCTGCTTGACGGCGACGGGGGTGACGAAAACCTGAAAGACTACCCGCTGGAGGACTCGGATCTGACCCTGTCCAGCGTCCTGCGGAACCCGCTGCTCTATCAAGAGGGCTGGGGCGTGGACGCCATCAAGCACAGCCTGCCCTACTCCGGCGGCCTGTCCCGCTCCTACGTCCGCACCTACGCGCCGGGGCAGCACTTCGGCTTTCAAGCCTTTTCGCCCTACACCGACCGCGCCGCGCTGGCCGCCGCGCTCGCCATCCCGTTTGAGGCCATCCTGGACGGCAGCGTCGAGCGGCTGTACACGCTCAAGGCCGACGTCGTCCGCACGGGCGTTCTGGCCGTGACCGGGATCGCCATGCCGACCCCGCCCAAGCGCCGGTTCCAGGACGGGGTGGGCGGCGACATCAACGGCGCGGGCGGCGACACCTACCGCAAGTGGCGCGTCAGCAAGGCGTGGTGCCGCTCGGTGTTCCTGCGCCAGTGGCAGGACCGTCTGCGCGAAGCCTGGGACCCGGCGGGGGAGCGTTTTTCGGGCAACGACCTGTCCCGCCCGTTCCCCGTCGCCCGATGACGCCCTATCCCGCAACGGCCGGCGAGCGCACCCGCTGGGTGACGGCGCGGCGCGGCCCGAAGAACCTGCTGGACCCGATGCGGCCCTACGCCTTCTTGTGGGAGGAGGAGGCGGGGCCGCACGCGGAGCCGATCTCCACGGCGACGGTCTTCCTGACCAACCGCGAGTGCCCCTATCGATGCCTGATGTGCGACCTGTGGCAAAATACGCTGGATGCCCGCGTACCCCCCGGCGCGATCGCCGCCCAAATTAATTATGCCCTTGAACGCCTGCCGCACGCCCGGCAGATCAAGCTCTACAACGCGGGTAGCTTCTTTGATCCCCAGGCCATCCCGCCCGAAGACTACGCCGAGATCGCCCAGTCCGTGCGCGGTTTCGAGCGCGTGGTCGTCGAGTGCCACCCCGCGCTCCTCGGCGACCGCTGCCTGCGCTTCCGTGACCTCCTGGCCGGGCGTCTGGAGGTGGCCGTCGGCCTGGAAACCGTCCACCCGGACGTTCTGGCCCGCCTAAACAAGCGCTTCACCGTCGCCGATTTCCAAAAGGCGGCGGCCTTCCTCGCCGCACACGACATCGCCCTGCGCGTCTTCCTGCTCCTGCGCCCCCCGTTCCTGACCGAACCCGAAGGCATCACCTGGGCAAAACGCTCCCTTGATGTCGCCTTCGACAGCGGCGCGGGCGTCTGCTGCGTCATCCCGACGCGGGCCGGGAACGGCGCGATGGAGGCACTGGCCGCCTCCGGCGACTACGCCCCGCCGATCCTGGCCTCACTGGAAGCGGCTCAAGAGTACGGGTTAGGGTTAAGAAAAGGCCGCGTCTTCGCCGACCTATGGGATGTAGAAAAGTTCTACACCTGCGCCTGCTCGCCCGCCCGCGCGGCTCGCCTGGCCGAGATGAACCGAACTCAGACGGTGTCCCCGCCGGTCGTGTGCGCGGGATGCGGCCAAGTTTCCCTGCCCTAAACGGCAGGGCTTTAGAAGTGCAAGCCCCCGAGGGTAAGGGCGAAGCATCCCAATTCCATGCCCGCGCAGGCGGGGATTTGCTCTATCGAAGCCCAGGGGTTTAGCCCTGGGTACACCGCATCGTTTATGAACACCGACTACGACCTGACGATCATCGGCTCCGGGTTCGGCGGCTCCCTGCTGGCGATGGTCGCCCGTCGGCTGGGCCTGTCCGTGCTGCTCCTGGAAAAAGGCAAGCACCCGCGCTTCGCCATCGGCGAATCCACCTCCCCGCTCGCCAACCTCCTGCTGGAACAGCTTGCCGGGCGCTACGGTCTGCCCCGGCTGCTGCCGCTGACCTCTTATGGGCCGTGGCAGCGGGAATACCCCGAGATCGGTTGCGGGCTGAAGCGCGGGTTTACCTACTTCCACCATGAGCCAGGGCAAGCGTATCGGGCGATGCCGTGTCGGAGCAATCAGCTCATGGTCGCGGCCAGCCCGCACGACGAAGTCGCGGACACGCACTGGCTGCGGGCGGACGTGGACGAGTTTCTGGCGCGGGAGGCCGTAGACGCCGGGGCCGAGTATCGGGACGGGGTGACGCTGACCGCCCCGGATTGGCACGAGGATGGTACGGCGACGGTGGCCGGAGAGCGGCACGGGCAGGCGTTCGCCCTGCGGACGCGGCTGGTCGTAGACGCGACCGGGCCACGCGGGTTTCTGAGCAGGGCGCTGGGACTGCCGGAAGCCGGCTTCGCCGATTACCCGGCCACAGAGAGCCTGTATTCGCACTTTACCGATGTCCTGCGGTGCGACGTGATGCCGGAGTTCGGGAACCCCGACACGCCCCCTTACCCGCCCGATGACGCCGCCCTGCATCACGTCTTCGACGGCGGGTGGATGTGGGTCCTGCGCTTCGGCAGCGGCGTCACCAGCGCCGGGATCGCGGTCACGGACGCACTGGCGGAGGAACTGAGACTGTCCGAGGGCGAGCCGGCCTGGCGGCGCTTCCTGGCGCGGTTCCCCTCCGTCGGCGCGCAGTTCGCCCAAGCCGAGCCGACGCGCCCTTTCACCCATGCGCCCCGCCTGGCCTACCGAACGTCTCTCGCGGCCGGGCCGGGCTGGGCGATGCTGCCCTCGGCGGCGGCGTTCGTGGACCCGCTGTTCAGTACGGGTATCCCGCTGACGCTGCTGGGCATCGAGCGTCTGGGGCGCATCTTGGAGGAGGCTTGGGGCACGGAGGAGCTAGACAGCAGGCTCGGCAAGTACGGCGAACTGACACTGCATGAGGCGGACGCGACGGCGGACTTCATCGGGGCCTGCTACGCCGCCATGCCGCGCTTCCCCGTCTTCGCGGCCCTGTCGCAGTTCTACTTCGCGGCGGCGAGTTACAGCGAGATGGCCCGGCGTCTGGACCGGCCGCACCTGGCCCGCCGCTTTCTCGCCTCCGACCACGCCGAGTTCGGGCTGGGCCTGCGGCGGGCGGTGGGCAGGGTCCGCCGGGGCGCGGCAGGGGCCGAGTTCCCTGCCCAGGCGGCGGGCGGGATCGCCTGCCTGAACGTCGCCGGACTGGCCGACCCGCGCAAGCGCAACTGGTACGGGGTGGACCTCGATGACGTGGTAATCAGCGCGGAAAAGCTGGGCATGACGCCGGACGAAATGCGGGCCGTCCTGCGGACCGCCTCATGGGCGCAGCCGAACAGCCTCTAGAAGAGAGCAGGAAGGATAAAGCGATGGAAGAGACAAAGCCCCCTTTGCCCCCGTTTACGGAAGAAACGGCGCGGGCGAAAGTCAAGGCGGCGGAGGAGGCCTGGAACACCCGCGACCCGGCGCGGGTCGCGCTGGCCTACACGGAGGACTCTCAATGGCGCAACCGTGACGAGTTCTTCAGCGGGCGCGAGGAGATCCGGGCATTCCTACGGCGCAAGTGGGACAAGGAGCTTGACTACCGTCTCCAGAAAGAGCTTTGGTGCTTCACCGGCAACCGCATCTCCGTCCGCTTCGAGTACGAGTGGCACGACGCCGCCGGGCACTGGTTCCGCTCCCACGGCAACGAGCAGTGGGAATTCGCGGACAGCGGCCTGATACGCCGCCGTGAGGCCAGCATCAACGACGTCCCGATCGAGGAGTCCGACCGCAGGCTGAGGTGAGGCGAACGCGCTCATTGCAGCCGCAGCACGCCCTGCGCGCGGAGGTCGCGGGACGACGAGCCGACTTCAATGGCGTAGGCGCCGGGGTCCGCCCGCCAGGTGTGCATCTTGACGTCCCAGTAGGAGAACGCGCGCATGTCCAGCGGGAACGAAACAACGGCCTTCTGGCCGGGCTGGAGCGAGACGCGCCCGAAGCCCTTCAACTCGCGGACGGGCCGGGCCACGCGGGAGGCCAGGGGGCGGATGTAAAGCTGCGCGACCTCGTCGCCCGCGCGCTTGCCCGTGTTCTGCACCGTCACCCGCACCGTCGCCGTCTGGCCGCGCCCCAGCGCCCTGGGCACGGACAGGCCGCTGTAGCCGAAGGTCGTGTAGGACAGGCCGAAGCCGAACGGGAACAGGGGCGTGATCTTCTGCTTGTCGAAGTGCCGGTAGCCGACATAAAGGCCCTCGGCGTAGTTGACAGTCGTGCCGTTGCCGGGGTAGTTGCCCCAGTCCGAATAATCCTCGCGCCGCGCGGCCAGCGTGTCCGGCAGCTTGCCCGAGGGGTTCACGTCGCCGAACAGGACGTCCGCGACCGCCGTCCCGGTTTCCTGGCCGGCGTACCACGCCTCGACCAGTCCAGGGACTTTCCCAAGCCATTTATCCATCAAGATCGGGCTGCCGTTGTTCAGGACGACGACCGTGTTCTTGTTGACGGCGGCGACGGCCTGGACCAGCTTGTCCTGATCGCCCGGCAGGTACAGGTCGGGCGGGTCCAGTTCCTCACCCTCGTAGTCCTTGTCCATGCCGACCACGACGATCGCGACGTCGGACTTGGCGGCCAGCGCGACGGCCTCGCGCAGCGTGTCGGGCGAGCCGGACCCGGTGCGCGGGCAGCCCTGGGCCGACGCGACCGTCACCCCGGCGGGCAGTTTCTTCTTGATGCCGTCCAGCACGGTGACGGTGTAGAAGGGCACGACGTCGGCGCTCCACCGGCCCCCGAGCTGGGTGTCGGCCCCGTTCGGGCCGATGACGGCGACCGACTTGATCTTCGCCCTGTCCAGCGGCAGCAGGCCGCGCTCGTTCTTGAGGAGCGTGACGCCCTGCTGGGCCACTTTCCGCGCCAGCCTCTGGTGCCACGGGCTGTTGACGGCCTTGGCGTCCGGCGGCTGGGCCGGGTCCAGCGCGCCCGTCCGGGCCAGGGTCCGCAGGATGCGGCGCACCTTGTCGTCAACCAGCGCCTGCGTGATTTCGCCCTTCCCCAAGGCGGCGGCGACCGGGCCGGGCCGGAAGTGGTCCGGGTTGGGCATCTCAACGTCCGTCCCGCCCAGCGCGGCGGGGGTCGTCTCGTGGATCGCCCCCCAGTCCGAGATCGCCAGCCCGTCCCAGTTCCAGTCCTTCTTCACCAGGTCCATCAGCAGCGGCTTGTTTTCGGCCATCCAGGTCCCGTTGACGTGGTTGAAGGCCGGCATCAGAGTCCAGACGTGGGCCTCCTTGATCGCCGCCTCGAAAGCTGGCAGGTAGATCTCGTGCAGGGTGCGCTCGTCCACCGTGACGTCAATGTCGTGCCGGTGCGTTTCCTGGTTGTTGCAGGCGAAGTGCTTGACGCAGGCGGCGACGTTCTGGCTCTGCATCCCCTCGATGTACCCGACGGCCAGCCGGGCGGTCAGGTACGGGTCCTCGCTGTAGTTCTCGTAGTCCCGCCCGCTCTGCGGCGTCCGGTGGATGTTGACGCACGGCCCGTAGATCACCTGCCTGTTCTTCGCCTTCGCCTCCTGCCCGATGGCCGCGCCGACCTGCCCGATCAGCGCGGGGTTCCACGTCGAGGCCATGAGCACACCCATCGGAAAACTCGTTGAGTTCCCTTCGCGCACCCCTTCCGGCGCGTCGCAGGTCCGCAGGCCGGGGATGCCCAGCCGCTCGACCGGCGGCGTATTAAGGTGCTGCGCGTCGGCAGGCCCGGTGAAGGCCAGCAGACTGAGCTTTTCCGGCTGCGTCATCCGGCGCAGCAGTGCATCAATGCGCGCCTCCATCGCGGCTGATGGGGCGGCATAAGCGGCGGTCGGCGCGGGCGCTTTGGCGGGCACCTCGGCGCGGGCGGCGATGCACGGAGCCAGGCAAAGAGCGCCAGCCAGGAGCCTGACGGGAAGGGTTGTGTACTTCAAAGAAAATGTCACCTCAGTGGGATCGTTACTCAAGCAGATTGAGATACGCTGGCGGGACGGCGTCGGTGAGCCAGACGCCGTTGTCGGAGCGGAAGAAGAGGTGGCCGGCTTGGGCCATCGCCGCCGCGTCTACCGTGAAGATGACGGGGCGGCCATGACGGGCGCCGACGGCGCGGGCGGTTTGGATGTCGGCGGACAGGTGGACGTGATGGCGGCGCATCTTGTCCAGCCCCGTCCGCCGGATGACCTCGGCGGTCTGGTGCCCGGTGCCGTGGTAGAGGGTGTCCGGTGGGGCGGCGGGCGAAAGCTGCAAGTCCACCTCGACGCTGTGGCCCTGGTTGGCGCGGATAAGTGCCCCCGACGGGTCGAAGGAGAACCGCTGCTTGCTGTTCCGGGCGACGACTTCTTCCAGCTCGGCCCGCGACAGGCCGAAGCGGCGGCGGGCGCAGGCGGCCAGCAGATCGTCCACGCCCACCCAGCCGCCGGGGGCCAGGGTCAGCCCCAGCCCCTCGGGGTCGTGCCGCAGGTGTTTGCTCAGGTACTTACTGATCTTGACCAGCCGCGTCTCGTTCATCCCCATCCCGTCTACCGGCACGGCTAGGACCTCATGCGGCCACGCGTGTTCCGGTCCTTCTCGTCCTCGGCGCTGTGGTCAATGGCGTACTGCAACTGATCGAAGAATCCCTTGACCAGACGGTCGCGCGTGACGTTCTTCATCACGACGTCGATCTCCGACTTGAGGTTGGCCTCTTTGTCGTCCCGCAGGTGCGTCAGGCGGCCTGTGAGCGTGATCTTGCCGCTCTTTACCTGGACGTCCACCATGCTCGAGTTGATGGGCCGTTTGCTGAGTTCGCGCCGCACGTTGCGCGCGATCTCGGCGTCTTCCGCAGTCATAGGTTGCCTCCTTGGGGTCGGGTGATCGGGGGTTGAAGCCGTTCCTTTTCAGGTATTATACCTGTCATGCACGATTACCGATATTTCCGTGACGCCGAGTTTTCCGAAGCCGTCGCGCGGGGCGTTTACCTCAACCACGCGGGCGTTTCCCCCGCCCCCGCCCGCGTGGTCCGCGCCGTCCAGGAGGCGGTCGCCCTTTCGGCGCGCGACCCGCTCGGCTTTTTCATGCAGCTGGCGCTCCCGGCCAGGGAGGCGGCCCGCGCCCGGCTGGCCCGCCTGATGGGCGTCCCCGCCGAGCATGTCGCCCTGCTCAAGAACACCGGTCACGGGCTGTCCATCGTGGCCGACGGCCTGATGCTGTCGCCGGGCGACAACGTGGTGAGCGTGAGTTGCGAGTACCCCAGCGTCGTCTACCCCTGGTACGCGCAGGCGGATCGGGGCATCGAGACGCGCCTGGCCGCGCCCGCCAGCCCGGACGGGGCGTTTACGCCGGACGATCTCGCGGCCGTCATGGACGACCGCACGCGGGTGGTGACGCTGTCCTGGGTGCAATTCGGGACGGGTTTCCGGGCGGACCTGGCCGCCTTCGCCGCGCTGGCCCATGCGCGCAATGCCCTGTTGGTGGTAGACGTGATCCAGGGGCTGGGCGTCCTGCCGCTGGAAGCGGAACGGCTGGGGATTGACGTCGCCGTGACCGGCTCGCACAAGTGGCTGATGGCCCCCCCCGGATCGGGCGGTCTGTACATCGCCCCGCACGTCCTGGACCGCCTGCGGCTGGTGAACATGGGCGCTGGCGCGGTGGTAGATGTCGCCAAGTTCGACCCCCTGGACTTCACGCCCAAGCCGAACGCCCAGCGTTACGAGGAAGGCAGCCCCAACGTCCTCGGCCTGATTGGCCTGGACGCCGCCCTGTCCCTGCTGGAAGAAGTCGGGGGGGAGGCCATCGCCGCCCAAGTGCTGTCATTATCCAAATACGCCGCCGACCAGTTGGAAACCAAAGGCTACGGGGTCACATCGCCGCGCGCCGACGGTCAGCGCGCGGGCCTGGTCATGTTCCAGCACCCCACCCACTCCAATGAGGCCGTCCTGCAAGCGCTGACCGACGCGGGCGTCACGGCGGCGGTTCGGGGCGGCAAACTACGCTTCTCGCCACACTTCTACAACACGCACGAGGAGATCGAGCGGGCGGTAGCGGCGTTGCCTGCCTAAGAATGGCATAGGTGACTTCGGCATAAAGACGAAATACTGGCTGAACCTTGTGGCAATCTTCCAACCGCAGGAGGTCGCCGCTGTATATCTGAAAACGCATAGCACCGGCACCAGTGGCGTCAGATGCAAAGCAGTGTTAGACCGCATTCGATTCCGCCTGCGACGGCTTCTCCTTGATGCGAGAAATGGCTATCCTTGCCATATCACTCACGCTTTTTCCTTTAAGGACCGGCCGCGTTTCTTGCTCTGCTATTTTCTCTAGCAATGGTAAGGCACGGAGATCGCCAAGTTTGCCCAATGCTCGCACAGTGTAGTAGCGAAATGAGGGATGTTGATTGCCATATTCCCTTAAGTCTGGGGCTGCCGACAAAAGTTCTATCATTGGCTCAACAGCACGATGATCCCCCAAATTGCCTAAAATGGTAGCGACGTATGAAATATAAGTTTGCTTGAGCAATCCAATCAGTGGCTCTACCGCTCGGTCGTCCCCCAGTTTCGCTAGTGACTTTGGCGCAAGGAGCTGAGTGTTTGGGCTGTTTGGTTTGTTCAAGACGCCGATGAGTGGCTCAACAGCGCGTTTATCACCAATCTCTCCTTATGCCCACGCAGCCTGACTACTTACGTCATCAACGGGATCATTCAAAGTCACGATCAGAGACTCGACAGACCGGACATCAGGAATTTGCCCCAGGGCAAAAGCAGCGGTTTCACGCACTCGCACATGAGCATCGCCAAGAGCGGCAATCAATTCTTCTATAGCATTGGCATCGCGCAGATTGAAAAGTGTGTGCCAACCCTGAATCCAGATCGAATATTCTTCTGAACGAAGCTGAACTATTGCTTGCTGTATTGGATGGCCCATAATGGTTCAGTCTTCGTTTTTGGGGGCAACTGTGCCTGACCAACAAATGTAGCGCGGTCTAATTTGGTACTACACCGCACGTTCATGATGGAACACACTATTAGTCTCGCTCCCCGCACAGTGTACCCTCCCTAAGTTTACAACGTGGTCCCAGCTAATGAGCGATCTCAGGGTGGCCTTTGGCGAAGAACTTTTTGAGGGCGGGCCATACGTCCTCCTTGTCGTTGATCTTGACCAGGACGACGCGCGGGTCGGCGCTGAACGCTTCTTCATACGCCTGGCCCAGCGGGGCGAAGCCGAAGGAGGACTGCCAGCCGTCGCTGCCGATCTCGCCGTAGCCGATCAGGTTGCACAGGTCGCGCATCTTCTTGACCAGGTCCACGCACTCGGCGTCGCCCCAGTTGTAGCCGTCCGAGAACAGGAACGGGTAGATGTTCCACTCGCGCGGGTTATAGCGCTTGCCGATGATGTCCAGGGCCAGCCGGTAGGCGCTGCTCATCCGCGTCCCGCCGCTGTCCCCCAGGCTGAAGAACTGGTTTTCGGTGACTTCTTTAGCCTCGGTGTGGCAGGTGATGAAGACGATCTCCGTGTTGGTGTACTTGGTCTTCAAAAACTGCGTCATCCAGAAGTAGAACGAGCGGCAGATGTACGCCTCGAATTCGCCCATCGACCCGGACACGTCGCGCATGGCGAAGACGACGGCGTTGCGCTGCGGCTCGGTGACAAGCTCGTAGTTCTTGAACCGCTTGTCCTCCGGGCGGACCTCCCACTTGTTCTCGTTGCCCAGCCGCGAGTTGCGCCGGTAGGCTTCCAAAAGCGTCCGCTTGCGGTCCAGGTTGGAGGCGATGCCGCGCCGGGTGATGGTGTTGAACTCGGCGTGCTCGGACAGAATCTGCTTGGCACCCTTGTCCTCCAGGTTGGGCAGGGACAGGTCCTCGAAGACCATCTGCGCCAGCTCGTCCAGCGTGAACTCGGCCTCATAGTAGTCCACGCCGGGGTCCTGGCCCGCCTTCTTGCCGACGCCCTGGCCCTCCTTATCCGAGGGCGCGCGCCCGATGATGTCGCCGGGCTTGGAGCCGCCCGGCCCCTGGCCGATGCGCTCGCGGTCGTGCGGGTCAAAGCGGATGCGCGGCAGTTCCAGCCCGCGCACGGGCACCTTGACGATCTTGCCCCGGTCAGCCGTGATGATGTCCTGCTGCGAGATGATGTCACCGAGATTCTGCTTGATAACCTCTTTGATCTTGTCGTTGTGGCGCCCCCGGTCGCGGTCCGCGCGCCGGTGCAGGTCCCAGGGGTCCGTGGAAAGGGAATACAATGGGTCGGCCATAGGTTATGCTCTTTTCGCTTAGACTCTTTCGTTTCTGCCGTCGCGCTTGGCGACGACCTGTTTGACGGCGGAGTACTCTTGGATGTTCTCACTGGTCACAATGCCCAGCAGGCGGCCCGGCTCGGCCGGGTCCAGGATGATCAGCGGGCCGGGCTGCGCCTGCAAGGCGGGCAGCGTCTCGCCCAGGTCATCGTCGGGACCCGCCGAGGCGAACTCGCGCGACATCGCGCCCGCCACATAGCTGGACGGGCCGGCCTCGGCCAGCCCGCGCAGCAGGCCGTTGCGGGTCAGGACGCCCTGCACCTGGCCGCCGTGCAGGACGGGGAAGTCGTGCTGGGCGGTGTCCAGCAGCACATCGGCGGCCTCCTTGAGCGTGTTGCCGACGGTCAGCGTCCGCACGTCGGTCATCATCGCCTTGCGGACGGGAACGCCTTCCACCAGTGCCTCCTGTGCATACGAAGACGCCTCCTGGCCCGCCCCGATGTAGATGAACAAGGCGATAAACATCAGGAACCACTGCGGCGGGTGGCTCATCACGGCCCAGATGCCGGCGGCGATGGCGATGGACTGTCCGATGCTGGCCGCGATTCGCGTCGCCCGCGCGGGCGGCAGGTTCAGCGCGAGGACGGCCCGCAGGACCCGTCCGCCGTCCATCGGGAAGGCGGGGATCAGGTTGAACAGGACCAGCCCGACGTTCACCTTCAGGATGCCCGCCACGAAGCCGGGCACGCCGCCGCCGAAGTGCAGCAGGTCGGCGGCCAGCGGCAGCTTGCCCTGCGCGGCCAGGACGGCCGCAAGAACGGCGGCGATGACCACGTTGACGGCGGGGCCGGCGACCGCGATGCCCAGCTCCTGCCGCGCCTTCGGGCGCTTCTCGATCCGCGCGACGCCCCCGATCGGGTACAGCGTGATGTCGGCCACGGGGATGCCGCAACGCAGGGCGGCCACGCTATGCCCCAGCTCGTGCAGCACAACGCAGAGGAAGATCGTCAGGACATAGGCCACGCTGATCAGGCGTCCGCTGCTGGGAGCCGAAACGTAGACCCAGAGCAGGAACAGCAGGAACGTGAAGTGCAGCCGGATCGGGATGCCCGCGACGGTCGCGATCCGCAGCGCAGAGAAACCGGCCTGCGGCGTCGCAGAGGGTGGTGACGGTTCAGGCATGAGCGTTACCTTATTTCCCTACTCCTGATATTTCGCGGCCAGTTCCGGCGGCATACAGTTAGCGACGCCCGACTGTTCCGATTTTCGGATGACGCTGATGGTCCCGTCCAGTTCCAGGAACGCATACCGCACGTCCTCCAGCGTGATCATGTTCTGCCCCCGCAGGCCCGCGTTCAGGTCGGGGCGGGAGACGGCGTATTTGCTCATGTTGTCGTCCAGCAGGCGCCCGTTATGCACCAGCAGGATGGGTTCCCCTTCCAGCAGGCGGCGCGCTTTGACGCTTTTCGCCGTCCAGCGGTTCAACCCCGCACTCATCAGGAGCAGCGTCGCCGCCCCCACCAGCGACCCCAGGACGGAGTTGTCCTCCCCGATCAGCGCGTTCTGCACGACGTTGGACAGCAGGAGCACGATCAGCAGGTCGAACGTCGTGTTCTGGGTCAGGTCGCGCTTGGACATGAACCGGAATGCCAGGAGCAGGGCGACGTAGATCAGAATCGGGCGGACGATCTTTTCCGCCCAGGACGGCTTGGGCAGGAACATGTCGTGCCACGGGATATGAAGAAAGGCGTGTTCCAGCTAATTCTCCTCCGGCGCTCCCTCGCGCCCCAACAGAGCGTCCACCGTCCAGACGGCCTCCGGCGCGGCCAGTGGCGAGAGCGTGTCGCCTCCCGCCAGCCGCGTCACACTCTGATACCCTTCCGGGGCCGGTTCACGGTGCCGGACGATGGCCGCCTCGTTCCCCAGCACAACCCAATAGTCAGCGATGCCGGCCTGCGCGTAGAGCAGGGCCTTCTCGCCTAAATCGTACTCGACGGACGTGACCGACACTTCAATCAGCAGCACGGCGTCTTCCGGTGTCGGGTGCTGATCTCCGTAATCGTCTTTTTTGGTGAACAACACGTCCGGGATTGGTTCCCCGTCGAGGGCGATCCGCAGGGGGCATTCCTCGCAGACGAAGCTGCCCGGCTCTAGTGCCGCCCGCAGGCGGCGGGCGATGCGCCTTCGTAGGCCCGTGTGACGGCCACCTTCCGGCATCTTTTCCACAATCCTCCCGTGAATAATCTCCAGCCGACCGGGGTCGTCAAAGACATTCGCATTGGCCGCCCGATAGAAACGCTCAACGGTCCAGTGGTAGGGGACAGGCCCCATCTCGGCCTTCGCTGCTTTCGGCCTTTCAGCTTCCTGTTTTTCGAGCAGTGCTGTCGCCATGTGTCACTCCCTCACGAGGCTATGTAGAAGATCAACCTTGAACGGCTTTCGCCTAGCCGCTTCTCTATAGATCGCACCAAATCCAGAACCAGAATTGTTTCCAGAGCCAGCTTTTCTCGCAGGATGCCTATGTGTGCAAGAGCTTGCTCGATCTCGGCCTAGTTTAGCCGGCTCAAACGTGGGTTATCTTCGCCAATGATCTCCGAAACCGCATTATTGGTCTGCTTAGAAGCATTCGGCGGCAAGCCGCCGCGTAGCGGAAAAAGCGGCGGGGGGTCGTCTTGCCGAGAACTGATACCGGGGATCGCCGAGCAGAAGCGGTAGTCCTTTGCGTTGGAAAAATGTATGAACCAGTCTAACGGGATGCAGTTGTCGCAGTAAGAAGAGAAGGGCGGATCGGCCGCCCTTTCCGGGTGATACTGCGCGTCATCATTATACTCGATCCAGGCATCTATCGCAGGCCCTATCGCACACCACCTTTATCGGTTCAGCAGCGTGCCGACGTATTTGAGCAGTTCGTTGGCGGACTGCTCGGTGTAGCCCTGGTCTTTGACCAGCCGGTCCACCACGTCGTTGATGCGGCGGAGTTGCTCCTGGTTCGGGGTCTTGGTGCTGGTCGTGATCTTGACGATGTCCTTCAGGTCGGAGAACAGCTTCTTCTCCAGGGCCTCCTTCAGCCGCTCGTCGGTGCCGACGCCGAACGCGCCGCCCCGGCGGGAGACGGAGGCGACCGAGCGCATGATGCCCTCGCGGAACTCGCGCTTGGCGTTTTCGGAGACGCCGATCTGCTCTTCAATGCTCCGCATCAGGCGCTCGTCGGGTTCCACGTCGTCGCTGGTGATCGGGTCCTTGACTTTGGTGCGGTTGCAGAAGGCGTCCACGTTATCCAGGTAGTTTTCGAGCAGAGTCTTGGCCGACTCCTCGTAGGAGTAGACGAAGGCGCGCTGGACTTCCTTCTTCGCCAGCTCGTCGTAGTCCTTGCGGGTCTCGTCAATGAAGCCCAGCAGGCGGCGGTGTTCCTCCTCGCTGCTGGTGTATTCCTGGAGGCCGTCGCGCATCCCGCGCAGGACGTCAATGGGCGTGACGTAGCCCTTGCCGCCTTTCACCAGGGCGGCGGAGATGCGGTTGATGACGAAGCGGGGCGAGACGCCGCTCATGCCCTCGTCCATGAACTCGTCCTGCAATTCCCGGATGTGCTTC
Source organism: uncultured Armatimonadales bacterium (assembly GCA_964247915.1). Classification (GTDB taxonomy): domain Bacteria; phylum Armatimonadota; class Armatimonadia; order Armatimonadales; family Capsulimonadaceae; genus JANXMY01. The sequence goes on along the minus strand of CAXTWM010000015.1, from coordinate 11,200 downwards.
TGGTCCCAGTCGCCCACCTGCTTCTCGCCGTCGTACAGCTTCAGCTTGGTCATCAGGGACAGGCCGGACTTCTTGGACGGCTTCAGGCGCGTCAGGAGCGCGAACATGGAGGCCGTGCGTAATGTGTGCGGGGCGATATGCACGGCGGTCAGGTCCGCGCGGTCTTCAGAAAGCTGGGACTGGCCGATCAGCTTCTCGTAGATCTTGATCTCCTCGGTCAGACGCAGGTTGTAGGGGACGCGGACGACGAAGATGCGGTCTATCATCGCCTCGTTCTCTTTGTTGCCGAAGTAGGAGTTGTACTCGTACTCGTTGGTGTGAGCCAGCACGACCAGGTCGGCGTAGATGAGGGCGAAGCGCGAGGCCTTGATGGTCTGCTCGCCCGCGACCGTGTTCAGCTCGTACAGGAAGCGCTTCTCGGCTTTCAGCATCTCGATGAACTCGATGACGCCCCGGTTGGCGATGTTCAGCTCGCCGTCGAAGTTGTAGGCGCGCGGGTCCGACTCCAGCCCGTACTCGGTCAGGGCCTGGATGTTGACCGAACCCGTGAGTTCGGCCACGTCCTGCGACTTGGGATCGGCGGGCTTGAACGTGCCGATGCCGCGCCGCTCCCGCTCCGAAAGCGTGATGCGCTCCACGGGCACGTCGTCTATCCTGCCGCCCCACTCGTGCTTGAGCCGGTGCGCGTCCACGGGGTCTAAATCCCCCTCGATGTGGATACCGAACTGCTGCTTGAACGTCTCCCGCAGGTCCTCGGGGATCAGGTGCAGCGGCTCCTCGTGCATGGGCGAGCCTTTGATGGCGTAGACGGCGCCCTCGTCGGTCTTGGAGTACTTCTCCAGGCCCTTTTTGAGCAGGGTGGAGAGCGTAGACTTGCCGCCGCCGACCGGGCCGACCAGCATGAGAATCCGCTTGCGGATGTCCAGGCGGCGGGCGGCGGGCGCGAAGTATTCTTCGACGAGGTGCTGGATCGTCCGCTCCATGCCGAACAGTTCGCCCTCGAAGAACTTGTAGACCTTGGGTTGCCCCTCGCCGGGGTCTTCGACACCCGCCGCGCTGATCATGTCGTACATGCGCGCGTGGGCCAGATCGGCCACTTTTGGGTTCTGGGCGACGATCTCCAGATAGTCCTTGAACGTGCCCTCCCAGTGCAGCTTGTTGGCCGTCTGCCGCTGCTCTTCCGCCTGTTTAAGAATGTCCCAGGTGCTCATTGCGTGTCCTTTCCGCGTTCCAAAAATTGCCGTCAAGTGTGCCTTTAAAATGACGCAGCCCCGGCGCTCGTAGTCTGCTACGAAGTCACCGAGGCTGCGATCTGAAAATGCGCGTTCCCTGTCCCTGCCGTGTCTCTCCGGTTAAACCATTCCAACCGTGTTCATCCGCCCGCTGTGCCTCGGATCGTGTTGTGAAGGTGGGTGGGGGTTTGTTGACGACAGACGATCATTGTCCGCTTCTCGTTCCCGCCGACCGGGCGCGCTGGCCCGACCAAGCGTTCGTCTTTGAAACATTGGTATACGGCATTATACCACGTTTTCCCTGCCTGCTCCGTCTGCTTTGTCCTTACGCGGCCGGGGTCGCATTTGTTCCGGCCTCTTCCGGCTCGGGCCGCAGGTGGTGCCACAGCCAGAGCGCGAACAGGACCACCAGAACCGCCGTGACCGCGAAGTCCGCCTTCTGGAGCCAGGCGTGGACGCGGTCCCAGTGTTCGCCCAGCTTCACGCCCGCCCAGGCCAGCAGGTAGCAGAACGGCAGCGCGCCGATGAACGTGAAGGCGCAGAACTTGGGGAAGTTCATCCGCGCGATGCCTGCTGGCAGCGAGATGAACGTCCGCACGATGGGCAGGACGCGGCTGAAGAGGGCCGTCCACTCGCCGTACTTCTGGAAGAAGGCGTCCGACTTGTCAATGTCGCGCTTTCGGATCAGGACAAACTTGCCGTACTTCTCCAGGAAGGGCCTCCCGCCGATGTGCCCGACCCAGTAGGCGACGGTCGAGCCGAGGAGGTTGCCGCAGGCCCCGACGAAGGCGAGCGTATGGATGTTGAAGCCGCGCGCCGGGTCGGTGACGACGAGCGACCCGGCGAACGGCATGATCGCCTCGCTCGGGATCGGGATGCAGGCCGACTCCAGCGCCATCAGCAGCAGGACGCCGGGGTAGCCCAATGCGGCGATCAGATGTGTGACCCAATCAATCAGATGTTGCACGTTGAGGCGGGTTTCCTTCCGTTCCGGATACTTTACCGTCAGCATTCCTGATACGCCGCCGCTCTGCTTGGCCACCAGGTCGGGCTGGGAGCCGCCGACGTAGACCTGCCAGGCGGGGGGCTGCACGGTCCGGTTGCCCTGCGCGTCCAGCAGCATGAGCTGGTCCGGCGCAAGCGTGAAGTGGACGACGGTGCGCCCGCGCGGCGCGAGCGAAAGGCGCGTGAAGCCGGCGAGGGCGAGGCGCGGCATGGGCTGGCCGGGCGCGATCTCGCGGGCCTTGCCCTTCGGGTCGGGTCGCAGGTACAGCTCCACCACCTCGTCGCCCGCCCGGCTGCCGACGTTCTCCACCGTCACGCTCCCCTGGACGGGCCGGCCCGCCGGGGCGGACTTGGGCAGGCGGAGATCACTGTAGGAGAACCGGGTGTAGCTGAGGCCGTATCCGAACGGGTACAGCGGCTTGCCGGGGAAGTAGCGGTAGGTGCGGGCCTTCATGGCGTAGTCGCGGAACGGCGGCAGTTGGCCCACGCCCGTGTAGAACGTCACCGGCAGGCGGCCCGACGGGCTGTAGTCGCCGAACAGGACGTCGGCCAGGGCCGTGCCGCCCTCCTCGCCGGGATACCAGGCTTCCACGATGGCGGGCAGGTGCGCCTGCGCCCAGTTGACCGACAGGGCGCTGCCGTTCATCAGGACCAGGATGACCGGCTTGCCGGTCGCGTACAGCGCCTTCAAGAGCTGGTCCTGCACGGCGGGCAGGTCCAGGTCCGTCCGGTCGCCCCCGCCGTTCGTCCCCTCTTCCCCTTCGAGCCGGGACGAGATGCCGCCGACGTAGATGACCGCATCGGCACGATTAGCCGCCGCCAGAGCGTCGTCGAACTTGTTCCCCCCCGGCTGCTTCCATTGGAGCGAGACCTCGGCCCCACCCTCGGCCTGGAAATATTCCAGCCGGATCGGGACGGCCTGGCCCGCCTTCAAGGTCAGCGTGTAGTTCCGGGTGTCCGGCGGGTGGACGCCCCAGTCGTCAATCACCTTCTGGTCATTGACATACAGCCGGAAGCCGTCGTCCCCCCGGACGCCCAGCGTGTATTCGCCGCCGGCGGGGGCGACTAGTTCCCCGGTCCAGCGGGCGGAAACGTGGAAGACGGGCAGGCCGGGGACGGGGTTGCCGCGCGCCCAGTTCAGGTCCACCTGCGCGTCGCGGCGCGTGGCGAAGGGAGCACCGGTCAGGTCCTCCGTGGAGAAATACTCGGCGCTCAGGCCCGGCTGGCCGCCCGACCGCAGGGCCGAGGCGGGAACGGGGGTCAGCTCGCTCAGGCCGGTCAGCGTGGAGCCTTTGACGTACTCCACCCGGACGCCCGCCCCCGCGCGCTGCCGGATGCCCTGGAGCGCGGTGACGGCATGGGACGGTGTCCCGTTGTAGTTGCCGAGCAGAACCCCCACATCGTCGGCGTTCGGCCCGATGACGGCCAGCGACTTGACGGAGGCAGACAGCGGCAGCCGACCACCCTGGTTTTTCAGGAGCACGAGGGACTCGCGCGCCGCCCGCAGGGCGAGCTGCCGGTGTGCGGGGCTGTCAATGACGCCGGCGGGGATCTGCGCGTACCGAACCTGGGCGGGCGGATCGAACATGCCGAGCTGCATCCGGGCGGTGAACAGCCGCTTCACGGAGCGGTCAATCTCGGCCTCGGTGATCAGTCCTTGCTTGACGGCGTTCGGGAGCGCGTTGTACTCGCCGCCGCAGTCCAGGTCGCAGCCGGCCTTGACGGCATCGGCGGCGGCCTCTTCCGTACTCTTGGCATAGTGGTGGTTGTAAAAGATGTCGCCGATGGCCCCGCAGTCGGAGACGACGTAGCCGTCGAAGCCCCACTTGTCCCGCAGGTTCTGCTTCAGCAGCAGGTCGCTGGCATTCGCAGGCACGCCGTACAAGCTGCTGTAGGCGCCCATCACCGACTGCACATGCGCCTTTTGGACGGTCGCCTGGAAGGCGGGCAGGTAGGTGTCGTACAAGTCGTAAGGGGAGACCACCGCGTCGAATCGGTGCCGCTCCGGCTCCGGGCCGCTGTGGACGGCGTAGTGCTTGGACGTGGCGATGACCTTGAAGTACTTCGGGTCGTTTCCTTGCAACGCCTTGATGTAAGCGACACCGAACTGTGCGGTCAGGTACGGGTCTTCCCCGTAAGTTTCCTGCCCTCGGCCCCAGCGCGGGTCGCGGAAGATGTTGATGTTAGGCGCAAAGAACGTCAGCCCGTGGTAGGCGGAGGGGTAGCCCACCGCGCCCGTCTTGTTGTACCAGGCCCGGTCTTCGTCCCCGATGGCGTCCGCCACCTGAGTATGCAGTCCCAGATCGAAAGTCGCCGCCAGGCCGATGGGTTCCGGGAACACCGTCGCCGGGCCGACCGCGTCTCCATGCAGAGACTCGCTCCACCAGAAGTAGGCGGGGATGCCCAGCCGGGGGATGGCCGGCGCATCCGTGCCCATCTGCGCGGCCTTCTCGGTCAGCGTCATCCGCGACACCAGATCGTCCACCCGCTGCGCCGTCGGCAGTGAGGGGTTCTGGAACGGGAACGGCCCCTGCGCCGAGACGCGGGACGCCCCCAACAAAGCCAGCCCCAGGCCGGCCATCGCCATCCACCACTTACGCCCCTGATTCATTCTGCCTCTCCATTGAGCACTCCGTCGTGTGCCTGCCCTGCTGACCCGGCAGTGTTCACCAACGTCAAGGCGTTTTCCTGCTATGGGTGAGGCTGTCTTAGGGAGAAAACGTCAGGGTGGAACTTCCGTGTCGGAGGCCGCCGCCGAATAGTTACGCGGACTTATCAAAGCGTCTTAAGGGACTATCCTCACCCGATGGTAACTTTCCCAGCAGGCATCGTCTCGCTGGCCTGTGGCACCAGCATCCATCTGGTTCCGGCCTCGTGCGGCTTGTAACGGAGGGCCACATAGCCCGCTGGCACCAGGAAGGGCGGCGGCTGCCCCTCAATCGCGGGCGCAACAGGACCTAACTTTGTTCCCTGCGGCAACTCTACCCACTGGTTGCTCCACCACACCCAGCGGTAGCCTGGCTCGATGCTGGAGCGGGGTACTTGTGTCGGGTCCAGAATCGGGTTGGCTTTCGCCCGCTCCTTCGACGCGGATGGGTTGGCCGGACCAGGCGCGTTCGCCGTTGTCTGCTCCTTCGACGGAGGCAGAGCGGCGGGCACGAAACGTAGCTCACGGCGCGGGAAATCAATGGTGAAGCGCCGGAACCGGTCCAGGTAGGGAGCACCCAGCAGCAGCGGGACCTCAAAATCATACTTGGGACTAATCTGCGTATCCAGCACAGAAAGACCCGCTTCTATGTTCTCAGAGCGGAGGGCGAGCGACGGGCTTTTGCCGCCCAAAGAGACATGGAGCGGCTTCTCGAATACGATGGCTTTGATCGGTTCGGCTGTCTGACCGATGCCGAAGGAGCCATGAAGCACGACTTCCCGCACCTCCGCTCGTGGGGGCCGGGCCGCCAGTTCCCGTGCATAGCGGAGGGACAGGCAACTAGCGTCCGAACCCGTGTCCAGCAGCGCCCAGACCTGCCCTCCCTCGACCTGTACCCGCATCAGGATGACATCGTGGTAGAGATGGAACGGCACGGCGACTTCCTGCGGCGTGAGGCGTCGGTCTGCCGCCCGACCACGCTCAAGCGTCATCAAGCCCTTGTCCATATCCAAAGTGACGGAATACTTACCCAGAACGGCGGCACCGAACAGGCCGTCCGAGGAAGTCAGCGGTTGACGGACGACATCAATGGGGATGGAGCTGAGGGTCAGGCCACCAACGGCCATCGCCGTTGCGTACAGATCAGTGGACGCAGCGTTGCCCTGGACGCCACCGGCTAGGGAGTGGGCCAGGGTGGGCAGGTGCAGCCGCTGGGCGGCCTCCGGGTTGAGCGTGATGCCGCTGGCCCCCGTATCAAAAACCAGATGAAACGTCTGCCCATTGATCAGGACGGGGATAAGCCAGTGGCCCTTCCTGCGCTGGAGCGGGACCGTGACCGACAGGGAGGCACCAGTGCGCCTCCAAGCCTGGAGCGCTGCTTCCCGGACGGGAGCAACGGCTATAAAGGACTCCGTCCCGTAGGCGTGCCGGAGGGCAGGCCAGTTCTTTACGAACTTTCGGACGAAGTTCACATACAGGTCGTGTGGGTGCCCTTGGGGGGCCAGCCGCAGATACGCGACCGCAGTTCTGTACCCTTCCTCATCAAAGTTCTCGGAGAGTAGCAGACCCCGCCAGCCGTCCGGCTCGGAGGGGCGCAGCACCGTTGCCCGGCGGAAGTCGCGCCGCGCATGGGTTTCCTGACCGTTCCAGAGCGCGAGGCGGCCGTCCGCAACCAACGCCCAATAGTTGTTCCCGTCCAGGACCATCGCCCGCGTCGCCGCCGGGGCGGCCGTGTCCGGGTCGCCCGCGCGCAGGGCGGCCAGGGCGTAGAGTCCCTGGGCGTCGGCGCTATTAGGCAGGAGATTGGCGGTCGTCCGGGCCGCATCCAAAGCCTCCGGCCACCGATCCAGGCGCAGCAGGGCGCGGACAAGGCCTACCCGTGCAGCCGGTTGATCAGGATGCCGCTGGATGTCCCGTGTGTAGGCGATGCAGGATCGCTCAAACTGGCCTTGGCCGAATAGCCTTTGCGGGGAAACGTCCGCCGGACGACTGGCGGAGGCAGGTAACTGACCAGCAACAAGCAGGGAGAGGAACACTGTCAGGCAAATCAACAGCCTGACGGTTGGTGACCGCCAGGCGACGCCTGTGTTCATCAAGTTTATGTTCATCGAAGGTGTTTGTATTCTGCCTGAGAGTTAGTCAAGCCTCCGGCCCGACTAGCCGTTTCGAGAGCCAATCCTTCAGCTCGCCCACCGTTTCCAGCAGGGCATCCGGCTCCTCCGCCGCCAGCAGGCCGCGATTCGTCGTCTCCGCCCACGCCGCGCCGACCATCGCCACCCCAGCCTCCCGCGCCGCCGTCACGTCCGAAGGCGCGTCGCCCACATAGGCCGCCTCGGTGGGCGGCATCCCCCACCCCGCCAGGACCCGCCGGATGCCCTCGGCCTTGCGCGGCCCGCTCGGGTCGCCCGTTTCCACCGCCACAAAGGCGTTTTCCAGGCCGAAACGCCGCAGCGAGAGCCGGGCGCTCTGGGCACCCTTGCCCGTCACCAGGCCGAGCCGGACGCCCCGCGCCTTCAGGTCCGCCAGCAGTTCCCGCATCTCCGGGAATGGCTCCGGGGCCATGTCGTGCAGCGCCTCGTAGTGGCGCAGATAACCGGCGAGGGCGGCGTCGTAATGGTCGGGCGCCAGCACCCGGATCATGCCCTCCTCGGACGGCCCGAACGTGGCGATGATCTCGGCGTCGGTCAGCGTCCGCCCCGTCAGCGGCTCAATCGCCCGCCGGAACGCGGCAATCGCCAGCGGGAGCGTGTTCGCCAGTGTGCCGTCCAGGTCAAAGATGACGCCTTTCAGCAATGGAGAACTACCTGACTATCAGCAAAGCGTTTGTATTGACGTCCAAGCACCTGCTGAATGAAATCGACGACTGCCAGTTCAAAAGGCTCACTCTGCAAATCTAACGCTACCCACATATCGTTCACATTCGATGTGCTTCCAAAGCGGTGGGCGTTGTCAACGAACTTCTGCAACTCCATTGACAGCGTCAACAATGTGATCTTAATTTCGCGCTGGTCAGTTTTGTTCATCATCCGAATGTTGCCGCAGGTGGCAAGGCGGTGAGCAGAGACTTTTCCTACCGGATAGTTCAGATAAAGTTGAAGCATTTGTTCTCTCCTTGAAGGCAGATGCATCATCATTCTCCGTAACGCTCGGCTGTTCCTCCTCGTCAACGGCTCAAAAACTTCCGCGCTAGCCTCGCCGCGCCCACTTTGTCGTCGGGCGCGAGGCGGCCTTCCACGACTTCACCCGTCAGGTATTCCTTGACCTCGCCCAGCTTCCGGCCCGGCGGCAGGCGGAGCAGGGCCATGAGTTCCTTGCCGTCGAGCGGGGAGGTAAGCGCGCTGATGTCCTGCGCCTCCTGGATGGGGGCCATGCGGGCGCGCAGTTCCACGCCGCGCGAGATGCCGGTATGGCCGGGGGCCAGCGCGGACACGTCGGCGCGGTTGATGGCGAACAGGTCGTCCAGGTGCGGCCCCAGGTCGCGCATCAGGCGGCGCACGGCGGCGTCGGTCCAGTCGTCGCCGTACTCGCCGATCCGCATGTGCTGGGCGACCAGCGTGGCGACGGCCTGTATCTCGTCGTTAGGGAACTTCAGCCGACCCATCCAGCGGCGGGTCATGTCCGCGCCGACATCCGCGTGGCCGTAGAAGTGGACGCGCCCATCCTCCCCCACCCCCTTCGTGCGCGGCTTGCCGACGTCGTGGAACAGCGTCGCCAGCCGCAGGGTCAGCGAGGCGTCGGGCGGCAGGTGGCCCAGCGCGACAAGGGTGTGGTCCCAGACGGGGTAGGCGTGGAACTCGTTCTGGGTGACGCCGACCATTTCCAGCAGTTCCGGCGCGAACTGCGCCAGCAGCCCGCTGTCTTTGAAGAGTTCCAGGCCCAGCGGCGCGCGGGCCGTCATCAGGGTCTTACAGAACTCGTCGCGGATGCGCTCAAAGGAGATGACGCGCGTCCGGTCGGGGTTGACGTCGTTCAGCCGCGTGGCCCGCTGGCGCATGGCCTTCCAGGTGATCGGGTGGATGGCGAACCCGAAGCGGGCGGCGAAGCGGACGGCGCGCAGCATCCGCAGGCCGTCGTCCTGGAACGTCAGCAGCGGGTCGGTCGGCGTCCGCAGCGTCTTGGCCGCCAGGTCGGCGTAGGCCAGGCCGAGCGGGTCCGTGATGGCGCCCGTGTGCAGGTTTTCCAGAAGGGTGTTGATCGTGAAGTCGCGCCGCTTGGCGTCGTCTTGGAGCGTCCCCGGCTGGACATCCGGCTTGCGGCTGTCCGAAGCGTAGGACTCGACGCGGGCCGTCACCAGTTCCACGTCGCGGCCTTTGACCGCGACCATCGCTGTGCCGAAGCGCGGGTAGACGACCGGCTCGTGGTCCGCCGCGCCCCGCGCCCGCAGGAAGTGGGCGAGGGCCAGGGCATCGCCTTCGAGGACGAGGTCAATATCGTCTTTGGCCGACGGCAGCCCCATCGCCTTGTCGCGCACAAAGCCGCCGACCAGGAACAGCCGCCCGTCGTACTCCGTCCCGCGCGTCGCCGCCCGCAGGGTTTCCAGGATAGTTTCGGTGTCCGTGTTCATTGGCGGGGATTATACCCGAAGCCCCCTCCTGGCTCGCCTGTGGCTCGCCACCCTCCCCTGTTAGGGGAGGGGTTCCTATGACGCACACGCCCTTCATCGGGTACACTCTCCCCACCATGCTCATCCCACTCCTCACCCAAAGCCTCACGCGCGGCCTCAAGACCGGGCTGGCGCTGGCCGCCGCTACCAACGCCGTCATCATGCTCGCCTCCGACAAGGAGAACGGCTCGCCGTGGGCCGCCCTGAACTGCGTCGCCCATATCGTAGACGGCGACGACAAAGAGCAGCCCCAGGGCTACTCGCCGCGCGAGTCGCGGCTGGGCATCCTCGTCAACGGCGCCGCCATGTCGGCGTGGGGCGTCCTCTACGAAGGCGGGCTGCTCGTCACCAGCACCAAGAGCAGCCCGCTGACGGCGACGCTGGCGACCCTGGCGGCGTATGCCATTGACTACCATGTCGTGCCCAAGCAGTTCACGCCCGGCATCGAGAAGCGGCTGAGTCAGAAGTCCGTTCTGCTGGCTTACGCGGCGATGGTGCTGGCGTTCACCCTTTCGCCCCTGTGGAACCGAGACGGGGGGAAATAAAGAGCCACACCATGCAGAGATCAACCTGCCTCAAAGTCCTGCTTTGCCTGTCCCTTGCCCTGTCGCTGGCGGGGCGAGGGTCAACCGACACTCCCCCGCCCCCGAACGACACGCAATCCTCCCCCGACAAGCGGGTGGCCGAGGAGCGGGAACAGGTCCGACTCAATCCCCGGAATGCGGCGGTCCATGCGGACCTCGGCGACGCACTGAGGGACCAGGGGAGAACCGCCGAGGCCATCCCGGAGTACGAAACATCGCTCCGCCTCGACCCGCGAGACGCGGCCACGCACAACTCCCTCGGCGTGGCCTTGTTCACACTGAAACAATCCGGGGCGGCGGAGAAGGAGTTCCGGAAGGCAATCCGTTTGAAGCCGGATTATGAGGACGCGCATTTCAATCTGGGCGCGGTCCTGGATACCACCCGGCGTCCTAAAGAAGCCATCGCCGAATACCTGACGATCGTGGCCGTCCGGCCCAACGACATAGACGCGCGCCGGGACGCGGCGGAGCAGCTTACGATGCGCGGGCACTACCACGAGGCATTGGCGCAGCTCCAGGCGGTGGCGCGGCTGAAGCCGGACGATGCGAGCGCTCACTCCCAAATCGGCGATCTGTTCATGGGCGAACAAGACTACCGGCCTCGCGACTCAGCGAAAGAATTCGAGCAGGTCGTGAGACTACAGCCCAAGAACGCCTACGCCCACCAGAGGCTGGGCGAGTGCCAGCAGATTCTGCACAACTGGGACCTGTCTCTGGCGGCGTTTCGGAGGTGTCTGGAACTCGACCCGGCCAACCTGAGCGCGCGGACCGGACTGGGTGAGACTCTGATGTTCAGCGGCCAGAAGGAAGCGGCCATCAAGGAATGGGAGTATGTCATCAGCCACGGAACCAAGGATCAGGCTGCCAATGCGAGGATGGATCTCCAGATCTATTCGAACGCGATTGCCGCGACCCGCGTTCACTAACACCGGCGTTAACACTCGGAGGCGGCACGCGATCCGCTCATTTTCATACTTCCCCCGCATTCTCGTGTTATAATAACGCATCATGCGCTTTGCCCGGCTGCCCCTGCTGGCCTGCGGCCTGCTCCTCGCGAACGCCGGCGGGGGGCGGGCGCAGGCGCCGACCGTTACCCTCCCCGTTCCCGCGACCCCCGGCCCCACCCCGC
>CAXTWM010000014.1:0-27188 GCA_964247915.1 uncultured Armatimonadales bacterium | reverse complement strand
GCGTCGCCGACGGGGGTGACGCTCAGGGAGACTTCGGCCAGGCCGCCGACCGGCCCGCGCGCCGCCTGCTGCGTCTCGAAATCGTCCATCCCATCCAGTGCCGCCAGCGGCAGGGCCGGGGCTGTCGTGGTGAACGTCAGCCGGTCGCAGCCCAGGTCGTTCGCACCGCCCTCCGCCACCCCTTCGAAGTAGGTGGTCTGAGCAGCGACGGCCGTGGGGCCTGCGGCGATGGGCGGGCCACCGGCGGCGGGCAGGACGGGGGCCGCGCCGGGGGCCGTCGCGCCGGTCAGCTTCGCCCCTTGCAGCAGCCGCGCGATCCGCCGCTCCGTCGCGTCGCTCCGGTCCAAGTCGGCCCGGCGGGACTCCTCGACCCGCTGCATGGTCAGCTCCGCCGTGAAGGCGTAGCCGATGGCCGAGGCCAAAATCGCCGTGATGACCAGGACGATGAGCAGTTCGATCAGGGTCACGCCCCGCCGTCGCCGGTCGCTCCCACGAACACTCATGGGGCCTGTCCCCCCCCCGACGTTCCGCCGAGCTGCCCCGCCGTCGCGCCGCCGGACGGGCGGACGAAGACGAGCGTGGTGAGCGACTGCGACTGGCCACCGCGCGTCGCCGTGACCGTCACCTTGTCCACGTTGGCCGCACCCGTCGTCTCGACGCTGGCGGTCCAGGAAATGTCGGCGTGCCCCCGGTCGGAGAAGTCGCCCGCGCTACCGCCCGTGCTCGGGTCCGAAAGCAGCCGGATGTCCCCCACCTTCTCCGCCACCAGGCGCTGCATAAGGTCCGCGCCCCGCGCCCGCGCCCCGGCGGCCTGGAGGGAGCGGATGCCGCCCAATATGCCGACGACCGCCACCGAGACGAGCACGACCGTCACCAGCACCTCAATCAGCGTGAAGCCGCGTTTCAACAGGGTTTACCTTTCACCCGCCAGCCCCCGCCCCCAGTCAAACCTTAATTCTGGGGGAGTGGGGAAACGTCTCCGGCCTTCCCGGTTCCCCCAGAATTGGGGGCTAGGGGGTTGTCTGAGTGCGTTGCTGTAGCTGACCGGCGGGCCAGCGCTCCGATGTCCCATCCGGCAGGTCCCCCAACACCCATCGTGCGCTGCCGTCCGAGGACAGCACCAGCGACTTTTCCGCCGCGCCTTCCCCGAACTGGATGCCGCCCGCGTCGGCGCTTCCGTCGGGGTAGACCGTCCACTGCCAGGACCCGGCGTTTGCGGGCTGGCCGTCCTTCTCCACGCTGTCCACCCCGATCCCCGTCCCGAGCGCGACCCGCTTGACCTCTTCCGGCGTGCCGTTCAGCGGCGCCCGTTCTATGACCAGGGCGGCCCCGTCTACGCGCAGGCGCACCGGCTGCCCGGCCCGCACCGCCTCGTTCCGGGCCTCGGCGGGGAGGCGGATGATCCGCGCCTCGACGTCCTTGAGGCGGCGCGACTTCTGAAGGGCGATGACGCGCGGCACGACCGCCGTGGTCATCAGCAGCAGGATGAACAGGACGACAATTAACTCGATCAGCGTGAACCCCGGACGCCTGGGGGCTGCCCCCGGAATGAATTCCGGGGCTGTGACAGTGCGATTGTCCGCCTTCGCGGACAGCCCGCTTTGCGGGTTTCTTATGTCCACGCAGGTGGACACTTGCTTTATCGAAGACCCGGATTTCAATCCGGGGGCAGCATCACAGGCTATTATCATTGGTCACTGGTGATGTCGGCGGCGTCGCCCTCGCCGCCGGGCGCTCCGTCCGCGCCGTAGGACGTGACCAGGAAGTCCTGCCCGTCCGGGCCGGGCGACTGGTAGACGTAGGGGTTGCCCCAGGCGTCCATCGGGATGTCTTTGGTGGTGTACGGCCCCTTCCAGCCGTGCGCGCTGTTCGGACGGACCCGCAGGGCGTTCAGCCCCTCCTCGGTCGTCGGGTAGCGGTCGTTGTCCAGCCGGTACTGCTGCAACAGACTGCTGACCGTCGCGATGTCGCTCTTGGACTTGGCGATCTTGGCGTCGCTCGTGCGCCCGATCAGGCGCGGGATGATCAGGGCCGCCAGGATCGCCAGGATCAGGATGACGACCAGCATCTCGATCAGGGTGAACGCGCGCCGGGAGCGAGACAAAGAGCGGGGGCGGGAAAGGGTTCGGATGTTCATTCTTATTTGACCAGATTCTGCGCCTGATAGATGGGCAGGAGCACCGACAGGACGACGAAGCCGACGACGGTGCCCATCGAAAGCACGATGACCGGCTCGACCAGGGCGACCAGGCGGCGGATGCCCGTATCCACCTCGAAGTCCAGGCTGTCGGCGACCCGCCCGAGCATCTTGGGCAGGTCGCCGATCTCCTCGCCGACGCCGACCATGTGCGTCAGCACGGGGGGGAATCCGCCCGCGTCGCGCATCGCCTCGGCAATGCCCCGGCCCGCCCGGACCTCGCCTTCCACCGCTTGGGCGCTGCCGAGGAAGACGCGGTTGCTGGCGGACAGCCCGGCGATCTCCAGCGCTTCCAGGATGGGGACGCCGCCATAGACCAAGGTGCCCAGCACACGGGCGAAGCGCGAGACGGTCGCCTTCTGGACGACGGGGCCGATGACCGGCGCGGACAGCAAAAACCGGTCGCGCGCCTCGGCCCCGCCGACCGTGGCGAACCAGCCGCGCACCCCGAGGACGACGCCCCCGATCAGGATGACGAGGATCGGCCAGTTCTGCGTGACGAAGGCGGACGCGCCGAGCAAGGCTTTGGTCGTCAGCGGCAGGTCGTCCCCCATCTCGGCGAAGACGCCGGACAGGCGCGGCAGGACGAACGTGATCAGGAAGATGATGACGCCCAGCGACGTGGTCGCCAGTACGCCGGGGTAGACCAGGGCGCTGGTGACTTGCCCGCGCCGCGTCACTTCCTTCTCCTGGTAGTCCGCCAGCCGGCTCGCCACCTCGCCGAACTGGCCGCTGGCCTCGCCCGCGCGCAGCGTCTGGGTGAAGACGCTGTTGAAGTACTTGGGGTGCTTCGCCAGGGCCTGAGAAATCGGCATCCCCGAGCGGACGTCGGTCAGCGCCTCCTCCGAAATGCGCTTCAAAGCCCCGCTTTCGGATTGGTCGGCGACGACCTGGAGGACGCGGTCGAGCGGCAGTCCCGCCGAAGCGAGGTCGGCCAGGCGGCGCGTGAACAGAGCGAGGTCCTGCCGGGACGGCTGCCGCCCCCCGGCCTTTGCGCCCGGCTCCGGCGCTGCCCGGCGGGCGTCGGCCGCGCCGATCTCCAGCACAAAGCGCCCTTCCCCCGCCAGCCGCGCGACGGCGGCCTCCCGGCTTTCGGCCTCGATAGCCCCGGCCCGGCGCGCGCCGGAGGCATCCAGGGCGGTGTATGCGAATGTCTGCTGGGCCATGCGCTAGGGACTCCAGGGCCATGAGTGTCCCCGGAATGAATTCCGGGTCTGTGAAAGTGCAGTTGTCCACCTGCGTGGACAGAAGACAAGGTTCGGAAGCAGGTCCTTAGTCCGCGCAGGCGGACGGATGCACTTCTAAAGACCCGGAATTCATTCCGGGGAATGCCGTTCCCGTTAGATCAGTACGACTCCCGCGCGCAGACGCGCATCACTTCCTCGGGCGTCGTCTTCCCGGCCAGCACGGCGAGTCGGCCGTCGCCGAGCAAAGTCCGCATCCCCTGGTCCTGGATCGCCCGCTCCTTCATGGCGGACGACGCCGCCCGGTCCACGGTCATGCGGCGGATCGCCTCGTCGGCCACGAACAATTCATACAGGCCGACCCGCCCCCGGTAGCCCGTGTGCAGGCACTTGTCACAGCCGCGCCCCTGCCGGAACGGGGCCTCGCCCGCCCAGTCGGCGGGCGTGATGCCCAGAACGTCCAGGGACGGGGGATCGGGCGCGAACGGCTCGGCGCAGAAGGGGCAGACCCGCCGGACCAGCCGCTGCGCGACCGTGCCGGTCAACGACGAGGCGACCAGGTACGGCTCCACGCCCATGTCCAGCAGCCGAGTCACCGCGCCCGGCGCGTCGTTGGTGTGCAGCGTGCTGAAAACGAGGTGGCCGGTCAGGGCGGCCTGGATGGCGATCTCGGCCGTCTCGTGGTCGCGGATCTCGCCGACCATGATGATGTCCGGGTCCTGGCGGACGATGGAGCGCAGGCCATTGGCGAAGGTCAGCCCGATCTGGGGCCGGACCTGGATCTGGCCGATGCCCTTGACCTGGTACTCGACGGGGTCTTCGATCGTCAGGATGTTGGTCGTCGGCGACCAGATCTCTTGCAGGGCGGCGTAGAGCGTCGTGGACTTCCCCGAGCCGGTCGGGCCGGTCGCCAGGATGACGCCGTGCGGGACGCGGATCATGCGTCGGAAGCGCTCCAGCGTGTCGGGCCGCATCCCCAGCTCTTCCAGGCCGATCATCGCCGTGCCTTTGTCCAGGATACGCATGACGGCCCGCTCGCCGTAGACGGTCGGGACGATGGAAACGCGCACGTCCACGTTGCGCCCGGCGATGACGACCCGGATGCGCCCGTCCTGGGGCAGCCGGCGCTCGGCGATGTTCATCTCGCCCAGGATTTTGAGGCGCGAGACCAGCGCGGCGTGCATCCGCTTGGGCGGACTCATGATGTCGCGCAGCATCCCATCCACCCGGTAGCGGATCTTGACTTCGCGTTCGTAAGGCTCCACATGGACGTCGCTGGCCCCGTCCCGGACGGCCTGCGCGAAGATCAGGTTGACCATCTGGACGACGGCGGTCTCGCCCGCCATCTTCTGCAGGTCCGCCAGGTCGGTGGTGTCGTCTATCTCGGCGGCAAGCCCACCGTCCTCGCCCTGACCGGGCAGACCGGCCAGGATGCGCTCCAGGAAGATCTCTTCGATCTTCTCCCGCACCAGGCCGGGGGCGGCGAGCACGGCGCGCGTCGGCATTTGCAGCAGCACGCCCAGGTCGTCGGCGGCGGCCAGCGCCTCGGGCGTCCCGATGGCGACGACGAGCACGTCCCCCTCGATCTGGAGCGGGAGCACCTGCTGTTTCAGTGCGAAGTCGCCGGGCGCCAGCCGGATGGCCGCCTCGCTGGGCTTGACGTCTTCCAGGTCCACCCACTCGAACCCGTCCTTCATGGTGACGGCGGCGGGTGTCTCCGGCGGGATGGCGATAGAGGTGATCATAATGATACGGGTTGAGGAGCGGTCGGCCCGGCGGATGCCGGGAAAGGAAGATGCCTTTGATCCTATAACGGCGGCGCTGCGGAAATCGGTTCGGTCGGCGAAAAAATATTTTTGTGGGAGGCTGTTCGGTGAAGAATCGGGCGGCGCGGCGGCAAGGCTCTACGAGAATGCTGCCTGCTTGTTCATCGGCAGGACGGCGGAATCCTTCCTGCGGCAGAGATATATTTTGTCCGACAAAAACGCCCGCCTCCCCGTATAGGGAGGCGGGCGTCTGAGGTCTCAGAGGTACAGGTCGTCGCGTCCGGTGCTCTGGAAGTAGGCCAGGCGGTTGAAGTCCTCCATCGCCCCCGGCGTGTCCGGGTCGCAGGGGCGCCAGCCCTCGCGGGTCATGATGCACCACCACCCGCGCTCGCGGCAGAGGCCCGCGCCGGGCGGCTCACCGGTCCAGTACGACGCCTGCGGGTCGTGCCCCGCGCAGTCGCAGCACAGGCGTTGGCCCAGGCACACGCTGCACCGCTCCACGTCGCAGCCGTCCTCGTGCGGCTGGCCGACTAAGGCCCCGCAGTCGTGGCAGAACTCCTCGACACGCCTTCGCATGGTTTTTCCTCCTTTGCCAAGCAGACGGGAGGAGTATACCCGCTAGCGCAGCAGGGACGCGCCGCCGTCCACATAGATGTCCACGCCCGAGACGTGGCGCGACAGGTCGGAGGCGAGGAACAGGCAGGTGTCGGCCACATCAACGGGTTCGCCCTGGCCTTCGTTCAGGGCGGGGCTGCCCTTGGGCATCTCCACCGCGATGCCGATGCTCTCGGTGTGCCGAGGCTCGGTCCGCTCGTCAATGTTGGTGTGAATCGCGCCGGGGCAGACGGCGTTGACGCGGATGCCATGCCGGCCCAGTTCCAGGGCGGCCATCTTCATAAAGGCGACCTGGGCCGCTTTGCTGGAGCTGTAGGCGGACGCGCCGGGGTTGGAGAACGTCCGGTTGCCGTTGACGCTGCTGGTGATGATGATCGAGCCGCCCCCGCCCTGTTTCAGATGCGGCACCGCGTAATGCACCGTCAGGAACGTCCCCTTGAGGTTGATGTCGAGCGTCCGGTCCCACTCCTCGGGCGTCAGCTCCTCCAGCGGCGCCCAGACGCCGTTGATGCCCGCGTTGGCGAACACGGTGTCCAGCTTCCCCCACTTTTCCACCGTGCCGTCCACCGCCGCCTTGACGGCTTCGGGGTCGGACACGTCGGTCGTGAAAAACAGCGCCTCGCCGCCGCCCGCCTCGGCGATCTCCGCCCGCGCCTTCTCGCCCTCGTCCGCCTGCATGTCCGCGATGGCGACCTTGGCCCCCTCCTGCGCGAACCGCAGCGCCGCCCCTTTGCCGATGCCGCTGGCGCCTCCGGTGATGAAGGCAACCTTCCCGTCCAGCATTCCCATGTGTGTACCCCTTGCTGCCGCATCCTTTGGCGGCGGATGTTCCGACTGCTTCTACCCAAAAGGGACGCGGTTTATGCCGCACCGGGGCAGGAAACTGGGTGTCGCACGACGAACAGACTTCTTGCAAAATGTTCCCAGGGCTGAACCCCTGAGCTTTAGCCTTGCAAGCCCCCGAGGGTAAGGGCGCAATGCCATCGTCATTCTGTTCTTCTGCCCGCGCAGGCGGGGATTTGCTCTTTTACAGCCCTGCCGTTCAGGGCAGGGACAGCTTGCGCCACAGCATCTGTCACAGCATCTGTCACAGCATCTGTCACAGCATCTGTCACCACCCAGGCAAGCCGTCAGGAGAAACCCATGAACCTACTCCCCGAAGATATAGGCGAGAAGCGCTGCCGGATACTGGCCGCACGCCGCGCCGGACGTGCCGTTCCAGCAGCCGAAGGTGCCGCGCTGCCGGTCGGATTCTGGGGCCGCCGCTGGCTCGGCAGACAGAAGGGGCAGATAAGCGCAGAGGAGGCCCAAGCCACTCTCCGGGCCATCCGCGCCCCAGCCCGAGCCTGGTCCGTTCTGGGACTTCTGCCGACGCCTGGAGCGCTGGGGTTCCTGCTGGACACGTTAAGCCATATCTATTCCCCTGCCGGCGTCTACTACTACTACCGGCCTCCCACGGTTGAAGACGCACTCCCTGCGCTTCTGAGTGTCGGCGCGACCGGTGTCTGGGCCTGGTACTTCGCCGTCTCACGACCACGAAGCCTCGTGACACGCAGGCACCGGCAGATGTACGAACAGCCCGTGACACCCGGCGAGATCGCCGCCCTGCTGCCGCAGGCGCACGACGAGCTGGAGCGCTCCTACCTCACCCTGGTCATGGACGTGGTGCGCCAGGAGGTCGCCGGGGCACAGGAGGCAGGGCCGACTTCGGGAACGGACCTGCGGGGCGCGCTGCGGGCGCTGGGCGACGCCATTGACAAACTCCCGGCGACGCGGGCCGTCGGACACCTGTCGCTGGGCGGCGAGACGCCGGACATCATGACCGAAGTGCTGCGGCGGACGGCGGCGGAGACCTTGATTCAGGCCCAGGCGGAGCCGGACCGGGTGGTGGCCGCGTCGCTGATCCGCCGCGTCGAAGCCCTGCACCGGCGGGCCGACGCGACCATGCGGGCGAACGTGCTCGTGCGCCGCTTTTCCGTTCTGCGGCAGGAGATGGCGGCGGAGACGGAGGCGCTGCGGGCGGGCCTGGCGGCCTACTACACCGGCGCGCACGACATCGCGGACCTGACCCGGCTGGCGGAGGACATGCAGCGCGTGGCGGCGGAAGCGGCGGCCATGACGGCGGCGGTGGAGGAAGTAGATGCGTGGATGCTGGGGGCACCCGCGCGGCCCCAGACTCCGACTGAGGCCGCCCCGGCGCGGGTCCAGCTAGGACAGGGCTGACCAGGGAGGGGCCGAACAGGAATGGAAAACAGGAGGAAACTTTTCAGCCCGGCTCGCCCGCCTTCTCGGAGACGGTCAGGTAGTCTTTAAAACGCTCGCGCACCAGTTTGGCCTCCTCACCGACGTTCTTGACGGCCAGCCGCGTTTCCTCCACGAGAATGGAGCAGCCGAAGACCAGCCCCCCCACCCCGACCGTCCCGATGACCAGCCCGATGGTGAGCGCGACCCGAAAGAAGAGGTGGTGCTCGGACGTGCTCACGCTCGCACCCAAGAGGGAAACCAGGGCCGAGGCGGCGAACGATCCCAGGGCGAGGTAGAACGCGCGCAGGGCGTGGAGGAGCAGCAGCGCGCGCCGCTCCAGACGGTTGAGCTGGCGGACCCGCATGAGCGTCAGGGGGTCGGACGTCACCGGTTCCTTTTCCAGCAGGAGCGACAGGGCGCGGGCGCGGTCAATCGCCCGCGCGAAGCGGTTGGAGGTGCCCAGGGCCAGCACCGACGAGGCGTTGGTCAGCACGGCGGGGGCCGCGATGAGGCTGAGGCTGGTGAACGGGTTGTCGGACAGCAGGGGCATTAAAGAACCTAACCCCGGCGCGAGCGCCGACCCTTCCCTGTTAAAGAAGGGTAAAAAGTGTTCCATCAGGCCGCGCCTTTGGACAAGCGCAACGGTCTTGTTTTCACCCTTCCCTGTTAGGGAAGGGTCGGCGCTCGCGCCGGGGTTAGGTTCCTACCGCTCCCCCAGCGTCTCCCAGACCTCGACCTTGCTCTGGACTCGGTGGATGACCGTGTCCACGAACTCCGACGTGGTCGCGCCTCCCCCTAAATCCGACGTGCGGGTGCCGTCGTGGAGGGCTTCAAACGCGGCCTCGTAGATGGCGCGGGAGGCGCGATTGGCGGCGGGGGTGTGCAGGTAGGTCAGGATGGACGCACCCGCGAGGATCATGGCGAGCGGGTTGGCGATGTTTTTGCCCTGGAGCGACGGGGCCGTGCCGTGCGGCGCCTCAGTCATCACCACGCGCGGCTCGAAGTTCTCGTTGAAGGAGATCAGCAGCGACTCGGACCCGGCAATAGACCCATAGAATGCCAGCACCAGGTCGCTCAGGCAGTCGCCGTCGCGGTTCAGGGCGGGGATGACCAGCGGCTCGGACGCCCGCGCCAGCAGCAGGGCGTAGGTGGCATCTATCAATTGCGGCTCGTAGCGCACGTCGGAGTATTTCTTAGAGGCCGCGTCCATCTCCTCCTTGAACATGCCCTCGTAGATAGGGGATACGGTGTACTTAGGTCCCCCAAAGACCTTCGCGCCCATCTTGCGGGCGTGCTGAAAGGCGAACTCGGCGACCATGCGGCAGATGCCCCGGTTCAGCGTCTCGGTTCGGTGCGAGACCTCGTCGTAGCCCTCGCCCTCGCGCCACTCCTTCGCCCCGTAGGCGTCGCCGACGGCCATGCGGACGACGGACATGGGGGCGGACACGCCGCCGACCGGTAGGACGCCCGGCAGCCGCCGCCCGGTGCGGACGATGACCGTGCCGTCAATCTCGGATCGCAGGATGGCGTTGGGCGAACCGACGTCGCCCTTGATCTCGGGCGTGATGGTGGCGGCCTTGATGCCCAGCCCGTGCCGCTTCATCGCCTGGGCGGCGTCATGGACGACCTGGTTCTTGGTCGTCCGCCGGTTCTCCAGGGACAGGTCGTAGGTGTCAAACTGCACGTCCACGCGCGTGACGGCGGGGTTGAGGACGCGCAGGGCCTCCACCAAAAGCTCCTGCCCTGTCTGGTCGCCTTCCATGACGACGATGGTATGTTGTGGCATAGTGTTATCCCTTCGGAATCAGCCGAAGGCCGACTTCCGACGCTGTGATTCCTCTTGTTTATCTATCCGCTCTTTGTTCTTTGCAAACTCCCGCCGCAACTCCGTGAAGCCCTGCCGCGTCATGTAAAAGTCCCACGCGGAACGCAGACCGTCAAAGGTTTCCTGTGGAATCCAGCGCGGCATGTCCCATCGCGTTCGTGGCTCATCCGCCAGCCTTTGATAAAACTCTAATTCAACGGCCCGTCGAACGTGGCTATTGGGATGCTTTAGGCTCCAAGCCGCGTATTCGTAGACGCGCGCTGCTGTCTCCAAATCAGGCGGGTCTTTTTCATAGGCCGGCCTGAACATCTCGTGTCTCAGCAGCATCCAGACGAAATATATCCCCGGAGCATCGGCAATCTCCCGATGAAGCTCCGGGAAACGCGCTAAGGCTTCGCGCCGCCACAGGCTCATGTGGTTCTCCCACGGGGCTGAACCCCCGTGCTCCAATAGAGCACATCCCCGCCTGCGCGGGCAGAAGAGCATAACATCAGCGGCATTGCGCCCGCGAAGGCGGGGGCTCGCCCTTCTAAAGCACGGGGGTTCAGCCCCGTGAAAACAGCCCGCCGTTCAACGGGGGCCATCACCACGCAAACTCGACTGCCTGCAAGAAGGCGCGGGCGAGGACCATGTGGCCGGTGAGGCTGGGGTGGACACGGTCCCATCCTAGAGTCGCCGGGTAGAGGGACGTGAGTACGGCGTCGAAGGCGGCCTGGGTGTCCACGAACAGCGTGCCGTGCGTCTCGGACAACCGGCGCACGATGGCCCCGTACTCGTCCATGCGGGCGCGCATGGCGTCGGCGCGGTTCGGCTCGATGTAGAAGGGCGTCAGCAGGACGATGTTCTTGACTTGTGGCCGCGTCTGGATCAGAAGCCCGTCCAAAGTCCGCTCGTATTCGTCGGGCAGGACGTGGCCTTCGGGCCGAGTGGGCGAGTCGAACTGCCGCCACACGTCGTTGATGCCGATCATCACTGAGAGCCAATCGGGGTTTTGGTCCAACACGTCTCTTTGCCAGCGCGCTTCCAGGTCGCGGACGGTATGGCCCCCTGTCCCCATGTTGACGACGCGGATGCCCAGTTCGGGGTAGGCCGAGCCGAGCAGGGCGTCTACGAGGCTGACGTAGCCGCTGCCCAGCGCGCCGCCCAGGCCCTCCCCGGCGGGATGGGCGCGGCCCGCGTCCGTGATCGAGTCCCCGATCATCACCAGCTTGCTGTGTTTTCCAATCTTCATTTGGCCGCCTTGATGGTGTAACTGATGTGCCAAAGGTAGCCGCCGCCAACCCCCGGTTGGTTTCGCATCCGCAGGAGATTGAGGAAGCCGTGGCGCGCAAACCCGGCGCTGTCTGCGGCCTTGAAAGAGAAGAAATCCCAGGTGCTCGTAGACATCTCCGGCAGGCCATCTGATGCTATTCCCATTCCCGTTCCCACCGTCATGCCTTGTTTGCCGACAAGCCGCAGAGGGCCGTTCGGATCGTAGACGGCATACCAGGTGTAGCCGGCGGTGGAGTTTACCGGGAGATCAACCGTCAGCGTGTCGCCTCTACCCAGAGTTACACTCTTCCCGCTATCGGCTTCTGTCAAGGTCACGGTGCGCGCCTGAGCGACGGGAGCGAGAAGGGCCAGGCTGCCGACCAACGCCAGGGGGAGCAATCGGCTCATCAAGAGCCTCCTTTATGCCGTCTGCAACAGGCGGCGCGTGTAGTCTACGGAGCGCGAGACGGCGGAGAAGGGGTCTTCCTCGCCCTCGTACTCAATGTTCAGCCAGCCGTCGAAGCCGGCCTGACGGAGACTGGTCACGCAGTCGGGCAGGTCCACCTCGCCCGCGCCGATGGCGGTCCCGGCGAACTTCAGGCCCTCGATGCCGGTGTAGGCGAAGCCCCCGTAGTCGTCGGGGACGACCCGGAAGTCTTTGAAGTGGCACATGGCGGCGCGGGGGGCCAGCGCGGCGACGGCGAGGTGGGAGGGCTGGTGGACCAGCAGGAAGTTCCCCGTGTCCGGGTTGGCCTTGAGGGCGGGGCTGGCGACGGCGTTCAGGATGGTCTCCACCTGGTCGCTGCGCCCGCACAGCTTGCCGTGGTTTTCCAGGGCCAGCGTGACCCCGTGGTCATAGGCGTACCGGGCGGCGTCGGCCAGCCCCTCGATGATCCAACCCAGGCACTGCTCGTAGGTGAACTCGGGCGAGACGTCGCCGCCGAAGACGCGCACGGTCCGGGCGCCGAAGCCGACCGCCATGTCCACGCCGTCGCGTATCTTGTGGACATTGGCGGCGCGCTCGCTCTCATGGGCGGAGATGAAGTTGTTGGCGACGGAATAAACCCCGACGGCCAGGCCGGTGTCTTGCAGGGCGGCCTGGACGGTGGGCATCTCGGCGGGAATGTCGCGCCAGAAGAAATCCAGCAGCTCAACGCCCTGGACGCCCAGGCGTTTGGCCTCCTGAATAAATCCGGGGATGTCGAGCTGCCCGCGCCGGTGGGCGGCGGCGTAGCTCCACATGCTGATTCCAAGTTTCATGGTCAGAACTCCAAATCCGGCAGCAGCCGCTCGACGAACAGCAGGCCGCTGATGGTCTTCGCGTCCACGATCTCGCCGCTCTTGATCTTGGCAAGGGCCTCGGCGAAGGGCGTGGGGATGATCTCCAGGAACTCGTCCTCGTCCGTATGGCCCTCGGTGGGCGTCAGGTCCAGGGCGAGGAACGTGTGGATGACTTCCGTGGAATAGCCGGGGGCCTGGTACGAGTGGAACAGCTTGACCATGCGGCCCGGCTGGTAGTTGATCTCCTCGGCCAGCTCGCGCCGGGCGCACAGCTCGATGTCTTCATCCGGGTCGCGCGTCCCGGCGGGGATCTCCAGCAGGGGGGCGGCGGCGGCGCGGCGATACTGGCGGACGAGGATGACGGTGTCGCGGTCGAGCATCGGCACCATCGCGACCGCGCCCCGGTGCTCGACGATCTCGCGCTGGCTGGTCTTGCCGTTAGGCAGCACGACGGTGTCCAGCCGGAGGTTGATGATGCGCCCGTCGAAGACGCGCTGGCTGCTGGTGACGGTTTCTTCAATGTTGGTCATAGTGAGTGGTCTTTCCTGATGTCAGTCCGTCTCGACAAGCCCGGCGGCGGCGGCGGCCAGGAAGAAGGCCGGGTCCTCGGCGGGCGTCCGGCCCATGCTGGTAACGGCGATGCCGCGCGCGGCCAAAAAGTCCAGCGCGGCCTGGGCGCCCTCGATGAACAGGACGCTGTGGCCCGGCGGCAGGGTCGTCTCGTCCGCCCCCGTCGGCAGCGGGACGATGCAGCGGGAATAGGCCAAATCCAGCGTCGTCCGCGTGTGGTGGCTGACGCCCTGATGGCGCTCGCGCTTGTCCGCCGAGGACATGCGGACGATGGCGACGGACGTGCCGCCCAGGGCGCGCACGATGTCCAGGTTTTGCGCCTGCTCGATGCCGCTGAAGCCGTACTTGGTTCCCGTCCCCGCCCCGCCCGGCCCCTGACAGACGATGGCGGCGTCGCAGTCCAGGATGTGCTTCGCCCCCAGCAGGGCCGAGTGCAGGGTCACGGTCTCGCGGTCGCCGCCAAACGCCTGGCCGCAGGTGAGCGTCGCATAAATCAGCCCCGCCGCCTTGAGGGCCGGGACCAGACGGCTGAAGGCCAGCGGCAGCGCCCCGCCCTCGGTCATCACATAGGCCACGCGGCGCCTGCCGGACAGGTGCAGCCCCGCAGCGGCGGGGCCGACCTGCGAGTGGAGCTGCCCGACCAGGACCGGCAAGCCTTCCAGGTCGCGTTCCCAGACGTCCGCGTACCGCTCCTGCTCCTCCAGCGTCAGGACGGCCTGCTGGCAGGGCAGGTAGCGGCCCTTGATGATGTGGCCGGTTTCGGCCCCGGTCGGCTTCGGCAGGGCACGGGACAGGTTGGCGCTCACGAAGTCATAGCCGCCCGTGCCCAGCTTCAAGGTCTGCGCGGTCGTGTTCAGCAGCACCTCATCGCCCACCGAGGCCGGGCCGGTCAGCGCGGGGTAGTTGACCGCCCGCCGCGTTTCCAGTTCGAGCCGCACGGTCAATTCCTGCGCGTCCCCGTCCCAGTCCGTCACCGACTGCACCTTGCCCGCCGCCTGCGTGATCACTGGCTATTTCTCCCGACTGAGGCGTTCCAGCGCCTCTTGAGCGAGTGCCGCCCAATCCGCATCCTCGGAAGCCGCCACCTGCTGCCACTCCAAACGCGCTTTATCCCTCTGCCCGTCGCCGTAGAGGCAGGCCGCCAGCATGTAGCGGGTTCCAAGCTCGTCGGGGCGGGCAGACAAAACTTGCCGGTGCTGGGCGATCAAGTTGGGGAGACCCCATTTCCTTTCCCATGCCCCTTCAAGTCTCGCCTTCGCCTCTCGGTTCCACGGGTATCCGCGCTGGTTGCGTCTCATGTGTACCCTACGCCCGGTACTCCGCTGCCGTCTGCACGATGGAGACCACCAGTTGCGTGCTCTTGACCATGTCCGAGATATGGACGAACTCGTCGTGGCGGTGGATGTTCTGCATCCCGCAGCCCAGCACCGTCGTCGGGAAGCCGTTCGCGTTGAAGATGTTGGCGTCGGCCCCGCCGCCCGTCACGCGCAGCAGCGGCTCCAGGCCGATGCGCTCGGCGGCGGCCATGCCGACCGTCAGCACGGGGTCGTCCATGCCCAGCTCATAGGTCACATAAGCGGTGTCGGTCTTGATCTCGACCTCAACGCCCGCCGCTGCCGCTTCCTCCTGGAAGCAGGCGAACATGTGCTCACGCTGCTTGTCCAGTTTGGCTTGGGAGCGCGAACGGGCCTCGCACTTCAGGTAGCACTCGGCGGGGATGATGTTGGTGGCCGTGCCGCCCGAGATGACGCCGACGTTGGCCGTGGTTTCGTGGTCCACCCGGCCCAGCTTCATGCGGGCGATGGCACGGGCGGCGACGAGGATGGCCGAAACGCCGTCCTCGGGCTGCGCGCCCGCGTGGGCGGGCTTGCCGTGTATCCAGACTTCAAAGATATCCTGCGTCGGGGCGCTGTAGACGAACGAACCGACGGGCGGGCCGGCGTCCAGGACGTAGCCGAATTGCGCCTTGATGCGGCCGGGGTCCAGGTGCTTGGCCCCGACCAGCCCGATTTCCTCGCAGATGGTCAGCAGCAGTTGGATGTCGCCGTGTGGAATGCTCTGCTCCTCTAAAATGTGCATGGCCTCCAGGACGGGCGCCATGCCGGAGATGTCGTCCGCGCCCAGAATGGTGTTGCCATCTGACCGGATAATGTCGCCGTCAAAAACGGGTTCCAGGTCGGGCGTCGGCTCCACGGTATCGAAGTGGGCCGAGAAGAAAATCGGCGGGGCGTCCGGCATCGTCCCCTTCTTAAAGGCGAGGAGGTTGCCGATGCTGCCGCCGACCTTCTCGCCCGCGTCGTCGAACTCGCACTCAAAGCCGAGTCCTGCGAGTATCTTGTGCCCGATCTCGCTGGCGGCCTTCTCGTGGCGGGGCGGCGTGTTCTGCCGGACGAGGTCCAGAAAAGTCTGGACCAAGCGTGTTTCGTTGACGGCGACGGGTTCGGCCATTGACATAGCTCCTTGCAGCTCCAAAACGGTTCGGTCCCACTGTTCGACGGGCGGGGCGCGGTTTCCTGCACGGAGAGGAACAAACATAGTGCCGTTCAATCCTTTTTGCGGGCGACTGAAGTCGCGGCAACAAGTTCACGAAACCTGCCTCCGCAGGTTAAGAACAGTTCGTTCCTAGTCCGCGAAGGCGGACTTCGTGCTTTTGTTGCCGCGGTTTCAACCGCCCGCCAAAAACGAACGCACCTGGGGGCAAACACGCGATACGCGGGTTTTCAGGTAAAATGCCCCCAAAGCAGCGCACAGCGCCATCTTTGCGGGGAGGCAGGAGAAACGACATGGGCATTCTGGACGGCAAGCAGGGCATCATTTACGGGGTGCGGAACGAAAAGTCCCTCTGCTGGGGTTGCGCGCAGAGCCTGGCGCGCGAGGGGGCACGGCTCGCCCTGACGTTCCTGGGGGAGCGCGAGGAAAAAGACGTTCGCAAGCTCGCCCCGACGCTGCCGGGGGGTGACCGGACGGTCATCCAGGGCTGCGACCTGACCGATGAGGCGCAGATCGCCGCGCTGCAAGAAACGCTGACGCGGGAGTTCGGGCGGGTTGACTTCGTGATCCACGGCGCGGCCTTCGCCAGCCGGGAAGACCTAAGCGGGCGGTTCGTGAACACGTCGCGCGCCGGTTTCGCGCAGGCGCTGGACATTTCAGCCTACACCCTGACCACCGCCGCCCGCGCCGCCGAGCCGCTGATGACCGAAGGCGGCAGCATCCTGACCCTGACCTACCTGGGTTCGGAGCGCGTCCTGCCCGGCTACAACGTCATGGGCGTCGCCAAAGCCGCCCTGGAAGCGTCCGTCCGCTACCTGGCGAATGACCTGGGGCCGCAGGGCGTCCGCGTCAACGCCATCAGCGCCGGGCCGACCATGACTCTGTCCGCGCGTGGCATCGCGGGCTTCACGGACATGCACCGGGAGGCGCGAGACCGCGCGCCGCTACGGAAGAACACCACGATCGGCGAGGTGGGCGACGCGGCGGCGTTCCTGCTCTCCGACTGGGCGCGCGGCATCACCGGCGAGGTGCTGTATGTGGACAACGGCCTGCACATTTTAGGGTAGGCTATGCGTCTCGACTGGCAGCTCAACAACGACTATGAGGACGTGGGCGGCATCGAAGTTCTGCATGAGGCGGTCGGGGAGGCCCTCGCCGTCCTGCCGCGCGAGCACCTGCGGCAGCTCGAAGCGTTCCTGATGCTTGACGAGGACCCCAGGGAGAAGGCGCTGGGCATCTGGCGGCAGGACCATACGGGCGTCGCCGTCGAGCTGTACCTGGGGCCGCACATCACGCCCCTGCTGCCGCTGCCCGCGCCTGTCCGCGCGTTCGCCCTGCGCCTGCATCTGGGTTACACGATCTTCCACGAGGTTGGCCACCACGTCACCCGCTTCCTGAACCGCCGCGCCACCCCGCCGCGCAAGGCGGCGCGGGTGGAGCAGAAGATCGAGCGCTGGGCGGACGACTACGCCGAAAAGCGGCTGGGGCGGCTGGTGGCAGGGTGGATAAAACCCGAAGGGCGGGCGGACACGGCGGACGGTCGCCGTGCCCTGGCCGCCGCGCTGCGGGCGCTGCGCCTGGACGCTTTGGTCCCACTTCCGCCCCCTCAGTGGGCGGGCGAGAGGCCGAAAGAAGAAGCAAAAGAAGGAACAAAACAGGCCGCGCCGGCGTCGTAAGAAGTGGGAATGGCCTGCCGCCAGAGTCGCCGGCGGGCCGCCCTCAACCACCTCTTTTCCTGGCCGCCCGGCCAGTCACATAGCACGACGAGACGGCCCCGGCGCATTCCGCGCCGGGGCCGTTTTTGTGCTCGACTTACCCCCCGCCCCCACTGTCCTCCGCCTTGCTCTTCTCCGCCCCCCCAGAATCGGGATCAGGGGGCTTCTTCTGGCCGCTCAATGTAGCGCCGCCAGGTCGCGGTCCAGGCGGCGCAGTTCGCGGCGCGTCTCGGACAGGCGGACCAGCGCGGGGTCGCTCAGGATCAGGTCCCACTCCTCGGTGTCGTATCCGGCGAGGAAGCGGGAGAAATAAGGGCCGGTCTCAGGAGGAGGGAAAATGGTGCGCGGGCTGATCTGTGAGGCGCGGGCGAAGTAGCGTTCGGCGATGTCGAGGGCGCCGCCGTCAAAATAGGCTTTGCCCAGATTGCAAACGGCTTCCAGCAGACGCGGGCTGAGGGCGACCGCTTCTTTCATCTCCAAAATCCCGTCATTGATCGCGCCGCTCCGGCACAGGCCATAGCCATAGGCAGCGCGGACCGGTCCGCTTTTTGGGTCCAGGTGCGCGGCCCGTCCCAGATCCTCCAGGTGGGCCGGCTCGATGCCGTCCTCCATCCGCACCAAGCAGCGGTTGGTCACGGCCGGGGGGGGGGGCGGGTCGAGCCGCGGGCCGGCCGCTACGGCCGCCCGCGCTGCGGCCGTGTCGCCGCTCAGGGCCAGCGCCAGCCCCCGGTCGTTCTCCGCGTCCGCCCTGGCGGCGTCCGTCCCCGCCAGCGTCAGCGCCCGGTCAAACAGCGGCAGGGCCTCACCGTAGCGGCGCTCCCGGCAGAAGATCAGGCCGAGCCGCTGGTAGAGCGTCGGGTGGTCCGGCTCCAACACGATCGCGCTTTGGATGAACTCGATCGCCGAAGCCGCCCCCTCCGGGTCCGGGTCGGACCCGGATTCGACGAACAGGTGGGCGAGGTTGGCGCGGGGCGCGACCAGGCCCGGCCCGCGCCGGGCCGCCCGCGCGAACAGTTCGGCGGCCTGCGCCCACGCCCCGCGCCGGGCCAGTGCGACGGCGGCGTTGTTGAGGTCGGCCTCCGACCCGCCCCGCTGCCCGGCCAGACGGAACCAGTGGATGCTTTTCTCGATCTCGCCGCGCAGCAGGAACAGGGTGCCCAGGGCCAGCCGGGCGGCGGGCGCGTGGAGGGGGTCCTTCAGACCCTCTTCGGCGCGCTCCTGGATGTTTCTGGCGAGTTCCTCGCTCTGCGCGTGGAGGGCGGCGTGGCGGGCCTTCAGGCGGCGCCCCGGCAGGAGGGCACGGACGAAGCCCAGTCCGGTTTCGGTGGTGCCGTGAGGGACGGCGCGGCTGACCCGGCCCAGGCGCAGGAGGATGCCGCACTGGTGACAGATGACGGCCATGGCCGTGTTCTTGTGGCCGCAATACGGGCAGACCATTCACGTTGCCAGCCGCGCGCCCTGGTTGGCGAGTTGGTCGGCGCGGGCGTTGCCTTCGCGCAGGATGTGGGTCAGGGTGACGCCGCCGGGGAACAGGCGGCAGAGCGCGGACGCCTCCTGCTGGAGCGCCCTCAGGTGCGGGGCGTTGATCTTGTAGCGCCCCTCCATCTGCCGCGCCATGAGCTGGCTGTCGGTGTGGACCGTGACGCGCCGCGCGCCGCGCTCCCGCGCTTCTTCCAGCCCACGGATGAGGGCCTTGTATTCGGCGACGTTGTTGGTGGTCTGCCCGATGCCCTCGCCGATCTCGGCCAATGTCGCGCCGTCCGCGTCGGTCACGAGGACGCCGATGCCCGCCGCGCCGGGGTTGCCCTTGCAGGCGCCGTCAATGAAAAGGATGAGTTCCATGCCTTGATTATAACACAGTTTCAGGCGCTCGGCGGCGGCGGCCACACGTCCGTCGTCGGCGTGGAGGGCGGCACATAGCCGCCATAGGGGGCGCTGCTCTGCTGGGCGCGCAGCAGCCCCATTTGCTGCGCCCCCTGGAAGCCCTGGAAGATTCGGTACAGGGCGTAAGCATGAGCGGCGACTTCCAGGTACTGCCGGGTGAGCAGCAGCACGACCAGCGCGTCCAGGAGGTAGAAGACGGCGCCCGTGATGAACGCCCATTTTGCGCCTCGGCGCGCGAACACCCCGAAGACCGCAAAAACGCCGGCCACGAGCACATCGAGGCCGAGCGAGATCATTCTGCCGGACCCGCCGACACTCGTCCCTACGGCGTCAATCACGTCGGTCGTCCCCAGACCGAACAGAGAGCCGATGGGGGAATGGATCAGGCCGAGTACGGAGTTGACGAGGGAAAGGCCGGCGATCCAGAAGAACCAGTCGCCGCCGATCTGCGCCTGCCGCTCTGCCACGGCGTACTGCATGTTGCCCGGCCCATTGATCATGTCTTGCTTCTCCTCGTAATGACGTTCGCCCGCTTGATGTCCTCCTATTCACGGAAGCAGGGGTAGATTCCTGCCTGCGCCCGAAACACCTTGGGTGGTAGGGAGCTAGAGCGGATCGCCCCCCAGCCCCCAATTCTGGGGGAACCGGATTAGGGATGTCATCCGCTCTGCTCCCCCAGAATTGGGGGTGAGGGGGCGATCTAGACCTTCCGGCGGCGCCCGTAGGTGCGGTAGACGAAGGCCAGCACCTGGGCGACGGCCTCGAACAAGTCGGCGGGGATTTCGCGGCCGATCTCGACCGTGCGGTAGAGGGTGCGGGCCAGGGGCTTGTTCTCGACCAGGGGGACTTTGTTCTCGCGGGCGATCTCGCGGATGCGGGCGGCGACCTCGTCCTGGCCCTTGGCGACCACTTTGGGGGCGGACCCGCCTCCGTCGTAGGTCAGGGCGACGGCGAAATGGGTGGGGTTGGTGACCACGACGTCGGCCTTGGGCACGTCCTGCATCATGCGCTGCTTGGACATCTCGCGCTGGAGCCGCCGGACCTTGGCCTTGATGTGCGGGTCGCCGTCGGACTGCTTCGCCTCCTGCTTGATCTCCGTCAGGCTCATACGCAGGGATTTTTCGTGTTCGTATTTCTGATACGCATAATCGGCCACGGCGAGGATCAGGAGGATGACGCTCACCCGCAGGCCCAGCGTCCAGATCAAGCCGCCGACGACTGAGATCACCTGGGTCAGCGGCTCGTGCATGGTCCGCAGCAGGTCGCCGGACTCGATCCCGCCGCGCAGGGTGGCGTAGCAGACGCCGCCCACCAGACCCATCTTGAGCAGGCCCTTGAACATCTCGACCGTGCCGCGCATCGAGAGCAGCCGTTTCAGCCCCGTGGCGGGGTTCACCCGGTTCCACTGCGGCGCCAGCGCCTCCGGCGTGACGGCGAACCCCACCTGCCCAATGCCGGAGACAAGGCCGAGCGCGGCGGCCAGCAGCAGGACCGGCAGGACGATCTTCGCTTCCCACCCCAGGGCGCGCAGGTGCCACTGATGCACCGTCTCAAACGTAAAAGCCGAGTCGTGCGGGCTGAAGCGGAACGTCGCTTGCAGGTCGCGCAGCAGGCTCAGGCCGCCCTCGCCGGGCAGCAGGGCGTGGAGGGCCAGCATGACCGCCAGCAGCGTCAGGGCCGCGCCGAATTCGGACGACCGGGCGACCTGCCCTTTCTTGCGGGCCTCCTCTCGCCGCTTGGGCGTGGCGGGGAACGACTTTTCTTCGCCTTCGGCCATGCCCTACCTGTGCATCCCCCGCAAGAGCATTGCGACCTCGTGCGGCGAACCCATCACCAGGCCGGAAACCACGGACGTCATCAGGGGGATGACGGCGATGACGACGACGAAGCCGACCAGCACCTTGACCGGCATCCCGATGTAGAAGACCTGCATGGAGGGCATCGCGCGGTTCAGGAAGGCGAACGCGATGTCCGTCACCAGCAGCACGGCCCCCGCCGGCGCGGCGATCTGGATGCCCGCGACCAGCATCCCGAAGGTCAGGTCGGTGAACGTCCCGGTCAGTCTCGTGATCGAGAGCTGCGCGACCGGCAGCGTGACGAACGACCGCTCCAGCGAGGCCAGCAGCAGCCAGTGGCCGTTGGCGAGCAGGTACAGCACGAGGGCATAGCGGTATTGGAACGAGGCGATCGGCGAGACGGTCTCGTTGAACTGCGGGTTGAACGTCGCCGCCTGCGTGAACCCCATCCCGTAGTCAATCAGGTCGCCCCCGATGCGGACGGCGACGAACAGCAGGGACACGACCAGCCCGATCATCAGCCCGATCAGCGCCTGCCCCAGCAGAACGGCAGCCGTGCCGAAGACCGAGGCGGGCACGGCCTGGGTCAGCGTCCCCTTGACCAGCGGCAGCAGGACCAGAGACAGGAGGGCCGCCAGCCCCGCCTTCACCTGCGTCGGGATTTCCCGGCTGCCGAAGACGGGTGCCGAAACGAACAGCGAAGAGACGCGGACGAAGACCTGCAAGAAGGCCCAGAAGGAGTCGGCGGAGAAGGCGGCGAGGTCGAACATGGGGGCGTGGCTGCCTAACGGAGCGTCGTCGGCAGGCTCGTCAGCAGCCCGGACGTGAACCCGACAATCGTGTGCAGCATCCACGGCCCCAGCACGACCAGGGCCAGCACGAGGACGATGATCTTGGGCACGAACGTCAGCGTCTGCTCCTGGATCTGCGTCACCGCTTGGAAGAGGCTGACGACGACACCGACGACCAGGGACAGGACCAGAATCGGCAGGGATAATTGCAGGGCGATCAGGATGGAGCGGCGGGCCAGGTCCATCGCCTGTAGTTCGTGCATCGGTTCCTCCAAAGGGCTTATACCATACTTCTACGGGCAAGCCCAATGGAGATTAGGAGGTGGGGTGGCTAGGCAGCATGCGGGAGTGGTTCCATGACAGCCCGTGCATATGACTCGACCTCGGAAAGTGCCTCTTGGGTGCGGTTGAGTTGGGTCAGGAGGCCGAGGATGTAGAGACGGTGCGTGACCTGATCCGGCTCTTGATCTGCCGCGTACCGCAGGAACAGCAGGCCAGTCTCCAGATGCCCCAGCATGGCATAGCAGCGCCCGCGCAGAGAGGCAACCTGGGCGTGCCTCAAAAATGGAGTGCCTTTG
The DNA here is from genome assembly GCA_964247915.1 of uncultured Armatimonadales bacterium. Lineage (GTDB taxonomy): Bacteria > Armatimonadota > Armatimonadia > Armatimonadales > Capsulimonadaceae > JANXMY01. The sequence continues at coordinate 5,001 of CAXTWM010000014.1, read as the reverse complement.
CGTAGAAGCAGCAGAATGTTTTCGTAATCGTTGCGGCTTAACGCTTCGCCAAGAGCCGTGACAAGCTCCTCCCGCGTTCCCTCATAAGGCTCGTAGACTTCACCGTTTTGGAGCATATATAAGTCGGCAGAGAGACCTCCAACACGGTCACTTTCTTCGCGGCTGAGTTTTTGTTCCGGCGCGTCCATTTCGTCGCGAACAGCGTCCGCCTCCTCATCGTCGCCTTTCCCTGCGGCAATTAAGCGGTGAAGCTCAATCAGCAACCGCTCATATGCCACATAGTTAGGATTGTCTGCAAATTGGTTGCCCATCGGAGCCTTCGCTTCGTCCATCTTCGCGAGGCTAGAAAGCCCCGCGCCACCAACCCCAGAAAGTTTCCGAGGCTGGTGGCATTTGTCTTACTTACGCCGACTGAACCGGCTCCTCGGCCATGCGGTTCGACCTCGGCTTGGCCGGAGCGGGGCGCGGTACTTGCTTCATATCCAACGCTTGCCGCCCGCTTCGGGCTGGCTGGATGCGGGCGTTGGAAACTCAATCGTGAGCGGGTCAATGCCCAGGTCGCGAAAGATGCTACCCATCCTGTCCTTTTTCGTGCGCGACAGCCCGACACACTGCACCTCCCGAGCATATCTAAGCAGTCAAGAGGAAGAATAGCCTGCTGACCAGAGCAACTGCTCCACTTCCTTTATGGTCAATGATTTCACCCCCTATACTGACCTGTGAAGACCTATGGCTTCATCGCGGATTATACCCTCAAAGGCGGCAGGACATTGAAAGGCGGGTGCGGAAGTTACGTCAACAATGAAGTCAACACCTTTCACGCTTGCCCTTTGTTCGCTGCTGCTCGCCGGTAAAGCCGCTCTTTGCGCGCCGACCGTGGAGGCGCCCCAAAAGATCGCCATTTCTCCGACAATGGTTGTCAATGAGACTGGGTTTGGGGAGGCGGGCAAACTTGTGGACGAGCAGGCGCTGGCGGGTGATCCCCGAGCGGGACATGGCGGGACGCCGACGACGGCCTGGTTCCCGGAGTGGACGGCCTGGCATTACCCGGCGCGGGCGTTTATAGACCTGGGGCGCAGTTATCACGTTTCGGACGTGTACCTGTATGACGGGGAAGGGGCGGGCCGCGTCACGATCTCGGCGGGGAGGCCGTTCCGGTGGACGCCGCTTCTGACGGACGATCTGAGCCACTACAGCGTCTGGAACGCCCACCCGGTCAGCGTCGTGACGCGCTACCTGGAGGTTTCGCTGGCGGATGCGGGGACGAAGGCGCCGGAACTGGTGCTGTACGGGACGCCGGTCGGCCCGCCGGAGGCCATGCCGATGCCTCTAAGGCACGCACTGCCGACGATGGACCGGTTGATCGGCGTCAACGCCTTCATTGATGATCCTCTGGACAGGATGACGGTCGGCGGGTTCGTCCGCGAGTACCACGACTGGAACTGGGATGAGGGGGACGGCAAGACGTACCCCGGCTACCCGCACAACCAGAACAAGTGGAACCCTTCCTACGGCGCGGGCGGCGCGTGGGACTTTGATGCGTATTATGCGCGCCTCCAAGCCGCCGGGGTCACGGTCTGTCCCGCCATCCAGGGCGGCGTCGCCTGGCTCCGCGCGGGCAAGCCGAGCGACAAGCCGGTCCCGGCGGGTCAGTCAGCGACAGCCCCGGCCTCCTACGCGGCCCATGCCGACCATCTGTTCCAGTACGCGGCGCGTTACGGCAGCAGCAAAGTCGCAGACACGAGCCTGAAACTGGCCCCGAACCAGACCCGCCGGTCCGGGCTGGGCCTGCTGCGCTTCTACGAGAACTGGAACGAGGAAGATGCCTGGTGGGGCGGGCGGGAAGCGTACTTCCAGCCCGAGGAGTTCGCGGCGATGTGCAGCGCCGACTACGACGGGGATCAAGGCCGGATGGGGCGGACGGTCGGCGTCAAAAACGCCGACCCGAAGGCAAAGCTGGTCATGGGCGGGCTGGCGGGCCTGAACCTGGATTACGTCCGCACGATGAAGGCGTGGGCGGACGCTTATCGGGGCGGCAGTCTCCCGTGTGACGTCCTGAACTTCCACCACTACAGCAACAGCGGGGGCGAGCAGGGGAAAGGCCAGGTCGGGATCAGCCCGGAAGCGGACGATCTGCGGGGCAAGGCGGCGGCCTTGGTGGACTACTGCCGCCGCGAACTGCCGGGGAAAGAAGTCTGGGTGACGGAGTTCGGCTACGACACCAACCCGAGTTCGCCCCAGCGCGCGTCGGCCATCGGGCCGTACTCCCAGGAGGAGGTGCAGGGGCAGTGGCTGGTGCGCTCCTTTCTCGCCCTGGCAGCGGCGGGCGTGGACCGGGCGGCGATGTTTATGCTGCGCGACGTCAGCCCCACGGACGCGACCCAGTTCTCCAGCAGCGGGCTGGTGACCGAGAAGGGTAAATGGGAGCCGAAAGCGTCCTGGTACTACGTCCACACTCTCCATGACCGGCTGGCCGGAATGCGCTTCGCGGGCGAACAGCCGTCGGGAAACGCGGGCGTGAAAGTTTACCGCTTCCGAAGCGCGGCGGGAACGGGCGGGGCGTATGTCGTCTGGCGACCGACGGGTGACGGCTCGACGCTGCCCGGCTACTCGTTAGTCCTGGGCGGCAGGGCGACCGGGGCGACTCTGATCACGCTGGTCAAGGGGAAGCCGCGCGGTGCGGCGGTCCCCCTGCCCCTGACGGCGGGCCGCGTGACGCTGGCGGTCTCGGAGCGTCCTGTCATCGTGCTGGTCAATCACTTTTAGGCCCCGCCGGGCCGCGCGGCGGAGCGGGGGGCGGGGTGTAGAGGCTGTTGAGGACGGCGATGCCTGCCGCGTCAAAGGCGTGCTTGACGCGGCGGCGCAGCTCGCGCGCGACCGCCCACTGGTCGCCGGGCGGGGTCCGCAGGGTCAGCCGGAGCGTCACGTTGACCTCGGTGAACGAGTCCACGCCGAGCAGTTCGGGTGGGGCCAGGACCCGGTCGTGCCATTCCTCGGCCAGCGCCTGGGCGGTCTCCAGCAGAAGGGCGCTTGCCCTGTCCACATCGTCGTAATAGGACACGCCGATCTGGAAATCCACCTGCGCCCAGCGGGCCGTCAGGTTGGCGACGTCCACGATGCTGCGGTTGGAGACCGTGATCAGGCGGCCGGAAAGGTCGCGGATCTGGGTGGCGCGCAGGTTCAGGCGCTCGACCCGGCCCTGGTACGCACCGACCTGGATCGTGTCCCCCACCCCGAAGCGGTCGTCGGCCAGAATGTAAAGGCTGGCGACCAGGTCCCGCATCGCGTCCTGGGCCGCGAAGCTCAGGGCGACCCCGATCAGGCCCGCCGAGGTCAGCAGGGCGGACAGGTTCAGCCCGTACCAGCTCACCCCGGTGATCACGGCGGCGGCCCAGATGACCGTCGCCCCCGTCACTTCGGCCACGCGGCCCAGCGTGGCCCGCCGCTGGAACGTCCGCTCCGTCCGGTCCTGGGCGGACAGGTCTTCGGGGATGGGCGGGAACAGACGCCGCAGGATGACCGCCCAGAGCCGGACGAGGACGGCGGCGGGCAGCCCGGACGCCAGGCACAGCGTCAGCGGCCGCAGCGGCCCGGTGATGAGCAGGATGTTGAGCGGGCGCGTCTGGGGGAACAGGACGATGACATGCAGCGCCGCGACCAGCCAGAGCAGGGCCTGGACCGGCCAGCCCAGCCGATGCCCGAGCCGCCGCACGCCCAGCCGGAGCAGCACGTTCACGACGAGCGCGGCGGCGAGCGTGAGGGCCGCGTTCTTGAACGCCCAGCGCAGGTAGGAGGGCTGGCGTTCGCGCAGCGCCTGGCGGAAGGCGCGGTTGAGGGTGTCCGCCCATGACTGGGCGAGCTGGGCGGGGGGCTGCCCCGCGTGGCCGGCGTCCGCCTGCGTGACCGTCAGCACCAGCTTCCCGTCGAGCAGCAGGACGGTCTGGGCGTCGCGCGTCCCGACCGTCACCGTCGGGACCTGGCCCGCCCCGCCGCCGACCGAGGAGACGCGCAGCGAATCCGCCAGGCGCAGGTTCGCCAGGTCGGCCCGGTCCTGAGCGGTCTGGTCGCCGTTGGTATAGAGCGGGAACAGGATGTGGTTGTTGAACTGGACGAAGACCGACGGGGGCGAGATCAGGACGGCCCGCGCGGGAACTGCGGGCGTCGCGGGCACGGCCTGAGCGTGAGCGCCCGGAAGACCTGCCGTGAGGCCGGCGAGGAGCCACAGGCCGACCGCCAGCCAGCCCAACCGCGTGGCCGGAGTGCTTCCTGAGATGCGTCTTGGGGGCAGCATCATTCCGCCTGGTACAAGGCGCTCTCCGGCACGAGTTCGAGGGGCTGGCTGGCGCTGGCCCAGCGCAGGTGAACCTCGGCATGGCCGAGGCCGTTTCTGGCGTGCATCGGCCCGTTGAAATACTCGATGCGGATGTCGTACTTCCGGCCCGCTTCCAGGCGGACGGAAGCCCGCTGGGGGGTGAGCTTGTGGTCCCGCCAGTCGCTGATCAGGAGCTGGCCGCCCACCCAGAGCCTCAGCCCGTCGTCCTCCTGCGAGGCGAACGTGTACGTCTCCGAATAGCGCGGCTGGATCTTTCCGGTCCACCGGACGGAAAAGATGCGGCTCGCCCCTGGAACGACGGCGGCGGTTTCCCCCCAGTTGAAGTCAATGGCGGCGTCGGTCCGGTGGCCGATCACTTTCGCCAGATACGGGCGGCCCTCATAGATCTCTGCGGACAGGCCGTGCCCGTTCGTCCCCGGCAGCCCGTCACCCGGCGTGCGGGCCGGCTCGCCGCGCAGCAGGCCGCCGACATCGCCGAACGCACTTCCGCCGCGCGCCACGCGCCGCCCCCCGCGCGCTCCCTGCTCCGCCGCGCCCGTCAGCGCGCCATGACCGGCGCCCAGGCCGCCGTAGCCGTCACCCCCGGCGGTCGGCAGGTCCGGGCCGCTCCCGTCGCCACTTCCCGACAGGCCCGCTCCTGTCCCATGCCCTGCGCCGCGCCCCCGGCC
>CAXTWM010000013.1:0-27966 GCA_964247915.1 uncultured Armatimonadales bacterium | reverse complement strand
TCCCAGAATCGGGGGCTAGGGGGCTTCCTCATCTTACCCTCGCTTGATCGAGCACCCGAACGCCTTCGTCTGCGCCTTCGCGACGGGCTGACCGGCCAAAGTCGCGTCCAGCGCGTCGGCCAGTTCGTGTGTCGTGGCGCTCGAAAGGTCCTGATCGTTGTCAATGCGCCCGTGATAGACCAGAACGCCCTTGCGGTCAATAACGTAGGTTTCCGGCGTCACATGGGCGCTGTAGGCGTCCGAGACCTTGTTGCCGGGGTCGGTCAGGACGGGGAACGGGAAGCTTTGCTGCTTGGTGAACGAGGCCACTTCCGCCTTCGGCTCGTTCTGGTCCGAGTCAATGCCGACGAAGGACACGCCCAACGCGCTGTACTTCTTCGCCAGCGCCGTCATGCGCCCGTTATAGGCGTTGGAAATGGGGCAGCGGGTGGAGATGAACATGACGACAGTGACCCTATCACCGGGGCGGCTGACTCCATAAGAGCCATCTCGGAAGTACACAGGAGTGTATGCCTGACCCGTAACGGCGTCCGGCAACGCGAAATAAGGGGCCGACTTGCCGATAATGGCTGGGCCTTTCGGTCGAGCATCCACCACATGGAACCCTGCAAGGGTCGCGTTCGGCGTCGGCTGCACGATGGGAATGCCAGACGTACCAAACCCAGGCTCCAGCCTTTCAGACCTCGTCGCTTGACTCACCTTTGCGACCGCCGGGTGCGCCTTCACCCAGTCCGCCCAGTCCGCGCCACAGGTGTTCAGGTGGCCGTTGACGTTCTTGTCCACGAAGGCGACCTTGCCGTCCGCGCCGATGATGTAGGTCGTGCGGCCCGCGATGCCCGCGCCGGGGATCAGGTCGCCGTAGGCGGTCGTCAGCTTCCGGTCGGTGTCCGCTAGCAGCGTGTACGGGATGCCCTCTTTGGAGCAGAACGACTTGTGCGATTTGGGGTCCTGGACGCTGACGCCGTAGACCGTCACGCCTTCGGCCTTCAGGCTCGGGTAGGCGGCAGTCAGCGCGTGCGCCTCGATGGTGCAGCCGCCGGTGAAGTCGGCGGGATAGAACGCCAGCAGGACGACCTTGCCCTTGTCGCCGGCCAGCGTGTGCGTTTTGCCGTCCTGATCGGGCAGCGTGTACGCGGGGGCAAGTGCGCCGACCGTCGGGGCGGCGGCGTCCATCGTGTGCTTCGCCTGGGCGAAGGCGATGGCGGCCAGGGCGACGGACGCCGAGGCGGCGAAAAGAGCGGTCTGCTTGATGCGTGTCATGGATGTGTGCTTTCTGTCGCCAACATGAGGCTCTTTTCTTATACCCGTCCCGCCGCGAAATCGTTCGCGGGCCGCGTTTCCTTTTCGGCGGGGACCGGCTGCACCCGGACTTCGAGGGGCAGGCTGAAGGTCTTTTCAAAGGCGGGCGCCTGACCCTCCGCGGCCCACACTTCGAGCTGGGCGTCGGCGGAGGCCAGGAGCGTCATCCGCACGCGGTCGGGCTTCGTCCGCTTCTCACAGGCGACGTCCTGGACGAGCATCAGGTGGCTGCGGTCCAGGGCTTCGGCCAGGCGCAGGGCGCAGGACAGGACACGGATGGCTCGCTGCGCTTTGGCATCTAGGCGCGCGAAATGCGCGTGCTTGCGGCGCGGGGTCGCCTTCCGGTGGTACAGCGCCAGGCTCGCCATGATCTCGATCTCGCGGTCGTTGAAGCCCAGCAGCTCGGAATGGCGGATCAGGTAGTACGAGTGCTGCTGGTGGTCGGTGTGCGAGACAAAGAAGCCCGCGTCGTGCAGCAGGGCGGCGTACTCCAGAAGCTCGCGGGCGGGGCCGTAGTCATGCAGTCCCAGCGTCTTCCACTGGTCGAACAGGGACAGGGACAGGTGGACGATGTGGGCGGAATGGGCGGTGTCCACGCCGGTCGCGGCCATGAGCTGACCGATGGAGCGGCGGCGGGCGCTGACGTCTTCGGTGACGGAGGCCGAGTCGCCGCGCCGCAGGCGGTCCACGATGATCCCTTCGCGCAGGCCCCGGTCGCTGATGCGGATCGCATTGGCCCCGACCGTCTCCATGACCGTTTGCAGGATCGCCGAGCCGCCGATGATGATGTCGGCCCGCTCCGGGTTGATGCCCGGCACCCGGCGGCGCTGCTCCAGAGTCATCGCGCACAGGCGCTTGGTGGTCGCCTGCACGTCGGCCAGGGACATTTCGTAGTTCCGTAAAGATGTGGGGTTGGGCGTCGCGGCGGCGTTGGCGATGATCTCGGCCAGGTTCTGGGCCGTCCCCGACGAGCCGTACATGGCCGAAAAGCCCGCCCGCCCGATGGCGCGGGCGGCGGGGGCGAGGAGGGAGCGGACTCGGCGCTGCAAGTCGGCCCAGGCGGCAGGGGTGACGGGCTTGGAGGCGTCCGGGACGCCCTCCGCCGTCAGGCGGATCGCGCCCATCTTCAGGCTGTCCAGGAAGGCGTGCCCCTGGCTGTCGCCGACGATCAGCTCGGTTGAGCCGCCGCCGATGTCCATGAACAGGGCGCGCTTGCCGGGCGGCAGGTCAATCCCGCTGACGACGCCGAGGTAGATCAGCCGCGCTTCTTCCTGCCCGGAGATGATGCGGACGTCGAGGTCGGCCAGGTCGCGGACTTTCTGAACGAACTGGTCCCCATTGTCGGCCTCGCGGACGGCGGCGGTGGCGAGGGCGACGATCTCCTCGGCCCCGAAGCCGCGCGCTACCTCGGCAAACCGCGCGCAGACCAGCGCGCCGCGCGCGATGGCCTCGGGGGTGAGCGAGTGTCCCGCGCCGTCATCCCCCTCCTTGTCGCCCTTCCGGGCGGGGGCGGGGACCTGGTCGAATTCGCCCTCGCCGAGCCGGACGACCTGCTTCTGGGAGGCCAGCGTGGTCCAGGTCCCGTTGGGCTTGACCTCCACCACGGCCAGCCGGACGGAGTTGGTGCCGATGTCCATCGCCGCAAAGGTTCGCATAGCCCCTAGCATACCCGATGCGTGGGGGCGGGGTCAAGGAACCCCGGCGCAAGAGACCTACCCCCGGCGCAAGCGCCGACCCCTCCCTGCTAGGGAAGGGTGAGGAAGAGAGAGGCCCCACCTCTTGTCCAGAGGCGGGGCTTTTTCTATGGCTCTTGTCTCCACCCTTCCCTAGCAGGGAGGGGTCGGCGCTTGCGCCGGGGGTAGGTCTCTTGCGCCGGGGGTAGGTCTCTTGCGCCGGGGGTAGGTCTGATTTCCTACGGCCCCGCCGAGAACAACGGGTTGATCGTCTCGTAATACAGGTCCGCCGTGCCGTTGCGGGTGCTGTTCCAGAACAGCCAGACCTTGTGCGGGTTGAACACGGAGTTGGCCGTGTTGCTGTAGGCCGCCGTGTCCAGGAAGGCGGCGACGTTGTTCTCGTTGGAGATATGGGAGATCGGCAGGAGCGTGTCCGTCACGGAGTTCAGGCCGGTCGGCGTATCGGTCGGTGTGATGTCGCCGGCGGCGTGTTCCTCATCCTCCCACTGGACCGTGTCCGCGTTCGTCGTGATGTTGCTGCCGTTCGGGTTGTTCGTCGTGACCGAGCTTGCGGGCGCGTAAGTCGCGGTCGCGGTCATCCCCTCCGGGTACGTCCCGTTCGTGTTGATCGGGAAGTAGATTCGGCCGCGCGTGTAGTCCACGTCCACATACTTCGTGACGTCGGTGCCGTTGACCGTGACCGACTGGAGCAGCAGGTTGGGCGAAGCGCCTGCCGGCGGGATGCTGAGACCGATGGGCGAGGGCAGAAACAGCGTCAGCCGCTGCGTCTTGTAGTAAACGCTGGCCGAGGGGGACGCCCCACCCGCCCCAGCTTTGCGCCAGACATACCAGCGGCGGTCGGCCTTGACGCTGCCGAAGAAGGGGTCGGCGGCGTTCGCCTTGTATTGACCATCCAGGAACGTGGTCGGGCCGGTATCGGCGCGCGAGCCGTTCGTGATGCGCCGCGCCAGCGGGCTGAAGAAGGCCCGCACCTGTGCGTTGGGCGTGGCGCTGAAGCGGGCGCGGCCCGTCGCCAGGTCAAGGTAAACCGTCACTGTCCCGGTCGCGGGCGTGTTGGCGAAGGCCAGGAGGCCGGTGCCGCTGTTGACGACGCGGTTCTGAACCCCCGTCAGCACCAGCAGGCCGGTGGCCTTGTCGAACACGGCGCGGCTGAAGAGCGGCTGGTTGGAACCGTTGTAGAGAATCGGGGTCCCGTTCACGAACAGGTTGAGCTGGCCCGTCCGCGACCAGGCCACGTCCCGCGCCTGATACCAGCCGCCGGCCTGTCCCGTCTGCGTCAGAATCTCGGTGACGGCGGGGTACGGCACCAGATCAAGTTGGTACAGTTTCTTCGGGTCCGCGTCCGGCTGGTAGCGGGATTGGTACAGGTTCACCTTGCCGTCCGGCGCGGTGCCGCTGTAGGTGACTTCGATGGTTTCCTCCCCCTGGTAACCATTCGCGGTCGCGACGTTTCCAAAGACCAGCAGCGGCGCGGGGTCGGCCACCGCGGACAGGCCCGCCGGGATCGGCAGCACGCCGAGGGTGGAGGGCGTGTTGGAGCCAGAGGCCGGCACCCAGAGCTTGCTGGTCGGGTCCTGCGAGTTGTAGTAGATGGCGGTGCGCCCGCGCGTCGTGGCCGTCCAGAACGCCCACAGGCTGGGCGCGCTGCTGAAGGCCGTGTTCGTGAACAGGCCCTTGACGCCGTACTTGACCTGCGCCGGGTCGTTCGTGATCGGCTGTGCCGACCCCAGCGCGCCGTTGTTCGCTGTCACCGGGTAGTACAGCACTGTGTTCTGGTAGGCCGTCGTGAGCGGCGGCGCCTGGACGTTGACCGCAAACGCACCTATCGTGCTTAGTGTGCTCAGGCTCGTGGTGTCCTGCGCGATGGTCAGGCCGCTGTTGGTCCCTTGGTTGGTTGCCAGAGCAGGAACGAACGCGCCCGAATTGTAGCCGGTCGTCGCGTTGCCGAGCGAGGTCCACCACTCGTTGACGTAGTTCGGGGCCGTCACCGAGCCGGGCGAAGTCGGGTCCACGGGCATGAATGCGGTGCCCAGCATGGGCACGGTGGCACTGTAGATGCCGTAGGCGGGGCCGACGCGCCCGCTCGTCCAGTAGACCGACAGGTTGCCGGTGGCTGGGTCGCGGAAGGCGGCGGGCGCGAAGTCGGGCGTGCTGACCGGGTTCTTGTTGGCGTCCCGGCCGCCAGGCCCCGCGTCTATCATCGCGGTCGCGCCGAAGGTCGCGCCGTCCGTCATGCGGTCTTCGACGACACTGGCATTCAGCACAGTGCCGTTCGCGCTGCTCGGCATGAGTCCGACGGCGGGGTTGGGGACGCCGGCCGCGTTGACGCCCGCCTGCGCGAACTGGAACGTGTCCAGCGGGTTCACGCTTGGCGCTCCGATGCCGCCAGTCGCGTTCCCATACCGTGGCGGGAAGATCTGGGCGGTCAAACCTGCGAACGGCCCCTGCGATGCAAACGGCCCCTGCTTCACGCTGTCGGGGTCGGTGCCGGCGGCCACCGTCGAATAGCCTGTGGGGTCCACCCCCTCGAAGAGTTGAATCAAGCCGTGGTAGCTGCCGACCGGAGTCCCGAAGGGGATGGCCGCGCTGACATACGGCAGCGCTTTATAGACCGGCCCCGTGCTGTAATTCGGGACGACCGGCTTGAGGTTCGGCGAGACATCCAGAGACGCGCCCGGCGTGAAGCCCTCCGGCGAGTCCGGGACGGACAGCGTGCTCACGTTGCCGCTCCCGACTTGCGCCTTGTGGAAGGTCGCGCCGGGATAGACGTTGATCAGCGGCACGCCGGCGGCGTTCGTGTTTGCCGTGTTCTGGATGAACGGGTTGTGGCCATAGGCGGCGACAAGGTCCGTGTCCAGGGACGACCGGACCAGGAAGTAGTCCTCCAGCACGCCGTTCGCGCCGTAGGTCCCGGAGCGGGCGCCCGTCAGCACGCCGCCGAAATCATAGGCGGGGATGTACGAGGTGCTGTCCAGCGCGTCGGAGACCAGCGAGAAGGCATAGGCATTGTTGGTGTTGAGCCGCTGCTTCTGGTCCAGGTGGACGTTCAGCAGGTTGACGTTGCCGGTGTTGTAAATCGTCAAGGGCTGGAAGTAGTCCCCGATGGTGGAGGCGGCCTGCGACACGAACTTCGGGTTGAACATGTCGAAGGTGCCTAGCGGGCTGGTGGGGTCCTGCGGATTCGTGATGGTGCCGTTTAGTGGCCCGTAGTGGCTGGTCTGGATGCCGAAGCCGCTGGGGACCGCTCCAACCGCCGCTGTCGTCGTGTCCATCCGTGTGCTGTAGTCCGGCGGGACGCCCGTGTAGACGCGGACGTCGCGGTAAGCCGCGCCGGGGCGGTAGAAGCCGCCCTGGTCCGGGATGTAGATGCGCCGGGTCGTGACATAGCCCATCGGGAAGACGAGCGGGGCCGTGATGATGGGGTTGCCGCTGACATCCACGGGCGCGGTCTCAAAACCGTCCGCATAGCCCGTGGCCGCCCCCGGCCTCTGGTAGACCTGCTGGTTAGCAGGCTGGAAGTGCGGGATGCTGACGTGGAACTGAATCGGGTTCGCGCGGACGACCCGGTTGGCGATGGGGTCGGTGCTGCCAGCCGGAACATAGGCAGGCTCGGCGATGGCGTTGCCCAGGGTCAGGTCCGCCGTGCCCCCGGAGAACCGGAACAGGGTGGCGGAAATGTCTGACGGGCCGATGTCCGGGTAGTCAATGCTGGGGTTGGCCCCGATCTTGTACCCGACGGGCGCGGCCTCCCAGGGCAGGAAGTTGACGACCGAATCGTGGTCGTGCCCGACCGTGGGGACGGAGTTGTCGTTCCAGTACAGGCCCGCGCCGCCGCCGGAGATCGTGCCGGTCTTGACCCGGAGGCGCTTCTGGCGCGGCCCCAGGGCGCTCCGATCGGCCAGGTCCGCCCCATAGGGCGCGAGCGCGCTGCCGAAGGGCGGGGCGTTGAAGCCGGTGGGCGTGGTCAGGCCCTCGCCGGCCAGGCCGGTGCCCTGCGGAGGCAAGCCCGGCAGCGTCGGCGTGGGGTTCGACGATGTGGGGAGCGGCGGTGCGTCGGAGTTGTCGCCGGTTTGGTTGTGCGCGATCAGGCCTGTGGACGTGACCACGACACGCGGCGTGGTGGGCGGGTTCGTCACGGCCAGGTTGCGCCTGGTCGGGTCGCCTACGACGCCGCCGCCGCCGCCCGAAGTGGATTTGGGCGGGGTGACCAGGATGTTGTTGCCGTTCGTGAGCGCCTCCAGGTCCGAGGGACTGGCCGTGATCGGGGTCGCGACGCTTCGGAACGGCCCCAGGGGGTCGCCGATCTCGACGGCGTTGGTCGGCGTCGTGCCGGGGTTGAGCTGGTACGGGATGCCGCCGCCGCGCACGGCCAGCGGGTTCAGGATGCCGAACGTCGGCTGGTCCACCGGGGGAACGATGGTCAGGTTATAGGACGGCGGGGTGCCGCCGTTGGGCGTGCTGACCAGGTTGCCGTTGGTGGTCTGGACCTGGAGGACCGCCGTTCTGCCCGTGTCCGTGAAGGTCTTGCCTCCGTCAATGGACTCATAAACGTGGACGGTCTGCTTGGCGTTGAGGACGCGGCGGCGCGAGCCGGGCGTGTTGCGCCGGGCTGTGCCGTCGCTGATGGCATAGGTGTATGCGCCGATGTAGCCCTTGTTCGTCGTCGGGTCTATCAGGCTGTCCGGCTGTGTCGCGCTCGGGGCCGGGTCCGTGTCACTGCGGCCGATGAAGCCGTTGCCGAGCGGCGTGTTCGCGGCGGGCAGGAAGATCGCTGGCACGGTACCGTGGTCCGGGGGCGTTCCGTCTGTGGAGTCCGAGAGGTCGAACTCGATGGGGCCGCCGTCGCCATAGGCTTCAATCGGCCCGCCGTTGGTGGGGGCGTTGGGGTCTACCACGACTCTGTCGGGGGTGATCTTGGGGTCGCGCGGCGGGGCGACGTTCTTGAAGCGGATGTAGACGTCCTGGCCCCAGTCGTAGACCGGCAGGTCGCCGTTGAGCGGCAGTGCCGAGGCGGTCGCACTCGTGCTGCCGGAGTTGGCGGCGTTCACCAGGTAGACCTGCATGATCGCCTGCAAGTCCACCGCGCCGGGGGCGTCCGCCGTGGGCGGCACGATGCTGCCCAGGCCGCCGGGGATGCCCAAGTCCGTGGTGTCGTAGGGCGTGATGCCCCGGCAGAAGCCGGTGCTGCTGTCGCCGACATAGATCCAATCGGTGTCCGTGGCACTGTACCCAAAAGTGGTCTGCTGGGCCGCAGTCAGCGTCAGGAGATCAGTCGTGTCCGCCGCCGCGATGGCGGGCGAGGAGATCGGGCCGAAGCCGGTGTACGCCTTGTTCTCGCGGATCAGCGGGTAAGCCTCGCTCGTGATGGGGTTGGAGATCGGCGTGGCGCTGAAGTCGTACAGCGTGTTTTCGCTAACGACATAGACCGCGCCGCCGTTGCCGCCGACGTTTGATGTGTTGGCGACCACGACCGGCGAGGACTGGAAGATGCTGCCGTCGGGCGAGAGCTGGCGGTAGATCAGGCGCTGGGTGTCATTGCCCCCGTCCACATCCACCGCGTACAGGGCGGTGTCGTTGACGCCGCGCGTGGCGACATAGAGCATGGGGACGGACTGGCCCTTCAGGCCGTTGCCGCCGGGGTGGATCACGTCGGTCGGGGTATAGGCGCTGTTGTCGCCGTTGATGATGGTGGACGGGAACTGGACGAAGCCCATCGCCGGGGTCGCGCGCAGGAACGAGCCGAGGGGGGCGGACGGCTCCGGGGTCTTGTCGAGCGCCGCGTTGTTCGGGTCGTTCGCCAGCGGATACGCCCAGACCGTGCCCGGTGCCGTGCTGGTGGAGGACCGCGTGGTCCGCCCGACGGAGCCGTCCAGGTTCACGGCCCAAAGGCGGCCCGTCTCGGTCTCGTCGGGCCGGGGCGAGGCCGCCGTGCCGACGTTAGACCCGGCGGGCACTTCCAGGCCGACATTGGCGGCGAAGAAGATGCGCGTCTGGTGGGCCACATCCGTCTCGTTGGTGTCGGTGAAGACGACGGGCGAGCCGGTGACGTTGCCGAGCGCGGGCCGGGGCAGCTTGTTGCTGCTCTGGCCCTGGTTGTTCTTGGTGGCGCCCGTGGTGCGATTGTAGGCGTCCGGGAACGACCAGTCCGCCGCGTCGGCGCTGTTGATCTGCGGGCGCTGGCCGACGTTGTAGCTGACCGAGCCGGGGCCGGTGTAGTTCGGCTTGGTCGGGTCGGGCTGCGCGGACGGGTCGGACAGGCCGTTGCTGCCCGCCGGGCCGTAGGTGCCGTTGATCGCATACAGGCGGCCCACGTTGGAGGTGGACTCGACCTCATGCGCCGAGCCGATGTAGACCGTCGGCGCATAGGCGTAGGTCGTGGTCACCACGCCGCCCATACCCGTTACCGACGTGGCCGTCGCGGTAGTATGGATAGCGGGCGCGGACTCGATGTCGGCGCTGGAAGGGTTGTTGGTCGAGTTGGCGTCCGCGCCCCGGAGGGAGAACCACCACAGCGGCTGTGGTGTCGGCACGATGGCGTCCGCCGGGACGGCGGGGAACGCGGCGGGGTCAAGCCGCAGGTCATAGCTGGCGTTGAACCGGTCGCCGGTCGCCGCGTACCTGGCCTGCGTGGACCCGTCAATGGGGACGCCCAGGGCGTCCAGGGCGTACAGGACACCGTTGCTGTTGCCGACGTACACTCTGGCGTTCGAGGCCAGCGCGCCCGTGTTGACATCCGGCGTCGTCGAGACGGAGGGGTCTATGAAGACGTTCGGCGAGGCCGTGCCGAAGGCGGCGGGGACCGGCAGGTCGGAGTTCACGTCGAACTGGGACACCGGCTTCACCGTGCCGATGCTGCCCCCCGTCACATACTTGGGCTGGTTCGGGTCGGGCCGGTAGATCCAGTAGGCGCCGGTCGTGCCGACGTGCGGCGTGTACCCGCCCGCGTCTACCTGGGCCTGCGGCGTCGGCGCGTTGTAGGTGGGCTGGGGGACGTAGATGGGCAGGCCCGAGACCGGGTCAATCGCGTTGGCGTTGCTGGTGCCGTCGCCGTTGCCGATGGCGTCCAGGCAGTAGACCATGCCGTTGTCGTCGCCGACGATGACGACGAGCTTGTTGGCGTAAACGGCAGGGGCCGTCGCCGTCGCGGGCGTGACCAGGACGTTGATCTTGGTGACGACGGGCGAGGAGAAGACGGGCGCCGAGGGGCCGTTCAGCCCGCCGGGCGTCTGGAAGCGCCAGACGATGCCGCCGGTGAAGCCGTCCACGCAGTAGATCGCGCCGGTGCCGTTGCCGCCCGTCGCGAGCCGCACCGAGTCGGCCACGACGGTGTAGGTGGGCGCGTTCGGCAGGTTCGTCGCAGCGGTCAATTTAACGGTGACGACGTCGCCCTTGTTCAGCCGGATCGCTCCCGTCGGCAGCGTCACGTCACCCGTCTGATCCTGGCCGATCAGGACCGTCCGTGTCACGTTCGGATAGGTCACGGTGTAGGGCACGCCGCCGACGGTGGTTGTCATGTTGCCGGCAGTCTTAGTGACGGGGCCTGGCACACGCTTCTGATTGCCCTGCGTTTCCGGCAGGTGGACCGTCGCATAGTAGTCGCCGCCGTTCGGGGCGATAAACGTCCAGGTCGCCGTCGGCCCGGCACCAGCGGTCACGGGCGTGGCGATCCGGTATTCACCGTTGGTTGCAGTCGAGGTCGAATCCGCGGTCGGCTGGCTGAATCCACCCGTGGAAAAGCCCGACGTGCCCGCCGAGGGGGCCGGGGCGTTGTCGTCCACCGTGCTGCCATTGGAAAAGGCCGGGTCCTGCCGCCCGAAGTAGACGAGCTGGCGGACACGGTGGACGGCGTCCACGAGCGTCCCGTCCGGCTGCTTCGCTTTGGGATCGCCGTAGCGGATGTAGGGCAGCGACCCCGCCGGGGCCGGGCCGGTGGGCGCGTTCGAGTTCGGGCCGTAGTCCGGCAGGGCGTTCGTAGTCAGACTCGCCCCGGCCTGAACCTGGGAGTTCACGCCGCTCGATGCGGTCGAGGTGGCCGTGTTCGGGGTGACGTAAATGCCCCAATACTTCACCCGCGCGAAGTCGGCAGGATACGCCGAATAGTTGATCGCCGTGGGCGAGCTGCGGACGTCGCCGATGGCCGTTTGCATGGTCATCGAGTCGGCGATCAGATAGGCCCCGGTGGTGGCGGGGGAAACGGGGACTTCCGTGTTCTGGTTATGCCGGTTGTCGCGCTGGAGCGTGACGGTGACGGTGTCGCCGACGGCCAGCAGGAACGGACCGGCCAGGAACTGCGAGGAGTTCGCCTCGGTCTGGCTGACGGTCGCCGTGGTCGTCATGGCGTTCGCGCCCGTCGTCGCGATCTGATACGTCACCTGCGTGGAGCGCGTCTCGACTTGGGGGGGAGTGCTCGCGTCCTCGATCTGGTCGGGGATATGGTAGTAGATGGAGTAGCTGCCCGCCGCCGTCGCCACCAAAGTCCAGGTGGCCGTGCCGTCGGTGCCCGGCGGCAGGCGTTCGTATTCGCCGCCGGTCGCCGTGCCCGCCGCCGGCCCCGTCGTCTGCTGCTGCCAGTTGCCGGCGGGGGTGAACACGAAGCCGCTGGTCCCCGGCGTCGTCCCGGCGGGCGGCGTTGGGGCCGAAGCGGAGTCGTCCACCGTGACCGTCCCGGTCGAAAGCGCCAGGTAGTCGAACGGCGCCTGCCAGGAGTAGACGCCGCCGTCCGCCAGGTGATCGGGATAGTATCCGGTCGGGCCGCCCTGGCCCGGCGCGAAGTTGGGGTTGTACGCGCCTAGGACAAAGGAGGGAATCTGAACCGAGTAGAAGCTGCCTGTCCCGGTGGGGTCTTGAACGATCCCGGTCGGCGTCCCCTGCAACTGATTATAAAGTGGGTTCAGCAGCAGCGGGGTCGGCGGGCCGGGGTCGGTCACGCCGAAGGGCGGCGACGTCAACGCCGTGTTCGGGTCCGCGCCTCCCGCATGGAAGAGGGGCGACTGGTAGGGGGTCGGGGTGGCTGGCGAGTGCGTCTGCGGCTCCTGCGCCGCCGCCCCGCGCGCCAGGCCCAGCCCGGCCAGGGCGGCGCACAGCATCGCCGCCGCCCGCCGCGCCCGTGTTGATGGTTTGAGGATGTTATTGTTCACGTTGTTAGTGCTCACGTTGCTGGGACCGCCCCCTAGCCCCCAATCCTGGGGGAGTAGGACTTTATTTTCCGGTCCCCCCAGGATTGGGGGCCGGGGGCGATCCTGTTGCTACTGCGTCGTCCGTATGGCGAACGTCGGCTGGGTCAGCGGGCTGGCCCCGACGGGGCGGCTCAGGGTCACGCCGGTTATCACGGGCGGTCCGGTAAGGCTCTGCGAGCCGCCGCCGAAGCCGCCGACGGGGACCTGGGTGACGGTGGTGCTGCTGCCGGTGCCGAGCGTGCTGACGTCCACCTCGAAGATCTCGCCGCCGAGCCGGCCCGGCTGGCTCAACCCCGGCTGCCGGGCCAGTTCGCCCTGGCTGTACGACTGCGTGATGAGATACCGCTCGATGTGATTGACCCCCAGCGTGTTCGTGTCGTCGTCGTTGAGGCGCTGCACACAGGTCGGCACGAACGGGATGGACGGGGTGGCCGGATTGCTCCCGCTCGCCGGTGCGCCGCCGCGCAGCGGGATGTTGCCCGAAACGTCCGCCGGGACGTTATATACCGTGCTCATGTTGCGGTAGTCCGCCTGCGTGAAAGCCAGCCCATAGGAGACGGGCGGCACGGGTTTCCCATTTGTGCCGGGCTGCTGGTAAACCAGATCGAACGCCCCGTTGTCGTCGGCATACAGGAAGCTGTAGGCATACGCCGTCGGGTTCGCCGGGGCAGCCTGCGGCGGCGCGAAGACGTGCAGGTAGCGCGGGTTGCGGACCGGGAACGTCACCGTCGTTGTCGCCGCCGATGCGCCGGTCCCCGTCGTCACCGACGCCGTGAACGAGGTCGTCACATAACTGATATCGTTGTCGTTGGCACTGAGCGCGCTGTACGCTTTGGGTGAGGTAGGGCGGTTGAAGGCCACGATGCTGCCGCCGGGCGCGTCGCCGCTGGCAGGAGCCAGCGCATATACCAGTGTCGGAGTCTGCTGCACCAGTGTCGGCGCAGCGAGGCGCGTGTTGGTGACGAGGGCGAACACCTCAACAATGTCCGGCGTTCCCGCCGTCCCGCTGGGGATGTCCAGGTAGGACGCGCCCGCGTAGTGGTAGCGGCGGCCATACTTGTCGCCGGTGTGCGTCACCCAGGTCAGGAGATGGTCGTGGGTGACGGAGCCGGGCGTACCGGAGGCGACGACATTCCCGCTCAGGTCGAAGGAAAGGACGTTCCCGGAGGCATCCACCGTGTCTGTGACTTCCACGATGCGGTCGTTGCCGCTGTCGGCGACCAGATAATGTACGAGAGCGCCGGTGTAGGCGGTTCCCCCTAGAGTATAGTTGTAGCCCTCCCGGCGGACCTCGACGCTGGCCGGCTGGCTCAACGTGAACGGCTGGCCCGGCGCCATCAGCGCGCCGGGGTCGTAGAAGCGGGTCAGCTCCCACAGGACGTTGCCCGCGCGGTCGAAGCGGACGCACCGGTTGTTGCCCGTGTCGGCGACCAGGTAGTCGTTCGGCGCGAACTGGGACAGGGCGGACGGGTGGGCGAAGTCCAGCTTCGTGCTGACGCCGTTGCCCCCGGCGCGCGTGGTGGCGTCGGCGGACCAGACGGCGTTGCCGTCGGCGTCCGCTTCCAGAATCCGGTTGTTGTCCGCGATCAGCGTGAGCTGCTGGTTGAAGGCCGCCAGCCCCGCCGTGCCGTTGACCACCATCGCCCCGCCGCCCGCGCTCGGCGCGGCGGTGACGGCACCGATGCTGAGGTATTTGCCGTTCGCCCCGGTGCCCAGCGGCGCCCGCTGCACCGTCAGGGCGGCCAGCTTGCCGATGCCAACAGTCGGGGCGGCGGGCAGCTTGTAGAGGGTGTTCGGGTTCCCGCTGTCGCACAGGAGGAGCGTGCCGCCGGACTTGCTCAGGCCGGAAATCTGGCCGTTGACCGCGAAGGTGGCGAACCAGGCCAGGTTGGTGTGGAAGTACATCCACATCGCCATTGTGTTGGAACCCGCCGTCGGGTTAGGGACGGCGGTGAAGGGCTGCGGCTCGCACAGGTTGCCGGCGATCTGCCGGCTCCCCCCGCTGCCGCGTCCGAAGTTGAAGACGGACGCCACGCCGCCCGCCGTGGTGATCTGGCCGTAGCGCCCCGCGCCCCGGCCCGGCAGCGGGATCGCCACCAGCGGGTCCTGCGGGTTTCCCGCCGCCTCGTCAAGCTGGAAATAGCGTGCCTGCGTCGCGTCGAAGCCGCTGGCGGCACCGCCCAACGGGACGGCGGTGACTTCCTGGTCGGCGTTGAAGCACAGCACGGCGGCGACACTGCCGTTCTGGGCGGCGACGTAAACATTGCCCTGCCCGTCCACGACGGGCGCGCCGACGAAGCGGCAGTCGAGCAGGCTCTGGCTGGACCCGTCGGGATTGGTGCCCGTGCCGGCGTAGTTCACCTTGTCCGCATCAATGGCGTTCCCAGGCGTGCTCCAGTTCGTGCCGCCGTTGATGGGGTCCACCGTGCTCGGATCGTTCGTCCTCGGGAGGCGGAATCGGAACTTCAGCCGGACGTTGCGCTGCGCGATGTCGTCATGGACGCCGAACAGGTAGCTGTTGATCCCATCGTCCACAGTATAGTAGTAATCGCCGTGCCGGTCAATGGCCGGGGCGGACAGGGTTGCCCCGCTGCCCTGCGGGGCCGCGATGCTCAGAGCCTTGATCTCGTGCAGGGTCAGGGTCATGCCGCCGTTCTGCGGGATGCTGTTGACCAGATCTGTGTCCCAATCCCCGAACTGGTCATCAATGTTGATGGGCGGAATCGTGGAAGGGAACGCCGGGTCCCGCCCCTGTCCCCCGGTCGCCGTTCCCAGAAGGTTCCCGAGGGAGTCATAGGCCCGTCCTACGGGAGTGGAGGCCGCGTCCACGAACAGGTTGGGCAAGCTGTAGCGGGCGTTCCGGTTGACGTTGTAGCCCGTAAATGTTCCGCCGGGGCTGTAGCCGATCAGGGGATCGTTGCGCGCGCCGAGCAGGACCGTGTTCATGTTCTGCGTGGTCGGCACCAGGGCGACGATGCTGTTGGTGGTCTCCCCGCTCGCCAGCAATCCCACCGCAGGCGGGGCCGTGACGTACTCGCCGCTGGCGTTCTGAGGGTCTATCGGGATGACGGCCCCGTTCCCTGCGCTGCCTGCCCCATTCAAGCTGTAAACGAACAGCGTCCCGTCCGGCAGGCCGGCGTAGATACGGCCATCGTAGTAGGTCGGCGCGGGGGCGTTGGCATTGCTCCCCTGCGGGTAGGCCACCGACAGGCTGTTGGGCGGCGACAGCGTCCTGACGACCGCCCCCGTAACGCCGTTGTACTGCACAACGCTGCCGTTGGCCTTTTCCACGAAGACAAAGGTACTGCCGCTGTAGCTCGCCACCGTGGGTGCGGAAGCGCCCGCCCCCACGGACGCATTCCATATCTCCCCGTAAGGCGTCGGCTGGTTCGGGGCCGGGCCGAAGACGGGAACCTGGTCATCCTCCCGGCCCTTCCCGGTCAGGTCCTGATCGGGGTAGGCGTCAAAGGCGTGCAGGACGCCGATCGAGTCCGTCACGAAGACATAATCGCCCGAAACGGCGGCGGCGGGCGGGGCCACCGCGCCCGAAAGGGGCGTGTTCTGGGCCGGATCGGGGTAGGCCCAGGCGGCGGTGTAAGAGGCCGAGCTGGGGCCTGCCGCGTTCTGATGGCTGGTCTTGTTCTCCGTCGGGTGCGTGTCCGCCCAGGAAAGGATGTTTGAGAGGAACTTGAAGTTCACCGGGGGCACGGAGGCAGGGTTGAACGTCGTCGGCAGGAATGCGGAATGGTTGTTAGCGCAGACGGCGGGGCCGATGTTCAGCGCGCTCGTGACGATCTGCCCGCCGCCAAGCTGGGCGGCGTCCACGGCGTCCTTGCCGGATTGCAGCAGGACCGCACCGAAAATCTGGGTGTTCTGCGCCAGTGTGCCGTAGCCGCCGGTCGCGCTGGGCGCTCCGAGCAGCGGGAAATCGGTGGGCACCAGGAAGTTCGGCTGCGTGATGATCGGGTGCAGGTCAAGCAGGCTCGACATGGGGGCGTTGGGGGGCAGCAGCGCCGGAGTGGCGGCCCCGGCCGTCCAGACCGCGCCGTCAAAGAGCGGGAGGGAGCCGCCCGCCGCGCCGTACTCCACGATGAGCTGCCCGCCGTTGTCCACGAACCGGCGCAGCTTCTCGTTGTCGGAGGGCAGGAAGTTCACCGCCGAGGCCGACAGGTACAGCACGTCGAACTGCTGGAGGTCGTCGGCGGACACGTCCCGCAGCGCCACCTCCCAGTAGGCGGCCATCGTCGGGGTGATGCTGTCCCCCGCCTTGTACGACCCCGCCCAGCGCGTACTCATGGCCGTGGTGACGGTGCCCTGGGCGAGCGGGTTGATGAAGCTCCAGCCGACCGGCTTGACGTCCGGGCGCTGGCCCAGCACATAGAACACATACGGCGCGGGGTCGGGCGCGTTGGGATCGGAGGCCGTGCCGACGAACAGGACGCCCGCGTTGATGGTGCGCTGCCGGGCGTTGTAGGTGTAGACGCCGGCCCGCGCGCTCGGGGCCGACGCGAGCCAGAGCAACGCCGCCGTCAGCGCCGACAGCAGAAGGAAACGCCGTGGATTGTTCAAGCTGCGAGACATTATAAAGACCCCCTAGCCCCCAATACTGGGGGGATAGGAAAAGAATAACCGAAAAAGAACAACTGAGAAAGGACAAACCCTATACGGATAGTCAACAGCCGCGCTGCCGTGGGGCCGGTTCGCCGTGGGGCTGAAGCCCTCGGCTGTGGGGCCTGCGGCCAAGTCTCCACCTGCGTGGAGACCGGATAGGTCACGGATTTCCCCTTGTCCTTATCCTCGGACAATGGGCGTCTTCGCCCCACAGCCGAGGGCTTCAGCCCCACGGCTCCCTACGCGCCTCATGTCGGGCGACTGCAAGCGCCTACTGCAAGAGCGGCGGCTCGCTGCTCTCGCCGGCGAACAGCAACGCCCCCGAGACGGGCAGCTTGGGCGAGAACGGCAGCGGGCGGCCATAAGCGTCGCTCCGCAGGTAATGCGGCTGGTTCGCCGTGGTCCCGTCGCCCGGATTGTACGGGTAGCCGGCCTGCGGGTTGTAGATGATCTGGAGGCCGATGGCGGGCTTGCCCCCCGGCTTGTTGTTGGCATCCACGAGCAGATGCCCCGCCAACTCCAGCGGCGGGCCGCTCCCGACCGCCCCCTGCGAATGGTAACCATGATACTGCGGAATCCAGCCCCATTTGAGCATCCACGCGGTCTGGTCGGCCACGTCCACCGGCTGCGCCTCGGACACGGCGCCGTCGATGATGATCTTCATGTCAATGGGCTGCCCGTAGAACGGGAAGTGCGTCTCGGCGCTGGTCGTCCGCGTCCCGGTCTTGTTGGCCGTGGTCACGGTGGGCACGAACTGGTCCAGGCTGTCGGACGTGTCGTTGTTGAACCAGGAGCCGGGGATGACGAAGAACGACCCGGTCTGGGCGTACAGCACCGCCTCGATCCGGACGTCCATCGGCAGGATCGCCACCCGATTCAGCAGGAAGGGCTGCGTCGCCGCCGGGTCGCTCGGGTTAGGGTCCTGGCGCGTCACCAGCAGCCGCGTGTCGCTCTCGACCAGATTTGCCAGCGCGGTGGGCGTGGGGATGCTGTTGTCCACGACGGGAACCGTACTGAGGTCAAAATACTGCAACCCCGGATTGAGCTGATTCGGGCTGCCCGGCAGCAGGCTGGAAGGATCGAAGGTCGGACTCCAGATGGACGTCTTGCCCGCCGCGTCGAGTTGGAACGGGAGCAGGCTGTTACCACGAATGCTGTAGCCGGTGGTCGGGTTCACGATGTCGAAGTCGGCTTGTGTCAGGCCCGTGGCCTTGATGTCCTCGCTGACGTAAAGGCCCAGCGTGGTGCCATAGGGCGTGATATAGGCCGTGCTGGGAGTGCCGCCGTTGGGCAGGCCGAAGTTGAACTCCTGGATGAGCCGGGACTCGGGCGAGGCGAACGAGAGATCGTCGCCGGACTTGTCCGGCGCGGTCGTGCCGATGGAATTGTCGTCGGACTGCGGGCCGGCCAGGAACTGGGTCGTGTTGACGCAGACGTAATCATGGGCCAGGACGGTGATGGTCGTGTCCGGGTTGCCTTTCAGCAGGCTGCCGTCAATATAGGCCGTCCCGTTCGTGACGATGGTGATGTGGCGCGGGTACTTGTCCTGGGCCGTCAGGGTCGTGTCCGGGTCATTGGGGTCGGCGCTGCCGACTCCGTTGAGGCGCACATTGCCGACCGCATACATCGAAACGTCGTTGTCCGGGTTCGCCCCCGTGTAGTTCGTTTTGTCGGTCGCCGGGTCGTTGCTGGCGTTGATGTCGTCGTAAAGCACCGTCTGGCTTGCACTCGCGCCGACCGTGCCGTCGGGATTGGGGAACGTCCCCTGGGACAGCTTCATCCGAAAGCCGAAGGTGGACTTGTGCTTGGCCGGGTCCACGTTCATCCGCCCCAGGGTGATGTTGACGCCGGGCGGGTTGTAGAACTGGCCGTCCCAGCCGCCCTTGCCGCCGCCCTTGTCGGCGTTCTCCGCCGTGTTGTTCAGCCACTGGTCCACCAGCGTGCTGCCGCCGCCGATGGACGTGCTGTTCGGCTGGAGGTCGGCGGCGTTGTTGATGTAGATGCTCTGGCCGTAGCCGTACTGGCCCGCTCCCAGGGGATAGGTCTGGGTGTTCCCCATGCCGTCCGTGTAGGTGCGCGGCGGCGAGGTCATGGCGATGGCCTTGTAGCGCGGCAGTTGGGACGACGACTCCACGGCGTCCATGCGCGGCGGCTCCAGGCGTCCGATGCTGCGCGGCTGGCCCGCACCGTCGGTCTGCGCCGAGCCGTCGCGCACCAGGCCGCTGAAGGTGCTGAACCCGCCGTTCGGCCCGCCCGTGTCATTGCTGGGGACCACAAACAGATTGTTGGTGGGGGCGGCGGCGGGCGCGGGGGCCGCCGTCAGCTTGGTCAGGTCAACGGGGTTGATCTCCACCGAGGCCCGCTGCCCCTGAGTCGCGGTCGTGCTCGTCGTGAAGAGCGGCAGGCCCTGGGTGTAGCCGTTCAGCAGCAGGTCGCCCGCCACTTCCAGGCCGTCCTGGTACAGCGGCGCGTTGACCCCAGCGTTGTTCAGGTAGAACAGGTTCTTGCCGAAGAAGCGCACCGGCATGTTCGCGTGGAACGAGCCGCCGCCAGGCAGGAACTTGGTCCCCGTCGTGTCAATCGCGCTGTGGCTCCCCGCCGCCGGGTTGGGGACGACCAGACCAGCGCTGTTCACCTGATAAGCATCGGGCGCCCCATAGGTGGTGAGGACCGCGTAAGGCTGGTAGCCCGGCTGCCCGTTCGTGTCCAAAAGCGGCGTGCTGGGGTTGTTCGGGTCCGTGAGAAAGTCATAGGCTCCCGCCGTGGCGATGCCGCCGTCCGTGTCCTGGGCGTAGAACCGGCTGGTGACGCCGATGTCCGCCGTCGCCGAGCGGTTGGACGGGTTGGTCTCGAACCGGGCATAGTCGGTGATGCCGATGGGCTGGTAAGCGACCTGATACGCCTGCAAGCGGTCCGAGCTGCGGTTGTTGGCGTAGGTGGTCGGGTCCAGCAGATCAATGACGCCCTCGCGCCCGATGGACTCGATCTTGATGTACTTGCCGGGCGGGACGGCGATGGGGGCCAGGGCCACACCGTTGGCATCTTTGCCGATGGTGGGGTCGTAATACTGTCCCTGCGCGTCCTTCAAGAGAACGGGCGTGTAGGTCAGGCGCAGCAGGAAGCGCCCGGCCCCCGTGTTGTAGCGCGCGAAGCCCGCTTCCAGATACTTGGCATCGGGATCGTTGCTGTAGGGCAGGGCCGTCAGCGAGGGCAGGCTGGCCGCCACCGCCGTGTACCGCGCCAGTTCACGCGGCTCGGTCGGCGGAATGGCAAGCTGGAATTGCAGCGGCGGACGCCAGTCCGCGCCGTCCAGGCTGTTGGTGAGCTGGGCGGCGGCGAACGTGATGCCCGCGCGGGCGTACTGGTCCGCCGTGACGACGCGGTTGGCGTGGCGGGCGTTGAGCAGGTTCCGTGCGACGATGGTGACGAACAGCGCGCCGGCCAGGCCGAGCAGCAGCAGCACCAGCAGGGCGACGACGATGGACTGCCCGCGCTGGAAGGCGCGGCGTCGGGCCGGCCCGCGCCGGCGGGAGTGTGTCGCAGGGAACATCGTTGTTTGGACTGGGTGCATGGTGCTTGGAGGGGCCTTACCCCCGGTTGCTGTTGCCGATCTTGATCTTGGTCTGGCTGGGGATCACCTGAGCGCGGTTGTTGGTGATGTCGTAGATGCGGACCCCGATGCTGACGTCAATCAGGTCGCGCGTCTGGTAATCCACCTTCACCTGGATCGGCAGGTAAGGGTTGGCCGCCGAAAACGGCTTCGTCGGGTCCGTCAGAGTCATGTTGGCCTGATAGTCATAGACGACCGTGATCTGCTGCGCGTTCGTCGGGAGCGCTGCGTTCTGTATCAGCGCGACGGCGTCCGGCGAGACTTTGATGATGTTCGCGGCGTAGTCCACGAAGTATTGGTTTCCGGCGATGTCTGTAACCGAGTTCACCGGCGTATAGGGCACGATCTGGCCGCTGTTCGGGCCGGATGTCGTGTCGGGACCCGTGACCCGGATGCCGCCGGGGATGATGTGGGCGTTCCTCACCCCGGTCGCTTTGGTCGGGTCCGCCGAAGGGTCCGTCAGCGGCGAGTCCGTGGTCGGATTGCTGCCGCCGGTCGGCTTGAACAGATAGATGGTGCCGTCCGGGGCGACGCCGCCGGTCTTGTCGGTCGGGTCCGCCGCCGTCAGGTCATACTTGTAGTTCCAGTTCCGGCTGTTGCGGTCCAGAGGGCCGCTCGGCTGGGGGCCGCCGTTCGGCAGGGAAGGCGTCCCGAAGTTCAGGGTTCCCGTGTCGGGGTTGACGGTCAGCGGAATGAAATCCGTGCCGCCCAGGCTGGCACCGTTGCCTGCCAGCGGGGAGCCTGTCGTGATGTTATAAACCAGCGTCCCCGTAATGTCGTTCTGGTCGGCGTGCTTGAATTCGAGCAGATCGCCGGCCGTGTAGAGGGGCGGGTTATTGGTCGTGTCGGTGACGGACGAAATCTGCGTGTCGTAATACTCCTGCGCGCCGCTGTAATTGCCGGGGTACAGGCTGACATGGTAGGGCAGCGCCCAGGACCGACTGGTAGCCGTGTAAACGGTCGGGACGTAGCCGTAGCCGGATGCGCTATCGAGCGTCGGCAGGCCCAGGTTGCCGTAATCCGAGGTCGTGCCCGGCACGGCATCGCCGCTGACGGTGCCCGGACGGAACGTGACGCTGGTGTTGACAATGGGATAGTAGTTCCCCGTGACCGGATCATGGGCGACGCCCGAATGGGGGACGCCGGGACAGCCGCCTACGGTACAGGGACCCGTCCCAGGGTCGTAGACCAGCTTGTTGTCGGACGTATGTGGCAGCAGGATCAAGTCTATGTTCGGGCCGGGGATGA
Source organism: uncultured Armatimonadales bacterium (assembly GCA_964247915.1). Classification (GTDB taxonomy): domain Bacteria; phylum Armatimonadota; class Armatimonadia; order Armatimonadales; family Capsulimonadaceae; genus JANXMY01. The sequence continues at coordinate 6,328 of CAXTWM010000013.1, read as the reverse complement.
CGGGCTTGGCGATCTGGACCCACTTGTCCACACGCGCGTTGTGCTGGCCCATCGTGGCGGCGGTGTAGGCCGCGTGGGTGTCGTCGAGCCAGTTCACGTCACCTACTTTGACGTACCGGAAGAAGTCCGGGTCGTCCAGTTCCGGCACCGTCATCGTCTGCCCGCTCGCGTTCGTCGTGGTGCGGGTCGCGAACAAGTTCTGGTTCGGAGTAACCGCTGCGTTCCCATTGGCACCGGTCGCGGGGACGTAAGGCTGGAACTGGGCGCGGTACAGGATGTAGGTGTTGTCGTTGTTGCCTGGGATCTTCCCTTCGCGCGTGTTGGCGTAAGGCTGAGTCGGGTCTTTGAGGCCCACATAGTACCGCGTCACCGTCGTGCCAGCGGCCAGCGGGAAGACGTAAGCGGGGTCGCTGATGATCGCCGAGCCGTTCTGCGTCTGGCGGTAGGAGATCGGCTGGCCCGTCGTCGGGTCAGTCGGCGTTGTCGAAGCCGAGACCGATTTCGGCTGGGCAAAGTCCAGCTTGCAGGCGTAGGCATGGGCGAGTGCTGACTTGTAGTTCCCGGTCGCATCCTGGCCCGGTATCTCCAGGTCCAAAAAATTCGTGTAGCGGTCGTCGCCGGGTTGGGCCTGGGCGCCCGTCGTGACGAACGGGTGGCTGGTGCCGTCGAAGACGAACAGGGCGCTGCCCAGTTCGCGCGTCAGACGCTCCCGCGTAGTCCGGGCGGCGTCTTGGGCGGCCGTGACGATCTGCGCCTGCTGGGTGTAGCGGATGGCGCTGATGAGCGGGGCCAGCAGCAGGCCGAACAGCACGGCGGTCAGGGCGATGACGATGATCAGCTCGATGAGCGTGAACGCCCGACGGCCCCGTGCCCTAAGTCGCGAACAAACGGTTGTGTTCATAGCGTTCATGTTACTGCGCCCGGTTCAGGACGGCGTCCACACTGTGGACTTTCCACAAGTCGCGCTCTTTCCAGGCCACGACCGACCGCACCGACAGCCCGCGCACGGTGGTGACGTTGATCGAGCCGGGCGTCACATTGGAAACGCCGGAAAGGCCGCCGGTGAGCGTCGAGCCGGTCAGGCTGACGGAGACATAATTGCTTGTCCCGACCGGCGTGACGACGGGAGGGATGGCGATCGTGGCGGCGAACGTCTTCAGTTGCGCGGTCGCCCCGGAGCCGACCGTATAAGTGCCGTCTATCTCGACGGATTTCCCCGCATCGGAGCGTGGGAAGTACAGGTTCTGGGTGCCGTCAAAGGCGTACTGGCCGGGCAGCAGCATGGGGTCCGCCCCGCCCGCCGCCGTGTTCGGACTTTGGGTGTAGTAGCCCGGCGCCTTCTGCACGGCCACGGTCCAATCCAGGTCCCCCACATAGAAGAGGCGGACGCGGTGGGCCTTGTTGTCTCCAAAAACCTGAGCGCCAAAGGTCACGCGCCCTGTCGAGAAGCTGACGTTGATATAGGTTGGGTCAGTCTTGGTCCCATTCAGGTCCTCATCCCAGATTTTGCCTTCTTGGGCCGTCGGGTCAGGAACCGGACTGGTATTGCCGACCATCATCCCGGTGTCCAGGTCCAGGGCGATCATGCTCAGGAAGCTGTTCGGGATCAGGCCCGAATAAATGGAGTTATCCGGGTTGTTGTCCCCCGCCCGCTTCAAGTTCTTCAGAGTCAAGCGCAGCACTGCGGTATCCGTGCCGGTGAGGGCGGGAACGTCCTGGTCTTCATGCACGATCTTCCAGCTATAGGTGAGGTAGGAAATCTTTGCTTTGAGCGCGTTGACGCCGGAGCCGCCCGCCGCCAGCGGGTTAAAAGCGATACCGCCGACATTCGCCAGCGAGTTATTGCTCGGGTCCATGATGTTGGGCGAGGTCAGGGTGAACTCGTAAGGGTCGGCGCTGAACCCGCTCGGATTCGTGGGCGAGACAGTCCCCAGCGGGGCATGAAACGGGCGGTACAGCATTACGGCCTTCCAAGGAAGCGACGGCGTCGCCGGAGAAGCGTCCGTGTTATACTTGTACGTTTGGCCCGATGTGCCCGTGTTGGTGCCGATAGGGTCAAACCATCCACCGTTATAATACTTCTGCGAGTCGGCATAAAAAGGCGGATGGGAGCCGAAACTCTTGTCGTGCGGGTCGGTCGTCATCGGAGGTCCATCACTGCCTGAGTGCGGGACCATGAAGGTAAGGGTGTAGGTCTTGTCCGTGTTGGAAGCCGTGTCATGGGCAAGCACCGTAAGCACGAACGGCTGATCATAGCCCTGCGCGTATGGCACGGCGACTTTGCCACTCGCGTAATCCACAAACAACTGCTGCTGGCCGGGGGAAAGCGTGTCCTGCGGAAGAGAGGCGAGAAGATCACCCGCCGCAGGCACGGTCCCCGCAACAGGCGTCCACAAGGCGCTGTTGATCGAAAGGTAGTTCGACAGCTTCGGGCTGTTTTGCAGCACCGGCAAGGCGATGGGGCCGTAGTTGACGGTGTAAATTGACTGCCGGGTCGTGCCGGACGCGGCAGGAACCGTAATCGTCTCGTTGTTGATGACGCGGGCGTTGTCCAGCAGCGTCGGGTCGTCGGGATTATAGCTGGCGTCGGCGGCGGACGCCGGGGACAGGTCCTTTGTCACCGAGTTCACCGGCAGGATGGATTCGGGCAGGCCCGCCGTGTTCTGCGTCTGCGTCTGCGCGGCGGCCTGCCCCAGACTGTCGGCCAGGGCGGCGTTGCCCACGCTGTTGATGGAGAAAAAGCCGCTCGGGTACAGGCGCACGATGATGAGGATGCCCAGCACCAGAAGCACCAGGACGACCAGGACCTCGATCAGCGAGACGCCGCGCCGCGTTCGTTTTCGCATTTTTCCCATACCGATGCTGCTGTCTTTCATGGACCGCACGAATGAAACCCCGTTCTCGGCAGGCGACTACTGCTGCAACGGATACCGCCAGAAGTTAGCCGTACCTTCCTTAAGCTGGAAGTCCTCGGCCTTCAGCTTCTTGACCGCGCCGCTCTGGAACATGACCAGCACCTGGTCGGCCTTCTGGACGTGGTACGAAGTCAGGGCAATGACGGTATCGGCGGGCGGGTTCTGCCACCGAAGCTGCCGCTTGTAGTCGGGGTCGGTGGCGGACACGGACGGGTCGCAATAGGAGGGCGCGGGGCTGACCCCGGACGGGCAAACGGTCCCCTCGTGAGCCAATTGGTAGCGGGGGAGAAAGGTGCCGCTGACCGCATTACCCCCCGTGACGGTAGGGCCGCTGTCATAGGCATCGAGCTTGTAAAAATTGCGGGTCGTCGGCACCACCTGTCCGGCATTGGCGGTCGTGCAGCCGGAAGAGCCGGTAGTGTTCAGCAATCCGTCACCATTGGTGTTGGAAGGATTGCAGGGAGCGACCAAATTCACGGCAAGCTGGCCCGTCCCCTGCTGTGCCGCCGGAGTGTTCGTGTCCAGCGGGTTGTTCGGGTCCGTGAACTCGTTCGCGTCTTTGATGTAGGCCGGGTACAGGCCGGGGAAATAGGTCGCGGCGGTGCCCGCCGTCTGCGCCATGGATAACCCCGTTTGCATGGTCGAGCCGGGGACCACATAGCCGAACAGCACGTCCGGGTACTTGTGGTTGTCCAGCTTGAACTGCTCCATCTTCTGCTGGATGTCCTTCATGTTGGAGATGGTGACGCCCTGACGCGAGCCTTCGCGGACGGAGGCGAACACGGGCAGCAGGATCGCCGTGAGAATCGCGATGATGGCGATGACGACGAGCAGTTCGATGAGCGTGAAGCCTGGGGCGGGACCACTGGGAAGGCGGCGCGAGGGTGCCATGATGATGCTCCTGGATCGGATGAGCGGGCGGGCGTTTGTGCGCCTCCCGCAGCCATATACAAGCGTAACTGTTGCTTGACGGCGGGGCGGGGAAGTTTGTTCCCGGTTTCTGGAAAATGTTTCAGGTATTTTTGAGGGTGGGGCAAGAGCGCCGTCAAAACCCGAACAAGCCGGCGGAGGCCGGGTCCGGCGGTCCCGCCCCGCCCCAGAACCGGGTCACATACCAGGCGGCGACCGCGTGGCCGTAGAACAGGGCCAGGAGCGCGCCCAGCGCCATGGAAGGGCCGAAGGGGATGGCGACGCGCTCGCCCAGGCGGCGGCGCTGGCGGACCAGCACGACCATGCCCGCCACGAAGCCGACGAAGATGGCGAAGCCCAGGGAACCGAGGCCGATGCCCAGGCCGAGGTTCGCGCCGATGGCCGCCGCCAGCTTCCCATCCCCCATGCCCATGCCTCCCGCGTCCGGGTCTTCCTCGATCTCTTCGGACGTGTACCCGCCCAGAGGCTCCGGCTCGCCCCAGCGCGCCACGACGGTGCGCCGCAACGGGGGGATGAGCGCGCCGAGAAAGTAGAGCAGGATAAACGTCCAGTCCAGGACGGTCTCGCGGAGATACTCGGCACAGGCCCGGCCCGCGCCCATCCGCTTGTCCATGAACGCGACCAGGACAACGTAAGAGGCCAGGCCGATGAGCGAGATCACGCAGGCGTAGCCGAAACAGCCGGCCAGGTTGTCCCAGAACGTCCCCGCCGCCAGCCCGTGCGCCAGGCCGAGCAGGATGCCCAGCACGCAAAGGCCGTCCGGGATGACGAAATGCTCCAGGTCAATGAAGAAGACGCAGATGAGGATGGCCGTGAACAGGCAGAAGAAGACCGCATCGTACCACTCCCCGCCGGCCCGCCAGGTGTAGCCGGTGACGACGGCGAACAGCAGGCCCGTCAGCGCCTCGACGCCGGGGTAGCGCCAGGAGATGGGCTGATGGCAGTAGCGGCAGCGCGCGCGCAGCAGGAGGAACGACAGCACGGGGACCAGATCGAAAGCCCCCAGGCGATGCTCGCACCGGGGGCAGTAGGACCAGGTCGGGGCGGCGATGCTGCCGCCGCGCGGCAGCCGCCAGATGACCACGTTCAGGAAGGAGCCGATGGCGACGCCGTAGACCGCCGCCGCCACGAGCCAGAAAGCCAGCGGCAGGGCGCTTATTCGTTCTGCCCCTTTTCCGTGCCGTCCCCGCCCGAAAGCGACTGGATCAGGACGATCATCGGCATGAACATGCCCAGGATGATCAGCAGGACCGCGACGCCCAGGAAGCAGATCAGCATCGGCTCGATGGCAACGGCCAGCGCGGCCAGGGCGGCGTCCACCTCATCCTCGTAGAAGTCGGCGATCTTCGCCAGCATGGCGTCCAGCGAGCCGGACTCCTCCCCGATGGAGATCATCTGGACGACCATCGGCGGGAACAGCTTGGACTTGATGAGCGGGTCGCCGATGCGGTCCCCCTCGCGGATGCGGGCGCGGGCCTCCATGATGGCGTCCGAGATGACCACGTTCGAGACCGTGCCGGCCACCGTTTCCAGCGCCTGGAGGATGGGAACGCCCGACGTCAGCAACGTCCCCAGCGTCCGCGAGAAGCGGGCCAGGGCGACCTTGTGGTTCAGCTTGCCGAAGACCGGCACTTTCAGCTTGAACTTGTCCCAGGCGTGCATCCCGAAGTTCGTCTTGATGAACGCCTTGAAGGCGATGTTGAAGGCGGTGACGATCAGGATGACGGCCCACAGCTTGTAGGTCAGGAAGTCCGAGACCGCGACCAGGCCCAGGGTCAGCGCGGGGAAGTCCGCGCGCCCGTGCGGCAGCATCGTCTCGAACAGGCCGAGGAAGGTCGGGACGATGAACCGGCACAGGCCCGTCACGATCAGGACGGCCGCGCCCATGACGATGGATGGGTAGGTCATGGCCGACTTGATCTTGCGCTTCATCTCGACGTCTTTTTCCAGGAACGTCGAGAGCCGTTGCAAGGTCTCTTCCAGGACGCCGCCGACCTCGCCCGCGCGGACCAGACCGATGAACAGGTTGGAAAAGACGGTGGGGTACTTCGCCATGCTCTTGGAGAGCGTCTGCCCCGCCTCGACCTCTTTGAGCACGTCCAGGATGATCCGCTTGAAGCGCGGGTTGGACTGCTGCTGGCTGAGGACGTCCAGGCAGCGGACGAGCGAGACGCCCGCGTCAATCATGGTCGAGAACTGGCGGCAGAAGATCGAAAGCTCGGTCAGCTTGACCTTCTGCAAGTTCTCGAACCAGTTGCCGCCGGCCTTTTTGGCCTTCGCGGCTTTGATCTCGGAGATGACGAAGCCCTGCTCACGCAGGCGTCGGGCGAGTACGTCCGGGTTTTCCGCTTCCGAGGTGCCGTTCCGCATGGTGCCGGCGGCATCCCGGACGGTGTATGCATAAGTTGCCATAGGGTATTGCTCCTTAATGAGCCTGTAGGGGCGAACCTCGTGTTCGCCCTCTTAATCACGCTTGTAAGCAG
>CAXTWM010000012.1:0-28975 GCA_964247915.1 uncultured Armatimonadales bacterium | reverse complement strand
CCTCCAGTGGGTCGGCCCGCCCGTGTCGGCATTGGTCACGTCCTGGCTCTCAAAGATCGTCGCCCCCGTGCCGTACATCGCGTGGCCGGGGTGGAAGGGGTCCAGGGCGAGCGCCCCCATCCACCAGCCCAGGCGCGGCGCCTTGTCGCCGAAGGTGAGGTAGGGCGTCAGGGACCAGTCGCGCACGGACTTGGGGCCGATGTCCTCCCAGGTCTTGCCGCCGTCCAGGCTGCGGAACAGGGTGTCGCCGGGGTTCCAGCGGTCAATCGTCGTCACCATCACCGTCTGCGGATGCTGCAAGTCCAGGGTCAGGCCCGCGTAGCCGAAGCCGCCGTGCTGCGGCGAAACGTCGGTCCAGGTAAAGGCCTTCGTGTCGTACTTCCAGACGGCCCCGCCGCTCATGCCGTTCGGGCCGGGCGCGTTGCCGTAGGTGACGTACAGGGAGCCGTCGGGGGCGAGGACGCCCTGATGCGGCAGCAGGCCCGTCGGCTGGCCCGCCACCGGCTGCCAGATCGCCCCGCCGTCGGCGCTCCGGTACAGGCCCGGCCCGTCCTGCGAGACGGCGGCGTAGACCACGGGCGTGGCCCGGCCCCGCGCGCCGCTGGATCGGTCGAAAACCTCGAAGACGACGCCGATGCCGTTGGTGCGGCCCGTCACGGGGAACGTGTCCACCTTGGCCCAGGTCGCGCCCATGTCGGCGCTGCGCCACAGGCCGTCATTGCGCGACCCCATGAACAGGACGCGGCCCAGGTTGGGGTCTACGGCCAGGCGCTCCCCCGCCGAGCGCCCGTCCTCGTTGCCGCCCATCTTGAACGGCATGTCCGTGCGCCGGAAGGTGCGCCCGCCGTCCGCTGTGCGGACGATGGCCCCGTTGCTGCTGCCGGCGTTGGTATAGGTGCCCAGGGCGAGGTAGAAGCGGTCGGCGTTCGTCGGGTCCACGCCGATGCTCTCGCAGCCGAGCAGGTTGCCGTCCTTGCCGCCCGCCCAGTCGTTGAGGGGGACCCAGTGCTTCGCGGCCTTGTCCCAGCGGTACGCCCCGCCGATGTCGGTCCGGGCGAAGGCCAGGCCCTCCCGCGCGGGGCTGAAGATCAGCCCGTCCACGAAGCCGCCGGCGATGACGGCGACGTTGCGCCAGACGTAGGGCCGGATGGGCGCGGCCGCCGGCGGCTTCGGCGCGGCCTGGGCGAGAATGGCCGCCGGGTGGCAGCCGCCCAGCAGTCCGACGGCGCAGGCCGTCCCGAACATCGTTGTTATGGGTCTCATCATTCCGTTCCTTATGCCCCGATTATAACAACGGATACGGGCCGCGTCAAGACGCTCACTTGTGCGATCCGGGCGTCCGCAGTATAATAGCCGCACCATGAAATTCACCGACGGCAACTGGATGATGCGTCCGGGCGTTCGCGCCTCCTATCCCACTCAGGCGTATGACATTGACACGGCGGGCGATGCCCTGACGGTCTACGCCCTCTGTGGTTCGGCCCGCCGGGGGTGCTAACTCGCTGGTCATCACACTGAGCGATGAGAACGAATAGGGATAACGTCAGTCATCGTAACCCTCGTCTTCAAACTTGCCCTGCTTCATGCTGTAAAGGCGGCGTACCGAGAGTTCAATTTCTTGGTACTCGTCGTCTTCGCGGTAGAATTCCAGGTTCACTGCTTCCCGCAATAGCAAATGACTGGGCGCGGGCAGGTAGCCAAACCTGGCTTCGCGCCGAAGCACTCCGAGAGAAGCCTGCGACAAGTCCAGGTATTGTATTTTCCAGGAAGAGTCATCGCCCCAGACGCAGCCGCTGAGGAAACCCCACTTGCCGATCAGGCCCTTTTCAGGGTCATAAGGAACGTAATATTCTGCGGGGCAGAAACCATTCTCATCTCGCTCTTCGCCTCCTATATCTTCACAAGCAGGCAGGCGCATCAGGCGGGTGGCTGTATAATCAGGCGAGTACAAAGCATAAACCTGATCGTCTTGGAGGAAAGGAACAAAGGTATGGATGAGGCTGGGGTAGTTGCGCCTGTAAGAGCCGATTTTCTTTCCATCCTCCAAGATGTCCACGTCAAGGTGTTTGGAGCGGTTAGGGCCGTTGTCTATAACTGCCGTCTGTGTCGTGTAGCGGCGAACCAGCGATTCAGCTTCTTCTCGGCTCATCCTTTATCCTCTCTTGCCTTACTTCCAGAAGGGCAGCGAAGCAAGCCCACGTTCGATGCCCTCGCCCCCGTTTCCTTCCGGCAGGAAGAAATGCGGCATCTGGGTATCCTATCCGGGAAAAGTTAAAGGAGAACACCATGAAGACACGGACATTGGGCAGGGACCTGGTCGTCTCGGAGATCGGGCTGGGCTGCATGGGCATGAGCGAGTTTTACGGGCCGGGCGACGAGGCGGAGAGCATCACGACGATCCATCTGGCCCTCGAACTCGGCGTGACCTTCCTGGACACGGCGGACATGTACGGGCCGTTCACCAACGAGCGGCTGGTCGGCCAGGCCATCGCGGGCGCGCGGGACCGGGTCGTCCTCGCCACCAAGTTCGGCAACGAGCGGCTGCCGGACGGGACGCGGCTGGGCATCAACGGCTCGCCCGACTATGTGCGGCGGGCCTGCGACGCCAGCCTGGAGCGTCTGGGGGTGGACCACATTGACCTGTATTATCAGCACCGGGTAGACAAGACGGTGCCGATTGAAGACACTGTGGGAGCGATGGCGGGACTCGTGGAGTCGGGCAAGGTGCGCCACCTTGGGCTGTCCGAGGCGTCCGCCGCCACTGTCCGCCGCGCCCACGCCGTCCACCCGATTTCGGCCCTGCAAAGCGAATACTCGCTGTGGTCGCGCGACCCGGAGGGGGAGATTTTGGACACGCTGCGGGAGTTGGGGATCGGCTTCGTGCCTTACAGCCCGCTGGGCCGGGGCTTCCTGACCGGGCAGTTCCAAACCCCCGAAGACATCCCCGAGGGCGACTTCCGGCGTCACAACCCGCGCTTCCAGGGGGACAACTTTTATCAGAACCTGAAGCTGGTAGCCGAGGTGAAGAAGATCGCCGAGGAAAAAGGCGCGACGCCGGGGCAGCTCGCGCTGGCCTGGGTGCTGGCGCAGGGCGAAGATTTTGTGCCCATCCCCGGCACCAAGCGGACGAAGTACCTGCGGGAGAACGTCGGCGCGGTAGATGTTTCGCTTTCCGAGGAAGACCTGCGGCGGCTGGACGCGCTGGCCCCCAGAGGCGTGGCGGCGGGCGAACGCTACCCGGACATGTCCTCGATTGACCGCTGACGGCCCCCGCCGGGGCCGTCCCCGCCCTTTCGGACTAGGGCGGGAGAAGCTCCGTTTGGTATTTCGGGGCGAGCGCCTGGGCTTTCTCCAGGAACGCCGCCTGGGCGGCCGCATCGAGCTTCGGAGGCGGCGTCGTCCGGGTGGCGACGGGGACGCCGATCTCCTGGAAGAACTTCTCCTGGCCGGACGGCGAGCAGATGCAGAGCAGCCGCACGGGCTTGTCGGACACGTTATGGAACTGGTGCGGCGCGTTGGCCGGGATGTTGACGGTCTCGCCCGCCCGCACCACCGACTTTGCGCCCCGGAAGGTGGCCTCGATCTCGCCTTCCAGGAGAATGAACGATTCTTCAAAGTCGTGGCGATGGGGTCCTGGGCCGCCGCCGGGCGGGACGAGCATGTCGATCAGGCAGTAGCGCCCGGCGGTGTCGTCGCCGGACAGCAGGATCGTGTAGGTGTCCCCCACGACCCCGATGTGGGGCAAGGATTGGTCTTCATCCGGGCGCGCGAGTGTGAGATGCCGACGGAGATCATCGGGCGGGATCGGCGCGGCGGGCTGAGAAGTAATCGCGTTGTTCATGGCGTTGCTCCTGTCGTCGGCGTGTGTCGGCTTGAATCGGTGGCGGGGACAGGCCCGCTCAGTGCGATGCCTGCGGCTTTCCGGCGAGTTCTTCGAAGTAGGCCCGCAGCGTCCGAGGCTCGCGGCCCAGGACGGCGCGGAGGGTGAGCGCGTTGCCCACCAGGGCGTGGCGATTGTACCAGTCGAACATCCGCTGCATCGGCGACGGCGACCCACCGGCGCCGGCGTCCGGGGCGGGACTCGCGGGCGGCCTGGGAGTAACCGACTTGATCTCTTTGCCCAGCACCTCGCCCATCAGAGCCACGATGTCCTTGCGGTTCAGGCTGCCCTCGGCGCAGAGCTGGTACGTCCCATACAGCAGCCGGTCCTCCGTCAGCGCGATGGCGGCGGCCTCGGCCACATCGCGGTAGTCCACGCGGGTGAATCGGGTTTCGTCCGACCAGGGTTCCCCGTAGGCGCCGGTTTCCACCACTTTGGCCCAGCCCTGCGCGTAGTTCTGGAAGAACATGGCCGGCTGCAACAGCGCGTACTCCATGTTGGACTCGATGATCGCCTCTTCCACCGGGGCTTTGGCGCGGTGGTTCTCAAGCGCGCCGATGACGGGATCAATGACGGACGAGAAGACGAAGCGGCGCACGCCGGCCCGCTTCGCCGCCTCCACCATCCCCTGGCCGACCTCGGCCTCATTGGGGATAAAGGCGGGCGCGATGTAGAAGACCGCGTCCACGCCTTGCAGGGCCGCGTCCAGGCTCGCCCGGTCGGTCAGGTCGCCGACGACGACTTCCGCCGCCCCGTTTTTGAGCACCCCGGCACCCTGCCCGGCGTCCCGGATCAGCCCGCGCACGTTTACGCCCCGTTTGGCAAGTTCGGGCACGACGAGGCCAGCGAACGGGCCGGCGGCGCCGACCGCAAGAACCGTGGGCTGCGTGGCGGTCAAATCCCGCGCTGCGTCACTCATCGCCTACTCCTTTTCTCAGCCGAGGGCGGTCTCCCGCGCGAAGTCTTCATGGCGGCGGGGTTCATGGCCGAGCAGTTCCGTCAGCGCCTTAACGTCCCCGTCGCCCGGCTCAGGGCCGTAGAAGCGGCGGGGGTTTCTTGTCATACATACCAGAGAGGATGCGAATGCAAACATGAACGGGGAACCCGTTCAAGGCTTGACGGACGCCGCCCCCGGAGTTTCGCCCTGGGGCGTTCCGACGCGCAGGAGTCATGTTATAATACTTTATGCCTGCTGAACCTTGCGCGGAGGACCCCCGCGCCTTCCTTCAGTCCTGTTTGGAGCGCGGCGTCAGGGCGTCGCCGCTCTGCGTCGCCGTCATCGGCTGGCTGTGCGGCGTCCCGACCGACCCCTTCATCGCCGACATCCGGCGCTCCCCGGACGGGCAGGTGCTGCTGCGGCTGTCCGGCGAGCGGGCCGCCGAGCCGGTCTGCTCCTTTCTGGAGTTCCTGGACCAGATCCGAATCATCGGTGAGTCGCTCGGGCTGCCCCAGCCGCAGACGATGCAGCTCGTGGCCTGGGCGCGGCAGTGGCTGGGCTGATGGCCGGGTTGACGTCTGTGCTGTCCCCCGGAGACCATGCCGCCCTGTCCGCGTGGCGGCTCGGCCCCATCTTAGGCGCGACTGTCCCCGCCACCGGGACGGTCAACCGGACGACCCTCGTCCAGACCTCGGGCGGCGCTTACGCCTTCCGCGCCTACCGCCGCCGTGCCGAGGGCCAGGCGCGGGCCGAGTGGGAGCACACGGCCATCTCCCATGCGGCGGATCGCGGCCTCCCCGTCTGTCGCCCCCTCCCCCTGCCGGATGGTGGCACGGTCTGGGAGGGCGGCGGCGAGTTGTTCGCCCTGTTCCCGCTGGCCGTGGGGCGGCAGGTGCGCCGGGAGAAGCTAGGGGACGGGGAGGTCACGGCGGCGGGCCGGTGCCTGGCGCAAGTCCACCTTGCCTTCGCGGATTTCCCCATCACGCAGGCGCGGGCCAAGACCTTCGCCTTCGACACGGCGGGGACGCTGGAACGCCTCGCCCGCGTGGAAGCGGCGATCACGGGCCGCGCGACCCGGACGGACGCCGACCGGGCCGCCCTGCGGCATCTGGCGGGCTGCCGTCAATGGCTGCAACAGGCGGCGGCCCTCGACGAAGATAGGCAATGCCTCTTCGCCGCGCTCCCGCACCAGGTCGTGCACGGCGACTTCCAGGAGACCAACCTGTTCTTTAACGGCGGGGACGTCAGCGCCGTCATTGACTGGGACCAGTGCGGCGTCGCCCCGCGCGCCTGGGAGGTGCTGCGCGCGCTGCACCTGATGCTGGGCCTGGCCCCCGGTCCGTGCCGCGCCTTGCTGGCCGCCTATCGCAATTTGTGTCCGCTCCCCCAACGCGAACTGCACGAGGCCGCCGCCTGTTACGGCGTCCTGGCCGACCAAAACCTCTGGGTCTACGAGGCCGTCTACCTGGAAGGCAACGACCGGGTACGCCGCTTCCTCACGCCGGGAGCGTTCGTGCCGTTCGACGCCAGGTGGCGTGACATGACAAGCAAAGGGGTCGTTTAACAGCGTTTTATCTGAGATTTAACAGCACATCCTTATGGAACACTATGGAACACTCTTACCCCATCCTCGAATTTGACCCGACACGCACAGCCCTGATTGAGCCGAAACACCCACATACGGGCGTGGATATGCCAGAGCGAGCCGTCGTCTGCTTCTTCCAAGACGTCATCGCCACGCTGCTTCAGAAGCATGAGGCGCGGCTGCTATATAACCTCGCCAGCGAGATCGGTCTGCATCCGATCTATGAGGTGACGCTGCGGGGCACACGGCTGGCCGTCTTCCATCCCGGCGTCGGCGCCCCGCTGGCGGCGGGGCTATTGGAAGAGGCCATCGCGCTGGGCGGGCGCAAGTTCATCGCCTGCGGCGGGTGCGGCGTCCTGGACAGCGCCATCGCGCTGGGCCACGTTTTGGTGCCCCACGCCGCCGTGCGCGACGAGGGCACGTCGTACCACTACCTCCCCGCCGGGCGCGAGGTCGCGGCGGGTCCGCGCGCGGTCGCCGCCATCGAGCAGACGCTGGAAGCGGCGGGGACGGAGTACCTGAAGACGAAGACGTGGACGACGGACGCGCTGTACCGCGAGACGCCGGAGAAAGTCAAGCGCCGCCGGGCCGAGGGCTGCCTCTCCGTGGAAATGGAGGCCGCCGCTTTTTTCGCCGTCGCCGGGTTTCGCGCTGTCGAGTTCGGGCAGCTCCTCTACGGCGGCGACGACGTGGGCGGCGAGGTCTGGGACGGTCGGGGCTGGCAGCGGCAGGGGACGGCGCGCGAGAAGCTGTTCTGGCTGGCGGCGGAGTCGTGCCTGCGGCTGTGATGGGGTAGAATGCCTCCATGACAAGAAACCAAGCGAACCGCCCCCGCGAGACGTTCGGCCTCCCCCTGTTCGCGGCGGCGGGCCTGGCCCTCGCCGTGTGCGCTCATGGCGCTCCGGCGCCGTCGGGCGCGCTCGTCCCCAATCCCGTCCATGTCAAGTCGAGACTGCCGCAGAACTCCCCCCATCGCGGCGTCGCCCCGAACATGCTGCCCGCCGCCGAGGCGCTGGCGCTGGTGCAGGCCGAGCGGGACAAATACTGGCTCAACGCCAAGCGCGAGGTCTACAAAGGCGCGCTGGAGCTGGTCGCCCAGCACCAGACGGCGCTGCTGCGCGGCCTGCGATCCGACGTGATCCTGCGCGGGGACCCGCGCCGCCGCGAGATCGCGCTGACCATTGACGACGGGCCGCACCCGCTGTATACTCCGAAGCTCCTGCGAATCCTCCAGCAGAACGGCATCCACGCCACCTTCTTCGTGGTCGGCGAGCAGGCCGAGCGCTACCCCGAGCTTGTCCGCGCCGAGGTCGCCGGGGGGAACGGCGTCGGCAACCACACCTACGACCACGTCAGCCTCGTCAAGATCCCGCCGGAATATGTGGACACCGAGATCAAGGCGTGCGGGGACGTGCTGGCGCGCATCACCGGCCATGCGCCGCACCTGTTCCGCCCGCCGGGCGGCGAGTACAACCGGGGCGTGGCCGAGGCGGTGGAGGCGGAGGGCTACAAGATGGTCCTTTACAGCGACGACCCAGGCGACTACGCCGATCCGGGAACGGGCGTGATCGAGACGCGGACGCTGGACACGATCAGCGACGGCGGCATCATCCTGCTGCACGACGGCAGCGCCCAGACGCTGGTCATCCTGCCGCAGATCATCCAGCGCTTGAAAGCCCGAGGGTTTCAGTTTGTCACCGTGGACCAGATGCTGCGGGACGGCCGGTGAGGCGCGGCGAATGTTAAGAGAATGTTAAGGAATAAGGAAGAAGGGGGTAAATCGTGTCACGTCCAGCACACGATGAGGTTCCCCTGTGGTCACTCCGCCCGCCGCTCCCGAACGGCCCCCGACGCCCAAACACGCTCCTCCCGCTCCCTCTAAGCCGAGCGCACAGCCAAACCAGGACCAGCGGAAACTGACCGCGCGCCTGCGCCCCTTCTACGCCGAACTGCTGGGGACGTTCGCGCTCACCCTGGCGGCGGCGGGCGGCGAGGTGATCGCGCACGTCAGCGGCGGCGAAGTCAGCCACGCCGCCCGCGCCGTCGCGCCCGGCCTGGTCGTGCTGGCCCTGATCTACGCCATCGGCGATGCGTCCGGCGCCCACTTCAACCCCGCCGTGACGTTCGCCTTCGCCGCGCGCGGCGACTTCCCGTGGACGCGCGTGCCGGGCTACTGGGCGTCGCAGATGGTCGGGGCGCTGCTCGCCGCCGCCCTGCTGCGGTCCCTGTTCGGGGACGTGGCCGGGCTGGGGGCGAACCGCCCGCAGCACGGGTTGGAAGCCTCACTGGTCATGGAGGTCGTCCTGACGGGCCTTTTGATCACCGTGATCTTGGGGACCGCCACCCGCTACAGCCTGGTCGGGCCGAACGCCGCCCTGGCGGTCGGCGGCACCATCGCCCTGTGCGGCCTGTTCGCCGCGCCGGTCAGCGGGGCCTCCATGAACCCGGCCCGCTCGCTCGGCCCGGCGTTGCTTTCCGGGGCGACGCGGGGGGCCTGGATCTACCTCGTCGGCCCGTTCCTGGGCAGCGGCCTGGCGACCCTGAGCATGGCGTACCTGCACGAGCGCAAAGACCCAAAGGAAGGCGAAGCCGCCGAGGGCGACGAGGAGAAGGACGAGAAGTAAGTGACAACCAACCTGGAAGAACTGGAAACCCTTAACCCGGAGACGGGGCAGGTGAACGCGATCATCGAGTCGCCCCGAGGCAGCCGGAACAAGCTCAACTACGAGCCAAAACGGGGCCTGTTTCGGCTCGGCAAAGTGCTCCCGGCGGGGTCGGTGTTCCCCTTCGACATGGGCTTCCTGCCGTCCACGCGCGGCGAGGACGGCGACCCGCTGGACGTGCTGGTGCTGATGGACGAGCCGGTCTTCCCCGGCTGCCTGGTGGAAGCGCGGCTGATCGGCGTCATCGAGGCGGAGCAGACCGAGCGGGACGGCCAGACGATGCGGAACGACCGGCTCATCGCGGTCGCCGCCGTCGCGCAGTCGCACAAAAGCATCGAGGCGCTGGATCACCTGGAAGACAGCACCGTCGCCGCCATCGAGCAGTTCTTCGTCTCGTACAACACGCTGGCGGGCAAGGAGTTCAAGCCGACCGGGCGCGGCGGCCCGGACCGGGCCAAAGTGTTAGTGGAAGACGGACAGCGCCGGTACGCGGAGAAGTAGGGAGCAAACCCACCAACAGCGTGGCGGACGCCCCATTACTTCATGGTCCCGAACATAGCAACACCGCCGAGGCCGATATGCTGATTGGTGTAGGGATCAATTCCCTCAAAGTAGAGAGAAGGAATGGTTTGACCATTGATGATGGAGACCTGAGCAGGGACCGTATAAACAAGGGTGCTGTTCATATCGTCCAGACAATCCACTACGTTTCGGTTGACCTGCCCTGTGAACCCGCTTTGGATTATTTCCAAGGCACTGACACAGAGCGCCATAGCCAACGCACTTCGGGTGGTGCCGTTTAAGGCTTTCACGGGGATGCGAACGCCCAGGCCCCCGCTCCGCAATTGAGGCTGGACACCGACGAGTACCTGGTGGACTGCCTCCGGCCACAACGCCGGCAGCAATCTACGCGCCTGCATCTGCTGATGGAAGCGCCGCACGGCCTCGCGAGCACGCTGGGAGGACTCCGCAGGAATTTCCGTCTTACTCAAGTCAGCGGGTGGGCCCTGGGCTGGGGGGGCCTCTTCCGAATGCATGGCCCGGATGAGCGAGACGGGCAGCAGGCTCCAGACGTTCGGGCCGAGGTCACGCAGGGTTTCGGTGGGCGGTAGAATCTGCCGCATGAGTTTGTTGCCCCCGGCATCGGAGGCCCCGATGCGGAGGTTGTAGAGCGCCTTCAAGGCGCGCAGGACATCCATCGCGGAGGCGTTGCCGAGGCCAGCGACCGAGACGGGCTTGTCCTTCAAGGGTACGTCCACCACCGCCGGGGGTCCGGCGTGGGGCAGAAGCGCGACGACGGCTTCCAGCGTCATCGGCGAGGGCGCTGCCGGGCTGCCCGTTTCGGCTTGCTTCGGCAGGAGCAGGGTGGGCTGCGCTTCCTTTGAGGAAGTGACGCCGCCTTCGAGGGGACGATAATAGCGGAGTGACTTGTTGGCCGACACAGGGAGTTCGATGAACAATGCATTGTGCCCCTTGTCCTGGCCAGTGATGACAGATTTTGGTGCGTAATCGAGAATATCCACCGTGTCCCGCAGTTTGTACGTCGGGAACTGGACGAACCCATAGAGGAAGATGCTTTCGACCATCTTTTGCTGCTCCGGCCCCAGTTCCCCGTAACGCAACATTTTGGTTCGCGCTTCCTGCAACTGCTTCGGCGAGAGTGAGTGGAAGAAAGTGATGACCGTGTTGAGCTGGCTATGGTCATCACTGGCCTCATCAAAATTGGGGTTGAACGGGCCCAAGAGGGCGAGGATGTCCTTGAACGCTTGGTCACACTCTTCCAGCGTTACGCAGGGCATCTCCTTCGGGTCCGTGTATCGTTTGGTGAGGACGAACACGCCATCCTGCTCCTGCGCGTCATAGTCAAAGGAGGCGGCGATCTTCGTGACGGCCTCTGAGAGCGGAAGCGGCGCGGTCAAGTCTTGAACTTCTTTGTGTGGCAGGCGCGGCACGAAGGGTGCTCCTTCGGCGACAATGGCGACATGTCCCTGCGCCGCCAGCGCGTCAATCGCGTCCGGGAACGACGCGGACTGGGCCAGGCTGAGGTGAACCAGCGGCTTCTGTTGGGCAGCGGCGGGCACAGGATCGGGCGCGGCGGCAAGCGACGCCCCTATGCTTTGCAGCGTCAAAACAACCAGCAGAACGGCAGCAAGGGAACCGTGCCATTTCAACATGGGAGAACTGCTTTCCAAGCCTCCGCAGAATGCATCGGCTTTGAGTGCGACGGTGACGACGTGTATCTTCTTCCCAGCGCGGCGGGATTCCTTCTGCTGCCAAAGCATAGCTCCCTTTGATTGACCCTTTCCGCCGGTGGGGTAAACCCCAGGCATCACCTTCGGTTCCTCTAGAAAGGGCCATCCTACATGGCATCCCACTCCGCCCGGTACGTCCTGATCGGCGGCGGCCTCGCTTCGGCGACGGCGGCCGAGAACATCCGCAAGCACGACCCCGATGGCTCGATCTTGATCATCGGGGCGGAAAAGCGCCCGCCGTACAATCGTCCGCCCCTGTCCAAAGAGTACCTACGCGGGGAGGCGAAGGCCGAGGACGTGCTGCCGGTTCAGCCCGCGTCTTGGTATACGGAAAACAAGGTCACGCTGCTCTCGGGGACGAAGGCGACGGGTGCGGACACGGCGGCCAAGACGGTCACGCTGGACAACGGCGACACCGTGACGTATGAGAAGCTGCTGGTCGCCACGGGGTCTTCTCCCAAGACGCTGGACATCCCCGGCGCGGACGGGCCGAACGTCCAAACGCTCCGGACATGGGAGGACAGCGACGCCCTCCGGGCGCACCTGGGGCAGAAAATCATCCTGGTCGGCGGCGGCTACATCGGCGTTGAAGTGGCCGCCGACTTTGTGACCAAGGGGGGCCGGGCGACGATCATCGAGCCGACCAATCACCTGTGGAGCAAGTTCGCCTCGCCGCAGTACGGCGCATTCTTAAAGGCGAAGTTGGAAGCGGCGGGGGTCGAGGTCATTCTCGGTGACGAAGTGACGGAGATCACACCGGGGGGAGTCAATACGAAAGCGGGCAAGGCCATAGACGGTGATTACGTTTTGGTCGGCGTCGGCGTTGAGCCTAACTTAGAATTCGCCGTCGCGACGGGGCTGGACGTGGACGAGGAAAAGAACGGCGTCCTGACGAACGAGTTTTTGGAGACGAGCGCGCCGGACGTCTGGGCGGCGGGCGATGTGGCGGGCTTCCAGGACCCCGTTCTGGGCAAGCGGTGGCGCGTCGAGCACTGGAACAACGCCTTCTGGCACGGCGAAATCGCCGGGGCAAACATGGCCGGGCGGCGCGTCGCCTACGACCACGTCGCGAACTTCTTTTCCGATGAACTCGACATCCATTTCGAGCTGTTCGGTGACCCGCAGGGCGGCAGGGGCGGCCTGTTCCACGGCGACCCGGCCACAAACCGCTTCGACGAGCTGTATGTGGACGAGAACAACGAGGTCGTGATGGTGATCTCGGTCAACCCGCCCGCAGAGCTGTACGACACCCTGGAAAAGCTGGCACGGACCAAGCCGCCCGTGGACGGTTTGGAGGACCAAATCCGCCAGCCCGACTTCGACCTGGATCTGCTGCTCGCCCTGGACTGACCCGGCGGGAAACCGTGCAGGACTTTGGGCGCCGCGCGGCGGATAGTGAGGGGAACAAATTTGAAGGGATGAACCTCCATGACCACCGTCGCTTTCGCCGGGTGCGCGCACATCCATACGCCCGGCTTCGTCAACACCATCAAGAACCGCCCCGATGTCCAGTGCAGGAGCGTCTGGGACCACGACCCGGCCCGCGCCAAGGAGCGGGCGGAGGAGCTGGGGGCGTCCGTCGCCGCCGACCTGGACACGCTTCTTGAAGACCCGGAGATCGAGGCGCTTATCGTCTGCACCGAGACCGACCGGCACGAGCAGGTCGTGCTGCCCGCAGCGGCGGCCCATAAGCACCTGTTCGTCGAGAAGCCGCTGGGGATCGGCGCCGAGGACGCCTACCGCATGGCGGATGCGATTGAAAAGGCGGGCGTACTGTACCAGACGGGCTACTTCCAGCGCGGCGACGCCAAGCACCTGTTCCTGCGCGAGCAGATCGTGCGGGGCGCGTTCGGCAGGATCACCCGCGTCCGGGGGTCCAACTGCCACAGCGCAGCGCTGGGGCGGTGGTTCGACGGGGAATGGCGCTGGATGGCGGACCCGGAGGTCGCGGGCGTGGGCGCGTTCGGCGACCTGGGGACGCACTCGCTGGACATCCTGCTGTGGCTGCTGGGGGACGTCACGACGGTGACGGCGCAGCTCGACGCGGGCACGAACGCCTATGACGGCTGTGACGAGACCGGCGAGGGCTTGATGCGGTTCGCGAATGGGGCCATCGGGACGCTGGCCGCCGCCTGGGACGACGTGGCGAACCCGGTCAGCCTCTTGATCAGCGGCACGGAAGGACACGCGCTGGTCCTGAACGGGCAGCTCTACTTCGGGAGCAAGCACGTCGCGGGCGCGGACGGCAAGCAGCCCTGGACGGACCTGCCGCCGAGCATCCCCGCCGGCCTGGACTCGTTCCTGAACGCGCTGGCGGGCCAAAAAGACGCCGCCCTGGTGGGCGTCCGCGAGGCCGCCTACCGGAGCGCGGTGATGGAGGCGATGTACGAGGGCGCAAAGCAGGGGGCGTGGGTGACGCCGAGGGCCGCATAGCGCAGGGGCGTGATTCATCGCGCCCCTGCGGGCGGCGCATCCGACGGAGGAGCAGATCATGTACCTATGGCTCGCCGACATGGTGGCCGCCGTGCATGGGGTGATCGTGGCGGCGGTGGCCCTGGGCGCCCTGGCGGCGATGGCGGGGCTGCTGCGCCGGTGCCCCAAACAAGAGCGCGCGTATTATGCGCTCCTGGTCGTCGTGATCCTCGCCAACGTCCTATGGGGCGAGTGCCCCCTGACCCGCTGGGAGCAGGGCCTGCGCGACTGGAACGCGCCCGGCTCGGCCTACCGCGACTCCTTCATCGGCCACTACCTGCCGCTGCCGCCCCCGATGCTGGCCTGGCTCGGCCCCGGCCTCATGGCTGGCGCCTTCCTGGCCGCCCCGCTGTGGCGCTGGGCTGACAAGCGCCAGCGCCTGGCCGATGGGAAGGCAAGCCGATGAACTATTTCACGCTCCCGAGGATCACCCGGCCTCTCTCCGTTCTCTGCCTCGGCACGGCGAATTACGGGTCGGCCTACTCGCGCGATCAATCCTTCGCCCTCCTGGACGCCTTCGCCGAGGCGGGCGGCAGTTTCCTGGACACGGCCCATGTCTACGCCGACTGGCTCCCGGACGGGCGCGGGGCGAGCGAGCGGACCGTCGGCGAGTGGCTGCGGACGCGCGGCGTCCAGGATGACGTCACTGTGGCGACAAAGGGCGGTCATCCCCGCCTGGAAACGATGGCGCGGTCGCGCCTGCGCCCGGAAGACCTGGCGCGGGATTTGGCCGAGAGCCTGGAGCGGCTGGGCACGGACCGGGTGGAGATTTACTGGCTGCACGGGGACGACCCCGCCGTCCCCGTCGGCGAGGTTCTGGAGGCGCTGGACGAGCACCGGGCGGCGGGGCGCATCCGTGCCCTCGGCGCGTCCAACTGGCGGCCCGAGCGACTGCGGGCGGCGTCGGAGTACGCGCAGGCGAACGGCATGGCCGGCTTCGTCGCCAGCCAGATCGGCTGGAGCCTGGCGGCCCCGAACCAGACGCAGGGGCAGTGGTACGACAGCCGGCACATGGACGCCGACGATCTGAGATACTACTGCGCGACAGGCCTGAAGGTGATCCCCTTCGCGCCGCAGGCGGGCGGCTTCTTCGCGCACCCGTATGACCCCGCCGACCCCAAGTACGCCCTTTACCACAATGCGGTCAATGAGGGCAGACGGGAGCGCGTCCGGCGGCTCGCCGACCGGCGCGGCGTCTCGGCCAACGCCGTCGCCCTGGCCTACGTTCTGACCCATCCGTGCGGCGGCGCGGCGGTGATCGGCCCGCGCACCGTGGCGCAGCTCGGGGACAGCATGGCCGCCGTCGGGGTGGAACTGAGTGACGCGGAGAGGAACTTTTTGGAAGACGCCCCTATTTTTCCTCCGTAATCGTACTTGGCATGGTTTGTGCAGTTGGGGTAACTATCGCAGTGCAAAATACGAGGGAGAGCAGGTGGGTCAATGCATCTCTTCAACCGCCGCCCGCACGACGGCAGCAGTTCGGTCATTCAAATCGGCGAAGGCATGAACGTGGTCGAGGTGGAGATATTGGAAGTGGTCGGGGAGCAGGTCATCGTCGGCGTTTTTGCGCCGGGGGGAACGCCCGTCCAGCGCAAAGAGGTTGTCCTGGAGCGTCGTCAGTCGGAGCCGCCACAGGTGAAGTAGCGACGCCTACGGAAGAGGCAAATTGGGAGAAGAAGGGCGAACACAAGGCTCGCCCCTACGGAAGCGGCTGATTGTAGGGGCGAACCTCGTGTTCGCCCCTTTCTGGTATTCGTCCCTCTCGGTTGTCTTGGCTTGCTGTCATGGCTTATCGCCCCGACCGCCCTCACCTACCTGTCCGAAACGGCGGGGCGGGCAGGCCGGCCTTGTTGTAGAGGTTGCAGACCGGGCTGTCCGCCCAGCCGTAGCGGACGTCGGTCGGCTGGGGCACGGTCGGCGAGGAGACGACGACCGTGTCGCCGTCCACGCGGGCGTCCGCCCAGACGAACGCGCCGTCCGCGCCGGCGATGGCGAAGCCCAGCAGCTTCTCCGTGGCCTTATCGGGCGTCTTTTCGGCGGCCTTGTCGGGCGTCTTTGCAGCCGGCTTCTCGTCGGTCTTCGCGGGGCTTTTCGCGGTGACGCTGGCCGCCTCCGCCGCCTTCACGGCCTTGGCGGCGCCCACGGCTTCCGCCGTTTTGGCGGCCTGGACGGGGGCGGGGGCGGTCTTGGCCGCTTCGGCGCTTTGCACCAGCGCGGCCCCCAGGTCGAGCGGCTTGGCGACCAGGCCGCCGCCCAGGTGCGTGAACTTCAGGCGAATCTTGTTCCCCTCGACCGTCATGCCCTGGTACAGCGGCCCCCCGTACTCCACGGGCTTGTCGTAGGCAATCGCCTCCGCCGCCAGCGCCAGGCGGCGGCCCACCTCCTGCTTGTTCTTCGGGTGGATGTCGCCCGCCTCCCCGATGTCATCGGTGACGGCCAGCCCGACTCGGGAGGAGTGCTCCGCCGTCAGGAGCTGCGCCTCGCGCACTTCCGCCCAGCCCGACTCGCCTGGCTGGGTGTGGGACGCCAGATGGGGGTCATAGTTGGCGAGCTGGACGACCAGGAACGGGAAGTCGCCCGCGCCGAAGCGTTTGCGCCAGTCGCCGATCAGGGCCGGCAGAAGGGCCTGATACTGCTTGCCCCGGCCCGCGTTCGACTCGCCCTGATACCAAATCGCGCCCTTCAGCCCGAACGGGACGAGAGGGTTGACCATGCCGTTGTAAAGCACGGTGGGCGTGTTCGGGTCGCTGCCCGGCACGACCGGGGCGGGGTCGTCGGCGGGAATCGCCGCCCCGACCTTGACCAGCCACGGCCCGGCCAGCGACACGGCCGGGGTCGGGTCGCCGACGGCCTCGATCTTGAGGGCGTCGGCTTTGCCGGTCAGGCCGCCCGTGTCATTGACGCCGCCCGTGTCGAGGACGCGGACGGCGAGGACGTTCCGGCCCGGCTTCAGCAGGGCGGCGGGGACTTTGTAGTCGCGCGGCGCGGCGTAGTCGTTCAGGCCGCCGACCGGCGTCCCGTTGACATAAGTGGTGTCACGGTCGTCCACCGGCCCCAGGTGCAGGGTCAGGTCCTTGCCGGACCAGGCGGCGGGCAGATCGAATTCGCGGCGCAGCCAGACGACGTCATTGGTGCCCGCGAGTTCCGGGAGGCCGGCCTGCTGGAAGGCGACCGGCTCCGTGATGGCCTTCCAGTCGGACGTGCTCAGGTCCGAGTCGGCCCAGGTCTTGCCCGCCACGCCTCCCACGGCGGAGCCGGGGTCGTGTTTGGCGTACCAGGCGTCGGTGGTCTTGCCGAACCCGTTGGGGTCCTGCCGCGCCTGCTGCATGGCGGTGACGACCGGCGCGAAGTCCGGCAGGGGGGCCAGCGCTTCGGCGCTGGTCCATGCCTCGGCGGGCGTGCCGCCCCACGACGAGTGGATCAGGCCGATGGGTACGTGCAGGTCTTTCTCCAGGCCGCGTCCGAAGAAGTAGGCGACGGCGCTGAAGCCGTTCCACTGCCCCGCCGTAATGGTCTTCGGCCCGCAGACCTGCCACTGGCCGACGGGCAGAGCCAGCGGCGTCTGCGAGACGGCGCGGGCGACGGTGAACAGGCGGATGTTAGGGTGGCCGGACTGGGCGATCTCCTCCTTGGCGTTCAGGAGGTTGCCGACGCCGAATTCCATGTTGGACTGCCCCGAGCAGAGCCACACATCGCCGATCAGGATGTTCCTCAGCGTGACCGTTTCCGGCCCCTTGACGGTCAGCGTGTACGGCCCGCCGGCCTTGAACGGGCCGATGCGCGCCACCCACTTGCCGTCCGGCCCCGCGACCACGCGCTTCGCCTGGCCGTTCAGGGCCACGTTGACGGGATTGCCCGGCGTGGTCCAGCCCCAGATGGCGTCAGGAACGCCGCGCTGCAAGACCATGTTGTCGGTGAACAGCGGGTGCAGGAAGGGCTTGGCCTCATCGGCATGGGCTGGGGTCCGCCCCCCCAGGATCAGAGCGGCCAGCAGCGGCAGAAGCCGCGTCGCCCGCCGCGTTGGTGAAAAAGACACGTTTCGCATTCCTTTCATTCGCATGACTCCATGATACCCTACTGCACACATCATGCCATACAGCTTACGCTAGACTAATTGGGTTCCGTCACAGTGTCACACCCGCTGTGACACAGGGCGCGGCGGCGAGTTGACAGGGCGCTCGCGCCGTGTTATGATGAATCCGGGGCCGTCGGTCGGCCCGCCCAGGATGAAGGAGACCGGAGCCATCCCATGACCGACATCACCGCGCTGGACATCACGCCCGAAGAGGCCCGAACGGGCCGGATCGCGCCCGCCCATCTGGCCGCCGCCACGCGCGCCCTGCGGGACGACGGGGTTGTCGTCCTGAACGACATCATCCGCCTGGACCACATCGCCGCCCTGCGCGAGAAGATGCTCCAGGACCTGCCCGCCTATCTGGCCCGGACGGACGCCCCGTTCAACTTCAACACCGGCAACGTCCAGCAGGAGCCGCCGCCGTTCGCGCCGTATCTCTACAAAGATGTGCTGCTGAACGACATCGTGATCTCGGTCACGCACTCGCTGCTCGGGGACGGCCTGCACAACGGCTTTTACAGCGGCAACACGGCGGTCGGGGGGAACGGGCAGCGCCAGCCGGTCCACGCCGACGTCGGCCAGTTGTGGCCGAATTTAGCTGTCGCCACCCCGCCGTTCGGCCTGGTGGTCAACGTCCCCGTCGTGGACATGAGCGCCGAAAACGGCAGCACGGAGGTCTGGCCCGGTACGCACCTGGATACCACCGTTTACGTTCAGCAAGGCGACATCAAGCTGCCCGCCGGGGCCGTGGAAGCCCGCCGCCAGGTCCGCCCGCCGCTCCAGCCGTCCGTCCACGCCGGAAGCGTTGTGATCCGCGACCTGCGGCTGTGGCACGCCGGGATGCCCAACCGGACGGACCGGGCGCGGCCCATGATCGCCATGATTCACTGGGTCTCCTGGTGGCACAGTGACAAAGTCCAATTTCCCCGTTCCGAAGAAGCCTTCTTTGCCCACCCCGTCTTGAAGACGGACGCGGAGTGGGCGGACGGCCCAATCAACTACATCGCCCACGGCGGCGCGTATGACTTCCAGAAGTGATCGGCGTCAGAGGCGCCGCGCGGTGTCGCCCAGCATGGTTTGGAGGTAGTTGATCTGACCCGTATGGTAGACCAGGTTCCAGCAGGCCAGGAACAGCAGGTCCGCCGTCGTAGCCTGCCGGCTTGGGTCCATCGGGTGCGGCTGGATGTCGCCCAGGCGCGCATCGGGCACGGCTTCCAGGGCCTGGCACAGCTCGGCGAACGTTTCCCGCGCCACGGACTCGGCCCCGCCCAGCGTCCAGGCGGCTTCGGAGCGACGCCGCCATAGCTCCTGCGTCGGCTCGTCAGGCACGAGGGTCGCGAACTCCTGCATCCGGCCCTGGGCGGCGGCGATGTAAAAGGGCGTCGTCAGGGCGCACTCGTACAGCAAGGTCTGCGCCGTCCGCGCTTCCCCCATCGGACTCCACTCCCACCTGTCCTCGGGCAGATGCCGCGCCGCCCGGAAAAGCGCCTCCAGCGCCTCGCGCGTCATCCGCGACGCCTGCTGCTGTAGGGTCATCCTCACTCCGCGCCTTTCCCTTTCGCCGGATTGCCTGTTTCCCTCGGTGTGCCGTGGCCCGATCGGAAGAGTTGCACGGGGCCATGCTGCGCGCCCCACTCGGCCTGGCGCTCTTCAAACGCGCCGCGCGTGTACCTATGAATCACCGTTCGCCAGAAGGCAGAAGAGCCGGGATGGGAGGCGGCCTGCGCGACCTCCCACTTTCCGGGCCACAGGTCGAAGACGCGGGCGGCGGCGTACTCGCCGACGCCGCGCCTGCGGTACTTACGCATGACGAAGAATTCGGCGAGCGACCAGCGATCCTCACCGCTGACGGCGTGGCGGTTGACGAGGGCGAAGCCCGCAAGCTGGCCTCCCACGCGGATGAGGTATGGGTGGCGATCAGGCTCCGTCCAGTAGTGGTCCAGGTAGCGGTATCCGTAAACGCCGTGCGGCCCGACGTCCGTCCCTTCAAACTCGCTGAAGTCGTACTGGTACAGTTCCAAGAGCCGGCGCAGGATCGGCTTGTCGCTGAAGGCCGCTTCCACGATCTCGATGTCAGTCATAGGGGACATAGAATGGCATCGCCTCCGGGGCGGGGACAGTCGTGACCGTTTCTTCGGCAGGGTTCAAGGCGGGAGCGCCGAGCCGCTGTGCCACCTCCCCCCAGCGCAGGCGGGCCGCCCGCCAGGAGAACAGCAGCACTTTGAACACCTCCTCGACACCGCGCGCCGCGAAGATGCCCCAGACCCCCCAATGCAGCGGGAATGCCAGCAGATAGGCAAGCGGCAGGCCGAGCGCAAACGACCCCAGGGCGTCCCCGATGACCACGGTGCGGGTGTCGCCCGCGCTGGGCAGCACGCCGCCGCCCAGGATGATGCTCCGCACCCGGACGGGCTGGAAGGCGGCGCTGATGGCGATGCCCCAGAACGCGATGTGCCGCACGCTCCCGGTGACGTGCGGGTAGAGGACCGGCAGGAGGAGGGCCGTGCCTAGGTACAGCGCCCCGAACCCCCACCCCGTCACGACCCCGACTCTGAGCAGGGCGCGGACCCGCGACTGCGCCCCATCCGGGTCTCCCCGGCCCACCGCCTGCCCGATCAGCGTGGTCGCGGCGATCATCAGCCCGATGGAGGTGAGCAGGAAGATGTTTTCCAGGGTGGAAACGATCCGGCTGGCCGCCAGCGTCCCCGTCCCCAGCCGCTGGAAGAGCAGGGCGTAGCAAAACAGGCCGAGCGACCAG
Organism: uncultured Armatimonadales bacterium; assembly: GCA_964247915.1. Taxonomy (GTDB): domain Bacteria; phylum Armatimonadota; class Armatimonadia; order Armatimonadales; family Capsulimonadaceae; genus JANXMY01. The sequence continues at coordinate 8,353 of CAXTWM010000012.1, read as the reverse complement.
GAAACGTCTTTGGCGCCGAGCGGGACGGACAGGCGCAGCAGCTCCTGGCCCGTGCCGCGCCACTCCGCCAGGCCCGCCGGCAGCTCCCAGCGGGCCGGCGTGCGGCCTCCGTACAGCGCCCGGAAGACCAGGGCGGCCCGGACGCTCTGGGCCGCCAGCGTCGCCCACGCCGCCCCCGCCAGCCCAAGCCGGGGGAACGGGCCGACGCCCAGCACCAGCGCGTACCCCAAGGCGGTGTTAAGAGCCACCGCCGCCAGCGTGGCGACCAGGGGTTCGCGCGCCCGCCCCAGCGCGCGCAGCGTGGCGCTCGCAACCGAACTGGTGACGGCGGCGGGCAACTCCAGCAGTATGATCTGAAAGAAGGGCCGAGCGGCAGCGGCGACTTCTGGGGCGGCCCCGACAGCATGGAGGAACAACCCGACGAAGGGCAGGAAGGGCAGCGCCACGAGCAGCGACAGAACGGCGGCCAGGACTGAGGCCGCGCCCGAAACGCGCGCCGTCCGTTCCGCCTGCCCGGCCCCGTGCGCCCGCGAGACCAGGATGCCCGTCCCCGCGCCGAGCGAGGCGAGGGAGATCCCCAGGACTCCGAGGAAGCTGTTGGACAGGCCGACGGCGGCGATCGCCACCGCGCCTAACGTGCCGACGATGACCTGATCGATCAGGCCCAGGAGGAGCTGGACCACCATCTCCAGCCCGACGGGGACGGCGATGCGGGCGATCTCCCGGTAAACTTCAGTATCGGGCCGGGACTGTTCTGCCATGGCTGCCAGGTTCGCTGCGCGCCCGCCCGTCTCCTGCCAGGCACTAAAAAGAATCGCCCATGCCGCCTTGCGCTTGACAAAGCCGCCCCGATGTGCTATCATAACCCCCAAGACACCGGACAGGGGCGCGACCCCTGTTCATTTTTTTGCCTGTTCTCATGGGCAAAAACTGGTCAGTGAAGGCGGCACAGCATGGCGGAAAGCTACAACAACCCGAACTCGAAGCCGGACGGCCCCAAAAAGGGGACACCAAACGGCAAACCTGGTCCGAACAGCAAGCCCGCCCCGGCCCGGACCGGACTGACGGCGGAAGCGCAGCGGCGCGCGCAGTCCATGGCGAAGGCGCAGCCGACCAGCCCGCAGCAGTTCTTCCAGGAGGCATGGGTCGAATTGAAGAAGACGTCCTGGCCGAACCGGGACGTGCTCACCAAGTCCACCTCGGTCGTCCTCGCCCTCGTCCTGGCCGTCGCCGTCTGGGTCGGGGTCATTGACGCCGGGCTGACGAAGCTCGCCGCGCCGCTGTTCAACGGCGGTCACCACTAAAAGATTATGCAGAAGCATTGGTACGCGGTCCACACCTATTCGGGCCACGAAAAAAAGGTCAAGACGAACGTCGAGCGCCGGGCGGAGACGATGGGGCTGAAGAACAAGGTCTTCGACATCCTCGTCCCGACCGAGAAAGAGTCGCGCGTCCGTCAGGGCAAAAAGAGCGAGATCGACCGCAAGGTCTTCCCCGGCTACGTCTTCGTCGAGATGGTGCTCGACGACAACACCTGGTACTTGGTCAAGAGCACGACCGGGGTGATCGGATTCGTCGGCGACGCCAAGCCGACCATCGTGAAGGACTCCGAGATCCGCGAGATCCGCAAGGCCATCGAGGAGTCCGACACCAAGCCGTACATCCGCCCCAAGTGGGAAGTCGGCCAGGCCGTGCGCGTCAACTCCGGCCCGTTCGGGGACTTCACGGGCAGCATCCAAGAGATCAACGCGCCCAAGGACAAGGTCAAGGTGCTCATCTCCATCTTCGGCCGCGACACGCCCGTCGAGCTGGAGTTCAGCCAGATCGAGAAGATTTCATAGGATCGCCCCCTAGCCCCCAATTCTGGGGGGACCAGAGGAAGTTTATTGAAGCCCTTCCTGCTCCCCCAGAATTGGGGGCCGGGGGGAATTATTGAGGACACTAGAGACACATGGCAAAGAAAATCACCGGAGTCGTCAAGCTCCAGATCAACGCTGGCAAGGCGACCCCTGCGCCGCCCGTCGGCCCCGCGCTGGGCGGCTACGGCATCAACATGATGGAGTTCATCAAGGGCTACAACGAGCGGACCGCCTCCCAGATCGGCTCCATCGTCCCTGTCGAGATTACCATCTACGAGGACCGCTCATTCACGTTCGTCACCAAAACCCCGCCCGCCGCCGACCTTCTGAAGAAGGCCGCCGGCATCCCCAGCGGGTCGGGGACGCCCAACAAGACCAAGGTCGCCAAGATCAGCCAGGACCAGCTTCGCTCCATCGCGGAAATGAAGGCCCCGGACCTGAACGCCAACGACACCGAGGCGGCGATGAAGATCATCGCCGGCACCGCCCGCTCGATGGGCATTGACATCGGGTAACAGTTTTTGGCGAGTCGTATCGTTGGACTGCTCGTTGGCCCGGAGATACCTGTCTGGGTCAAGCTGTTGATAATCGTCGGCCTACTCGTGGCCGTCCTGGTATGGTGGAAACGCGCCTACTGGGAGGATTGATGTGGGAGGGCCTCGAACGCCCGTCAGCACCACAAGGAGACAAAATGCGAAAGCAAGACCGCGTGAAGACCATCGGCAAGCGCTACCAGTCGCTCGCCAAGCAGACTGACCCCGAGAAGCTGCTCGACCCCATGCCCGCGCTGGAACTGGCGAAGAGCCTCGCGACCGCCAAGTTCGATGAGACCGTCAACGTCGCCTTCAACCTGGGCGTGGACCCGCGCCACGGCGACCAGATGGTGCGCGGCGTCACCACCCTGCCCCACGGGACGGGCAAGAGCCGCAAGGTGCTGGTCTTCGCCAAAGGCCCGAAGGCCGCCGACGCCGAGGCGGCGGGGGCGGACCTGGTGGGGGCCGAGGACATCATCGAGCAGGTGCAGAAGGGGACGCTCGACTGGAAGCAGTACGACCTGATCCTCGCCACGCCGGACATGATGGGCCAGGTGGGCCGCCTGGGCGCGACCTTCAAGCAGAAGATGCCGAACCCGAAGGCCGGGACGGTCTCGCCGAACATCGGCCAGGCCGTCAACGACATCAAGAAGGCGACTCGGGTCGAGTACCGCGTCGAAAAGGCGGGCATCGTCCACGCCCCCATCGGCAAGGCGTCGTTCACGCCGGATCAGCTCATGGAAAACTTCAACGCCCTGCTGGACGCCTTGCAGAAGGCCAAGCCGACCGCCGCCAAGGGTCGGTACTTCAAGAAGATCGCCATCAACACGACGATGGGGCCGAGCGTCCGCGTTGACCCCCTCCGCGCCGTCTCCGTCGCGGCGGGCAAGGGATAGATTTGTAGGGCCGAACCTTGCGTTCGCCCCTACAGGCATAACTTCATAAGATTTCGCCGTAGACAGCCGGCCCCGCAAGCGCCAACAACGCAAACGCGGGTTAATGGGCAGCCGCCCGCCAGCCGAGGTAACAGGAACGCCCCAGACACCCGCAAAGTGTCCCGATGCGCCCTGCGACTTGCCCTCCTTGTCTACGGCAGTCGCAGGGCGCATTTTATTTCATCCAGAGGAGGTGAACACCATAGCAACCGAATACACGATCGAACCCGCCGGGGCCAAAGTCGAACTCGTCGGCGACCTGCGCGCGCTGGTCGGCGTGACCAAGGCCGCCATCCTGACCGACTACCGGGGCCTGTCCGTGGCCGAGCTGACCGAGCTTCGCAAGAAGCTGCGTGACGCCGACGCCGAATACCGGGTCGTCAAGAACACTCTGTTCAAGCTGGCCGCCGGCGACTCCATGCCAGTCGCCGAAATGGCCGAGCTTTTGACCGGCCCCACCGCCATCGGCTTCGCCAAGAGCGACCCGGTGGCCGTCGCCAAGATCCTGCTGGACTACGCCCGCGACCACAAGGCGATGTCCGTCAAGGCCGGCGTCATGGACGGCCGCGTCCTGAGCGCCGCACAGGTCGAGTCGCTGTCCAAGACCCCGCCGCGCGAGGTCCTGCTCTCGCAGATGCTCGGGTCGCTCCAGTCGCCCATCGCGGGCTTCGTCGGCACCCTGGGCGGCATCATCTCGAACTTCGTCTTCACCCTGCAAGCCATCGCGGACAAGCAGGGCGAGCCGGCAGCCGAAGCCGCCGCGTAGCATATCCGCCCAACCCCCAATCCTGGGGGAGCAGGAAGGGCTTCAATAAACTTCCTCTGGTCCCCCCAGAATTGGGGGCTAGGGGGTCATTTCACACAAGGAGAATAGACTTATGGCCGACACCGCCGCAATGATGGACACCATCAAAAGCATGACCGTTCTGGAACTCAGCGACTTCGTCAAGCAGCTCCAGGAAGAATTCGGCGTTTCCGCCGCCGCGCCCGCCGCCGCCGCGCCCGCCGCGACCACCGCCGCGCCAGTCGAGGAAGCCCCGACCGCGTTCAACGTGGTACTGACCGCCGCCGGCGACAAGAAGATCAGCGTCATCAAGGTCGTCCGCGAGATCACCGCGCTGGGCCTGAAGGAAGCCAAGGACCTCGTGGACGGCGCCCCCAAGGCCGTCAAAGAGGGCCTGAACGCCGAGGACGCCGCCGCCCTCAAGTCCAAGCTAGAGGCCGAAGGCGCGACCGTCGAGATCAAGCCCGCCTAGGTGCTTGGCTGATACCGACCGAACAAAACCCGCCCGATTCTCGTCCAGAGAAGCGAGCGGGTTTTTTAGTACATCTTCTACCACAGGAGCATTCCATGAAAGCTGTCAAGAAAACCCAGGGTGGTGTTCAAGGGGACATCAAGGGGCCGTGTCGAGCAGAAGACGCCGCGTGGGGAGCCGCCGCAGTGGAGGCGGAAAAGAGCGGCCTTTTAGGCCAAACGGAGACTATGGCGCTACTCTTAAAGGCATCACCGAAGAAGGGACATCCGCTTCTTGACAAACGACGCCCTAGAGTGGAATAATAAGCCCATGAAGCGCGGAATGATCGCAAGAGCCGTTTCCAGTACCAGTAAAGGATGGGCTGCCGTACTGCTGGGCGGTGCGCTCGGCATCGTCGGCCTGACGGCCAACGCCCGCGCCTGTGAGGTAAAGATCACCTGGAAGGCCGCCCTTACGGGGAAGTCTTCCAGGCTGGCCCCCGCAGCCGGGATGGCCGCCATTGATTTTGACCTCGCCCACCCCACCGCGACGGTTCAGGTGGATACCAAAGGTCTCCAGGACGTGCGGGCCATCGAGCTGCACGTCGCCCGCTCCTACACCGACCATATTGGACCCGCCGTGCTGACGCTCTACTCGGCGGGGGATGGCCAGACGCCCGCCACTCTGACGTGCCATGTCACGCAGGCCGATCTCCACAAGCAGACCGCTCCCAAAATCGCCGCCTTCGCCGACCTCGTCAGCGCCGTCCTCAATGGGCAGGCGTATGTCACGGTCACCACCAAAGCGCACCCAGAGGGGGAACTGTCCGGCTTCATCCGCATGCACAAGGAAGAAGTCTACAGCGACAGCGCCTCCGACCCTGCCCATGACGCCGCCCTGCACCACGCAGCGCGGGCCGCTGCCGCCCCTGCTCCCTGACTCCTACTCCCTCACATCTACCGTGAACGGCACCGTCAGCCACCGATTCTGCCGCTGGAACTGCGCCCACAGCTTGTAGCGGCCCGGTTTGGGCGGGGTCAGTTTGAAGGTGAGGCGCGGGCCAGCCTCCGTCACCATGTCCGGCGTGATGGGGACGGCTTCCGGCTGCCCGGCCTGCATCATCGCCAGCATCGCCGCGCCGTAGGAGCCGGGCTGGACGCCGTGCAGCGCGTGCGTGTGGACGAGGGTCCGCGTGTCGTCCCGCAGGGCGATGAGGTGGCCCATGACGCCTAGGATCGGCTGCATGTCGGTCCGTGGGCGGCCCGACAGGTCGGAGAGCGTGTAGGTCAGCAGCGATTGCCGACTTGCGCGCATCGCGCCGGGCCGGATGGTGAGCCGGACGCGGGTATCGCCGACGGTCTTGGCTTGGTCCGTGTCGGGGACGAGGCGCGGCGGCGTTGAAGTCTGTCGCGGCGGCCCGCCGACGTCGAGCGTCGTCCGCAGGATCTGGTTGTCGCCGTCGGCGGGCGTGAAGTCGGCGAACAGGAAATAGCGGCCCGCGCGGGGGAACGTCCAGGCCAGCCGGAACCGCCCGTCGGGGCCAAGCTGCGGGTGCCGGTGCTCGAAGTAGGCGAGGTCCGCGCTGACCAGGAGGAAGTGCAGGCGCTTGGTGTGGACGACCTCGAAGTCGCGCACGACCCGCCCCGTGGGCGCCTCATGGATGGCAAACGAGAGCGGGGTGGGCCGACCGGGGATGGGATGCGGCGGCGCGTTCAGGGACAGCCGGTAGGTGCGGATCAGCCCGCCCGCGAGGCGAGCATTCAGCGTGACGTAGGACGTGGGAGCTTGGTCGAACTTCGCCTTGCACCCATCCGAGCAGAAGTAGTACGTCTTGCCGTTGACCGTCTCCCGGTACGGCGTCGTGTCCGTGTCCGTCATCATGCGGCAGACGGGGTCTTTGACATCATGCGCCCAGGCGACAGAACCGCCGCCCAGCAGCCCCGCCAGCAGCACAACCGTAGGGGCGCGATTCATCGCGCCCTTTCTTTCGCTGTCTGAGGATGGTCCGTAGCCGCCGGGTAGCCCTCCACGATGCCCTTTTGCCGCAAGGTCTCGACCGCCTGCGCCGCCCAGTGGTCCGGCGGCACGTCCCGGAAACCCCCCGGCGTCCCCAGCGTAACAGGCTCCGCGCGGACGGTCGCGGCGGGCGCGGGCCTCGCCGGGCGCCTCTTATGAGCCGGATGCTTTGGCGCGGCGGATGCGCCCAGGCTCGCCCCAACGAGCAGGGCGGATAGTATCAGTGGGTATTTCATACCTGTCTCTACTCGGAATCAGGGCGCGTGAAGTTCCCGCCGAGAATAGTTTGCAAAAGATCGCTTGGCATCACATACAAACGCGGGTGGGAGCAAAAGCAGCGGCGGAGGAGAACCTGCGGGCGGTGCAGGCGCACCGGCGACAAGGTCGTGGAGGGGGGCAAGGAGAAGGCCGGGCTTTCGCCCGGCCTTCTTTGCGTTGTCGGCTACACGAAGTTGAGGTGCGGGAAGGTGCCGTCCAGGACGGGCGAGGAGGGGGTCTGGAGCCACTTGTCCAGGAGCGTGGCGTAGACGGAGCGGAAGTCGGTGTGCATCCGCAGGTCGCCGTCGTCCAGGTCAGACAGGCTGGGGTACTCGCCGTAGACGCCGCCTTTGATGGCCCCGCCCGCTAGGAACAGGACGCTGGCCGCGCCGTGGTCCGTCCCCGCCGAGCCGTTCTCCTTGACGCGCCGCCCGAACTCGGAAAAGGTCATGGTAACGACATCATTGGCGCGGCCCTGGGCGGTCAGGTCGGCGTAGAAGGCGCTCAGGCTGTCGGCCAGGTCGCCGAGCAGGTTGGCGTGGGACCGGGGCTGGTTCGCGTGGGTGTCGAAGCCGCCCATGCCGAGATAGTAGACGCGGGTCCCGACGCCGCCAGTGATGAGCTTGGAGATGGTCTGGAGGCCGCTCGCCAGGCCGCTCTGGGGGTACGGGGCGGCGTGGCTGGCCTTGATGTCGTAGTCTTTGAAGGCACGCCTGAGTTCCAGGCTGCTGCTGTACGCCTCGCTGCCGACGTTGCGGACGAACTCGGCGTTCGACCCAGCGACCGTCCCCTGGGCGTAGAGCGCGCGCAGGGCCTCGGTCTGCTGCTTCTTGTCGGGGGCCTGGCTGGTGAACCCGAAGTCCTGTCCGCCGCCGATGACCGAAGCGGGGACGGAGTCGGAGAACATGGCGAGCGGCAGGGCCGAGCCGAGCGTGATGCCGGACAGGGGGTTGCCGTTAAAGTGGCCTTCCTTGTCGAAATAGCGGGCGAGCCAGCCGGTCCGCTCGCGGACATCCACCTGCGGGTTGCCGGTCTGCCACACGTCCATAGACTGGAAGTGGCTGCGGTTCGGGTTGGGGTAGCCGACGCCCGTAATGACGGCGAGCTGGCCCTTGTCGTAGAGCGGCTTAAAGGCCCGCATGTTCGGGTGCAGGCCGACGGTGGGGCTGATCTTGACGACGTCACCGCTGGGGATGCCGATGACCGGGCGCGCTTTGGCGTAGCCTAGGTCGGTGTACGGGATAGCCGTGTTCAGGCCGTCGTTGCCGCCGGACATCTCGATGACCACCAGTATCTTGCCGCCGGGGATGGCCGGCAGGGGGGCGGCCAGCGGGTCGGCGGCCTGGGCCTGGGCGGCGCGCATCAGGAAGGTGGGCATGGCGAGGCCAAGCCCGACGAAGGTCAGGCCGTTCTGCAAGAACTGGCGGCGCGTGGTCGGATCGTAGATGGACATGGTGTTTGGGCCTCGCGAGACGGTCCCCGGCCCTGAAGGGGCGGGGGGCGCCGGGTGTAATCCC
>CAXTWM010000011.1:0-29445 GCA_964247915.1 uncultured Armatimonadales bacterium | reverse complement strand
AATGAGAAGAGCGTGGTGTCCGGTCGAGCCGCCCCCCCCCCACTCTTGGCCTTGCAGTCGCGCTGGTCCGGGCTGCTGCCCTGGGCTGCCGCCGCCCTGGCGCTTGTGGTCGGTCTGCTCTTAGGCTATCTGATCATGCGCCATCGCCATGAAGGCCAGAAGGTCGTCGCCTCCGTCAACGGCACCCTGATCACGCAGGACCAGCTGTTCCTGCGTCTCCAGGAGGCCGGAGGGCAGGTGGTGGTCCACCGGATGGTGGAAGAAGATCTTCAGCTGCAATACGCGGCGAAGAAAGGTCTTTCCCCCACGGACGCGCAGGTGGAGGCAAGGTATCAGGAGATCAGCAAGGACCCCCGGTTCGCGCCCGCCCTCCTGGCGAGCGGCCTGTCCATGGATGATTACAAGCACAGCCTGCGCGTCCGGCTGGCACAGACCAACGTGCTGACGGCCGGAGTCACGGTCACGGACGCAGAAGTCCGTGATTTCTACAAGCAGCAGAGCGACCCTAAGAACCCGCAGGCGCAGTTCTACAGGCCCGCGACGGCGACCTTCCGCGTGATTGCCACGGCGAATCAGAGGGAGGCTCAACAGGCCTTGACCGAGCTGAAAAACAATACAGCGTTCGAGCTGGTGGCGTCCGGGTACAGCATTGATCCGAGCAAAAGCGCCGGCGGCTTGATCTCGCCGTTGCAGCAGGGCCGGTCGCCCCTCTCGCAGAATCCGGCCCTGGAATCGTCCGTCTTTAACTTGAAGGTCGGCCAGCTTTACGGGCCGGTGAGCTTCAACAAAGGCTGGTGGATTTTCCGCTGCGAGGACAAGACGGAGGGCCAGGCGATCCCCTTCGACAGCATCAAAAACGAGGCCAAGCTGGGCGCGGCGGTCGTCAAGGGGACCAGGCTCAAGCAGAAGGATGTCGAGAAAGACTTCGGGGATTTCGAGCGTGCCTCGCTCGCGTCCGGCGGGCTTCAAGCCTTCTGGCCGCAGTACCAGCGGGCTGTGACCGGTCGCTAGAGCTGCCGGGGCCTCTTTTTTCCCAAAAAGTCATCTGGCTGACAGCGAAAACCGCCGGATGGTGCTACAATATCCGTGACATCACCGGTTTTACGCCCGGTACGCGAAAAACCCGTAAAAAGTTGCTAATTTTTAAGATTAGCCGCTGAATTCTGGGGTATAGTAAGTGGCGAGTGAGGAAAGTCAGGAGCGGTCCAGCAAATAAATATATATTTTTTGCTGGATGATAGGAAAACGCGCCGATTGGCATGATATTTGCAAGGAGAGAAATGGTAGTTGTCTCGGCCCCAAAATTGCTTCCCAGGCGATAAGGTCGGACCAAGACACTTCAACGACGCTCTGCAAACTGTTGTGCATGGCTCGTATCCAGCCTATGCGCGGCAAATCTGCTTTCCGAAAGGGGGCTGTGCCATCGCATCAAACCGCTAACACTCGACCGCAGCAGTGACGACAAGGTATGGCCGCAATCCGGCGTCCTCCTCCGTCGCGGTTCTTGCCGCACTCACTGCGCGAAAGCATCGGACTCAAAAGACAGAGACACAGGAAAACAAGCATGAACAAGTTCACCTCGACACTCGCCGGCCTCGCCCTCGTGGCGGGCGCCAGCATCGCCCCTGCCTTCGCGCAGGACAACGGCGGCAACCTCTTCGCCCCTCCCGGCACCTTCAGCTTCGTGACCAACTCGACTGGGATGCTGACCGCCTCCGGCTCCGGCGAGACCTTCAACACCCTGACCGGCCCCACCGCCTCGTTCGCGCCGGTGTCGTTCACCCTGACGGGCCAGCTGGTTGCGGGCACGATCTTCAACCTGACCTCGTTCAACGTCACCAGCAACGGCACCACCGTGGACTCGCTGGATGGCAACTCGGGGCTGCTGTTCGTGGCGAGCAGCGCCCCCGGCGGCGGGCAGTTCCTCTCCAGCATCGGCGCCTCCCGAGGCGGCACGACGTTCAACCTGGTCAACGCCCCCGTTCCCGAGGCCAGCACGACGGTCTCGTTCGGCGTCCTGCTGGCGCTGGGCGGCCTGGCAGTGGTCCTGCGCCGCAAGGGCGTCAAGAACGCCGCCTAGTCCGGTTCCTGGGGCACCGTGCCGGCGCTTCGTGTTCGACACCGTGCCCTGGTTCCAGCCGCTCCTCGAAGGGGGAGCGGCTTTTTATGTTCGAGGTTTACAGGTGTGTATCGGGCATCAGGCATGATGAGTGACTTTCTGGGGCGAAAGTGATCGGCTTCCGATGACTGCAAAAGCAGCCCGCAAAAATAAATCTGCATTGTTAACCTTCTATTTATCAAAATCGTGTGAGTTGGCATGAAATGTGCATGAAGAAAGCTAGCAATCTCTGCGGGCAAAGCACCGACACTGGCCTTTGAGGCCGAAACAGGTTGTCCCCCGTATCAATTCGCGGCATGCATCCAGCTTGCGCGCGGCAGACACTCCCGCTGAAAGGAGACTGTGCCACCTAAAATTATTCGGACGCGGCGCATTGTAAGCCCGAAGATATGATCCAAGCCGCAGTGCAGGAGCATAAAGACTCAGCAAGAGACCCAGGAAAAGACACAGGAAAACAAGCATGAACAAGTTCACCTCGACACTCGCCGGCCTCGCCCTCGTGGCGGGCGCCAGCATCGCCCCTGCCTTCGCGCAGGACAACGGCGGCAACCTCTTCGCCCCTCCCGGCACCTTCTCCTTCATGACCACCGGGGCTGGGGCGCTGACCGCCACCGGCTCCGGCGAGACCTTCAACTCCTTGACCGGCGCCACCACCCCCAACGTGTCGTTCACCCTGACGGGGCAGCTGGTTGCGGGCACGATCTTCAACCTGACCTCGCTCAACGTCACCAGCGGCGGCACCACCCTGGACTCGCTGGGCGGCAACTCGGGGCTGCTGTTCGTGGCGAGCAGCGCCCCCGGCGGCGGGCAGTTCCTCTCCAGCATCGGCGCCTCCCGAGGCGGCACGACGTTCAACCTGGTCAACGCCCCCGTTCCCGAGGCCAGCACGACGGTCTCGTTCGGCGTCCTGCTGGCGCTGGGCGGCCTGGCGGTGGTCGCGCGCCGCAAGGGCGTCAAGAACGCCGCTTAGTTGCTTCTGCGTTCAGCGCCCGCGCGCTGAGGCGGACTGTGCCGCTCTCCTTCGGGAGAGCGGCTTTTTATTTTTCGATCGAAGAGGGCCTGTCAGACGACTTGGCACGGTTTTTGCAAGAAGGAATATAGGGGCGGGAATATTCCCAGGACAGGCCCGCCCATTCCGGGCGTTTGTCGGGTAAAATAGAGGAGTAGGCTCGTCGCTGATGACTGATCGCCATGCCCCTGCGGCGACACAAGAGGCCCTCACGGTCTTCCTCGCCGTCCTGCCCTTGCTGTGATGCCGTTGCCGTTGTCGTAACCATGCCTAGAAAAAAAGTATCCAGTGGCCGTCAGCCCTACCGGGTCGCCTACCTCGTCTCACACCCGATCCAGTATCAGGCGCCGCTGCTGCGATACATCGTCGCCCACTCCGAGATCGAGTTGACTGCGTTTTTTCTGAGCGATTTTTCCGTCAAGAGCTACCAGGATGAGGGCTTCGGGACGGCGGTCCAATGGGACGTGCCGCTGCTGGACGGCTATCCGTCTCACGTCTTGCCCGCGCTGGGCGACAACCAGCGGCTGACACCCCTGCGCCCGTTCGTTTACGGCCTGGCGCGGCATCTGAAGGCGGGCCGCTTCGACGCGCTCTGGATGCACGGGTACTCCCACCAGGCGAACCTGCGCGCCATGATGGTCGCCAAAAGCCAGGGCATCAAGGTCTTCGTCCGGGCGGAATCGCAGATGGGGGCGGCCTCCGGCTCCTCGTCCCTGCGGCGGATCAAGGAGCCGATCCTGCGCCGCCTGTTCGGCGGGGTGGATGCCTTCCTTTCCATTGGATCGCTTAACTCGGCCTACTACCGTCACTACGGCGTTCCCGACGACAAGATCTTTTCGGTCCCCTACGCCGTTGACAACGAGTTCTTCCAGCGGCAGGCGCAGATCGCCCGTCCCGGCCGGGAAGACCTGCGGCGTGAGCTGGGGCTGACGCCGGGGCGGCCCATCATTTTATACGCTTCCAAGTTCCAGCCGCGCAAACGCGCCGGCGATCTGTTGGAAGCCTACCGCGCGCTTTCGCCGGACGGGCGGCAGGAGCCGGCCCCATACCTGCTCTTCGTCGGCGACGGCGAGCAGCGCGCGGCCCTGGAGCAAAAGGCACAGGAGACCGGGTGGTCGGGCATCCGCTTCCTCGGCTTCAAGAACCAGACGGAGCTTCCCCGGCTGTTCGACCTGTGCGACGTGTTCGTCCTGCCTTCCGATGCGGAGCAGTGGGGGCTGATCGTCAATGAAGTCATGAGCGCCGCCAAGCCCGTGATCGTCACCGACCAGGTCGGCGCGGCGCCTGACCTGGTCCGAGACGGCGAGAACGGCTATGTCGTGCCGGTCGGCGACACCGAGGCGCTGGCGGGTCGGCTCCGGGACATCACCTGTGACCCCGGCAGAGCGCAGCGGATGGGGGAGCGGAGCCTGGAGATCATCCAGGGCTGGGGGTTCCGAGAGGACCTGGCGGGTCTGTGGCAGGCTTTAGAGGCGACGGCGGGAGTCGGCTGACCCTCTTTTTACGGCCATTGAGGGCCATAATCACCTTATGCGAGTAGTTCAAACCGTTTTCGGGAAGTTCCATCACTTCCATCTGGCGCGTCAACTGCACCGGCGCGGGATGCTCGCGGGAATTTTTTCCTCATATCCGAGCTTTAAACTGCGCGACCAGCAGATCCCGATGGAGCTGGTACACACCTTCCCGTATCTGCACATGTCCCAGTTCGCCGCCGCGCGGTACGTCTCCAGCGGCAGCGCCTTCAGCCGCGAGTTATCCTGGTGGCTGGCACTGACGCTGGACAGCTATGTCGCGAGCCACCTGCCGGACTGCGACGTCTTCGTCGGCATCTCCGGTTCCGGCCTGAAGACGGGCCGACTCGCGCAGAAGCGCGGCGGCAGATACATCTGTGACCGCGGCTCTTCCCACATCCGTTGGGTGGACCGGATGATGATGGAAGAGTTCGCGCGCTGGGGCCAGAAGTTTGAAGGCGTCTATCATAAACATATCACCCGCGAAGAGCAGGAGTACGACCAGGCGGACGTGATCACAGTGCCCTCCGAGTTCGCCCGCCGCACCTATGTTGAGATGGGGGTGTCGGGAGACAAGATCAGGAGGGTGCCTCTCGGGGCCGACCTGAGCCGTTTCTCCCAGGTCGCAGAACCCGCCGCCGACTCCTTCGACGTCTTGTTCGTCGGGCAGGCCTCGTTCCGGAAGGGCATCCCGTATCTGCTGGAAGCCTTCTCGAAGCTCCGGCACCCCAAGAAGACGCTGACGATCGTCGGAGGCGTAATGCCGGAGATCGAGCGCCACTTGCAGGGGAAGGCGCTCGAAAACGTGGAGTTTGTCGGCGCGCAGCCCCAGCCGCGCCTGAAAGAATTGATGAGCCGCAGCCACGTCATGGTCCTGCCGAGCATTGAGGATGGGTTCGGGATGGTGATCGGTGAGGCGATGGCGTGCGGTTGTCCCGTCATCAGTTCCGAGAACTGCGGCGGCAAGGAGTTGACCGACGACGGGAATGAGGGCTTCCTCGTGCCCATCCGGGACTCGAACGCTATCACGGATCGGCTGGAGCGGCTGGCCCAAGATCCGGCCCTGCGGGCCGCGATGAGCGCGCGGGCGCTGGAGCGCGTGGCGAGCATCGGCGGCTGGGACGGTTATGGCCGCGACTTCGTCGCCGTGCTGGAAGCGCTGTCGCCGACGCGGCAGGAAGCGCTGGCATGAGCGAGGTGATGATGAGCAGGGGGCCAGTCGCGGCGCAGGACCGGATTCTGTTCGTCCCGGAGATCACGAATTTCGGCGGCGGCGAGCGTATCTACCTTTCTTTGTCCAAGTTCCTGTACGGGCGTGACATCCCGCATCGCATCACGTCTTACTACCAGGGCATACGGCTCCAGGATTACGCGGACTGGCCGTTGAAGATCGATCTGATCTCGCCGGACCGGAGCCCGCTGCGGAAAGCCTGGGCGCTGAAGCAATACTTCACCCGCCAGCAGGCGCTGGGGGTGGAGAAGCCCCTGCTCGTCGGGCTGCAATCGGCGATGCACGCCACGACGTTCGGAGTCAAAGACTACGCCGTGATGATCCTGGACACGCCGAGCCTGACCGGGATCGGCCAGCCGTCTCGCTCGGCCCCCGCGCGTGCGGCGGCGTGGGGGCGCGACGCGGTTTCCGAGGGGCTGACACGGCGGAGCCTGCGTCAAGCTTCCCCGGTCATCATCACCACGGACGTGATGGCCCGCGAGATCGAGTCGCTGTACGGCCTGCGGCCCCAGGTCTCACACCAGGGGGTTGCGGGCGACAGAAACCATTATCGCCCCCGGCCCCTGATGCCGGGGAGACCGCTGCGATTTCTCTCGGTCTGCCGCCTGGAAGAAAACAAGCGCGTCGAGTGGATACTCCGGTCGCTTGCCGAATTAGAAGCGCAGACGCCGGCTCTCCATGCGCGCAAAGACTGGAGATTGGACGTGGTCGGGGAGGGTTCCCGTGAGGGCGAGCTGCGGGGCCAGGCGGCTGCCCTGGGGCTGGCCGATCGCGTCGTCTTCCACGGCCTCGTCTCGGATGAGCGACTGGAGGAGATCTACGCCGAGGCCGACGTCTTCCTGATGCCCGCCGTGCAGGGCTACGGCCTGCCAGCCCTGGAAGCGCTCACCCGGAAAATCCCGGTCGTCATGCACGCGCAGTCCGGGGTGAGCGAGGTCCTGGGCGGGACGCCCTGGGTGGAGATCATCACCGGGGGCGAGGAGACCTTGACGGCGGGTATGGGCGCGATGATCGGCCGGCTTCTCGGGGACGGTCTGGCCGAGCGGACCCTGCCGGACTTCCCGACGGAGAGCCAGTGGGCGGAAGAAGTCTGCCGCCTCTGCGGCTGGATTTAAGGATTACGATGTCACAAGCAGTACAGAACCGACTGGTCAAAGCCTTCGCCGCGCAGGGGTTCGCGCAGGTTACCACTTTGATCATCCAGTTCGGCAGCGTCTGGCTGTTCCTGCATTTCTGGGGCGTCTTCCTCTCCGGCGAGTGGGCATTGCTGAGTACGCTCCCTTCGTATTTCGCGCTCTCGGACCTGGGGTTCGCCAGTGCCGCAGGGACGGAGATGACGATGCGCGTGGCGCGCGGGGACCGGGCGGGCGCGCTGAAGGTTTTTCAGAGCGCGTGGGTGCTGGTGACGGGAGTTTCGTTGCTGGTGACAGCGGCGATGCTGGGTTTGGTGCATCTGATCCCCGCCCACCACTGGATGAAGATGACACTGCCGCGCGCCGAAATCATCACCGTCGCTTCCATCCTGGCCTGTCAGGTCTTTTTCGATATACAAACCGGTCTGATCGGCAACGCCTACCGCTGCGACGGGTTTTACGCGGTCGGGACTATGGTGCGGCAGGCGCAACGGCTAGCTGAGTTCCTGACCCTGGCGGTTGCCCTTGCCTGCCATGCAGGGCTGGTGGCGGTGGCGGTGGCGGTGACGGTGACGCGGCTGGCTGGGAACCTGCTTTCCATGCTGGACATCCGCCGCCGCAGTCCCTGGCTCGTCATCGGGTGGCGTCATGCGGACCGGGAGACTTTGAAGTCCATCACCTCGCCCGCCCTGTCGTTCATGGGGTTCCCGATCGGGAACGCCCTCAGCCTGCAAGGGATCACGGTCGTGATCGGCGCGACTCTCGGGCCAGGCGTGGTCATGTTTTTCTCGACGATGAGGACGCTGACTCGTTCGGTCTGGCAGATCTTGAACGCGATCACTAACACGATCTGGGTGGAACTGTCCTCAGCGTTCGGCAGCGGCGACATCGCTCTGGCGCGCAGCCTGCACCGCCGGGCCTGTCAGGCCGCCCTTTGGATCGCTGTGACCTTCAGCATCGGCCTCTACTTCGCCGGCCCGCTTCTGTATCATCTGTGGACCGGCAAGACGCTGGCGTTCGAGCCGAAGCTCTTCGCGCTGCTGCTGCTGGTCGTGATCGCCAACAGCCTGTGGTCCACCAGCTACACAGTACTGATTGCCGTCAACCGCCACCAGCAGCTCGCCGCCGTTTACGTCGCGGCCACCGGCGCCTCGCTCGCGCTGGCCTATGTGCTGACCCCACTGATGGGGCTGCACGGCACGGCTCTGTCCTTGTTTATCATCGACGTTTTCATGAATGCCTACGTCCTGCGCCGCTCCCTAGCCTTGGTCGAGGACACGCTGCCGGCCTTCGCCAAGTTCGTCCTGACGCCGCCACTGCTCAACCTGCCGCGCCGCCTGATGGCCAAAGCCGCATAAGGCAAAACAAGTGACTTTGATAAACAAAACGAATGTCGTGCCTGTCCAGCCCTCGCCGAATAGCGCTGCCGTTTCGCTGGCGACGCCGTTCTCCTCCGGCCCCCATCTTAAGTATCTGGACGGCTTGCGCGGTTTGAGCGCCTTGTACGTGGTGGTCTCCCATGTCCATCAGATTTTGGGTGATCCCGGAAGCCAGTATGTTCCGAGGATATGGCAGGCAGCCACGGCTGTCTTCAACTATGGCTACTACGCGGTTGCCATCTTCATTGTACTCTCCGGCTACTGCCTCATGCTGCCTGTGGTCAAGTCGGCGGACCAGCAGCTCAGGGGCGGCTTTTACGATTATATCCTGCGCCGGGCGAAACGGATTCTGCCCCCCTATTACGCCGCGTTCGCTTTCTCCATTCTGCTGGCCCTGGTCGCGCGCAGCTTCCTCCACGCGGCGCCGGTCCAGCGGGACATCCATGCTGTTCTGGCGACGCTGACACCAGCGTGTGTCGCCGCTCATCTTCTTCTGGCGCATAACGTCAGGCCGGAGTGGTCCAATTCGATTGATCCTCCTCTTTGGAGCGTTGCCACGGAGTGGCAGATCTATTTCCTGTTCCCCACCGTTCTGCTGCCGGTGTGGCGTAAGTTCGGTGCGGGGGCCGCAATCGCCGCAGGGTTCGCGATCGGCCTGATCCCCTACATCCTGCCGGGTCAGTATTGGCATCATGCTTCGCCCTTTTATCTTGGACTATTTGCGTTCGGCATGGTGGGGGCTGTGATCGGATTCTCCCGCAGCCCCGTGCAGAGCGCGCGGCGCGCGAGGACTCCCTGGGCGCTACTCAGCCTGGTGTGCTGGGCGCTCTGGCTTGTGATCGGCTTGCGTTTGAAGGGGTCCTCGCCGCTCCTGATGATCCTGAGCGCGCTCGCGGGGGCGGGGGCGACGTGCCTGATTGTCTACTGTAGCAGGTACTTGACGTCAGACAGGTCTACACCGATGCCGCTGGCGGTGCGTCTCCTTGACGCGCCGTTCGCCGTCGGGCTGGGGCGTTTTTCTTATAGTCTTTACCTCACCCACTCGCCTGTCTTGTGGGCGGCCTGTCTGCTCCTGATGAACATGCACCTGTCGTTCTCGCTGAGGTATACCCTCCTGATGCTGGCGGGAGTCCCTCTCGCCGTTGTGACGGCTTATGCTTTTTATCTGGTTTTTGAAAAACCTTTCTTAGCGCGTCCGGTCGTTCTGAAAAGTTCCTAATTACCATTAGCAGAGAAGAGATAGATCGAATTGAGTCATCATCCTGAACTACAACTGGAGTCCAGCCTGCCGGTCCCTCAACTCCTGGGTTCTGAGGAGAAGCGGGGCGGCGGTCGTGTTCACTCCGCTTCGCCCACTGCCGGGCGTCTGCACTACATAGATACGCTGCGGGGTTTCGCCTGTTTGTGGGTCTTACTGCGACACTCCTATAACGCCGCCACGGGCAACGACATAATGATGCACGGTCATTCGTTCCTCACAAACCTGCTCTTCAGTTTTTTCTCGCTTGGCGGTTTTGGCGTGGATCTTTTTCTTGTACTTTCCGGCTTTTGTTTGTTTTATCCGCTGGCGCGCAAAAACGAAGTCAAAGGTATGTCCTTGGATCTACGCGAATATGCGCGGCGCCGGGTCCGCCGCATCCTGCCGCCTTATTATATTTCGCTCGCCGTGATCTTGTCGCTGGTGTTTATCCCGGTCCTGATCGGCGTCCCCATGCCCCGCTTCACGACCGTGGGAGGATGGCGGGACATCATCCTGCACCTGCTGATGCTTTACAACCTCCAACCGGATACCATTGAAAGTATCAACATCCCTTATTGGTCGCTCGCATTGGAGTTCCAGCTCTACATCATTTTTCCGCTCCTCGTGTTCCTCGCGCGCCGAACGCGGTTTGCTTACATGCTGCTGACACTGTTTATGGTTTCTTGTCTCTGGCAGTACATGGCCTTAGAAGTGCAAAAGATGTTCCCCGCTTCTTACGTCGTGTTGTACTGCGCCGCCCCAAGCCGCGCGTTTGAGTTCGCGTCCGGCATGGCGGCCGCCTTGCTCATCGCGCGCCCGAAACCCAATCAGGTCCGCATCGCGTCGGCGCTGTGCCTCTTGATCATACCCGCCCTCTGGTGCGGGCTTAGCGATACCCATGCCTGGCTGCCCACGACTCAGTTCCTCGCTGTCGGTTTCGCCGCCCTGCTCATCGTGTGCAGCCGCATCCCGGAGGGCTGGTTTCGCTGGCCTGGGCTGGCAGCGCTCACTTTCCTGGGGTCCATCTCCTACAGCGTTTATCTGGTCCACATGCCGGTGTTCGGGCTGTTTCATCCGCATAACTTCCATATGCATCTGCATGGCGCTTTGCTCCTGCTCTATGACGCGGTCCGGCTTTTGCTGGCCGTCGGCATCGGCTACTTGTTCTACCTGGTTGCCGAGAGGCCGTTTATAAACCAGCGTAAGCCATCCCCCCTTCTTTCTAAGGCGGTGGTTTGATGCAAAAGCCTATGTCTCCTGGGCTTGGCCGCTCACAAAACACGTCGTCAAAAACGGCATCGGCTGAGGACACACTATGAGCACCGATATACGGACGGATGCGTCTCCCGTCGCGACGGGGGGTGTCCCTGGTGATAAGGTCATGCCGAAAATCCACCTTGGCTACCTAGACAGCCTGCGGGCGCTGGCGGCGATCGAGGTCGTCATGGTTCATGCGCTCGACCATGTAGACCGGAACGCGGTGCATTCGACGGGGTTTGTTCACTGGTTCCGGGTGTATTGCAGCTATGGCCACCAGGCCGTGGGGCTGTTCATCGTCCTGTCCGGGTTCTGCCTCATGCTGCCGGTCGCCAAGTGGGACGGCACGCTACGCGGGGGTGCCTGGAACTTCTACAAGAAGCGCGCCCGCCGCATCCTGCCGACTTACTTTTTTGCGCTCGCTGTCTGTCTGCTCCTCCTGGGGACGTTCCTGAACCAGAAAACGGGTTCACCCTGGGACCTCACGTTCCCCGTCAGGGCCAAGGACGTGGTGATCCACCTTCTGCTGCTCCAGGACGCCCTGCTCGGCGCGGGGGACCGGATCAACTATGTGCTCTGGACGGTGGCGGTGGAGTGGCGGATTTACTTCGTTTTCCCGCTGCTCGTTCTCGCCTGGAAGAAGATAGGACCTTTCACGACGACCGCCGCCGCTATCGCAACAGGTTATGTCCTCCTCGTCGTCTTGCGCCCCTTCCCTCTGCATACCAGCATAAACGGCATCTCCCCGCAGTATCTGGGGCTGTTCGCGATGGGCATGCTGGGGGCGGGAATTACCTTCTCCCCGGACGAAAGGTTTGCCGCCCTGCGCCGCCGCGTGCCGTGGGGGTGGGCGGCGCTGGCGGCGACCGTTCTGCTGGTGTTCCTCGGCAACGTCGGATTCTTCCGCGACAAGGTTTCCATCCTCGACTCCTTCGTTGGCCTCTGGGCCATGTGTCTGCTCATCGCCGCCGGCCACACGAGCGAGACCCGGCTGCACCGCGCCCTGTCGTGGAAGCCGCTCGCCTTCATCGGGACCTTCGCCTATAGCATCTATGTCATCCACCCGCCGCTGCTCCAGCTCATCTGGCTTTACATCGTCAGGCCGCTGCATCTTGGATCGGACGTGTCGTTCGTCTCAGTCTTCGTTGTGTTCATCCCGCTGGTCGTCGCCGGGGCCTACGTTTTCTTTCTCGGCTGTGAGCGGCCCTTCCTGAACCGGCCCGTCGTTTTGAACACAAAGTAGTTACGAAACAAGATGAATATTTTATTTTTAGGGGGCGACTCGGGGACGGCGGGACACCGGATGGGCGCGCTGCGGCGGCTGGGCCACACGGTCCAGCAAGTAGACCCGGACCGGATGCTCCCCACGGGGCGGATACAGGCGCGGCTGCACTGGGAGACCGGCGGCCTGCTCTGCGAGAAGTCCGTCGCGGCCCAAGTCCTCGCAAATTTAGGGGAGGCAAAGTTCGACCTGACCTGGGTAGATAACGGGCGCAGCGTCGGCCCTATTCTCGTCCGGGAACTCCAGCGCCGCTATGGCCCGGTCATCAACTACAACGTAGACGATCCTTACGGGCGGCGCGACCGGTTTGCCTGGTCCCTGTATAAGAAAGCGGTTCCTGCCTATAATCTGGTCGTGGTGGTGCGCGAGGAGAACGTAGCCGAGGCGGACGCGCTGGGCGCCCGGAAGGTCCTGCGCGTCTACCGCAGCGCCGATGAGGTCGCCCACGCGCCGCGCGCCCTGACGGCGGAGGACCACGCCCGGTGGGACAGCCAGGTCGTCTTTGTCGGCACCTACTTTCCCGAGCGCGGCCCGTTCATGGCTGAGCTGATTCGGCGCGGGGTGCCGCTAACGATCTACGGCAATCAGTGGCAAAAGGCTAAGGAATGGCGCGTTCTCCAGGAATCTTGGAAGGGGCCGGGCACGACGCAGGACGACGATTACGCCAAAGCCATCCAGTGCGCCCAGGTTTCGCTCGGTCTGTTGTCCAAAGGCAACCGCGACCTGCACACGACGCGCAGCCTGGAAGTACCGTCTCTAGGCACTGTCTTCTGCGCGGAGCGGACGTCGGAACATCAGCATCTGTACTGCGAGGGTGAGGAGGCGGTCTTCTGGTCAGACGCGGCGGAGTGTGCTGAGACTTGCCTGAAACTCCTTGCTCACGATGATTCGCGCCGAGAAATGGCACGTCTCGGTCGGGAACGGTGCCTGAAAAACGGCACAATGAACGAGCAGGTTCTGGCGCGGATCATTTCTCAACTGGTTTGATCTAAACTCTAGGGCCAAAAAAAGCCAGAGAATCGCATGGCTGTTGCCTCTAACAACTCCACATCTGATTTTACTCAACTGTATGAGTCCTAAGTAAGTGAACTGACTCACGCTCTGGAGAGACCGCGACATGAGTATCGTTTTACATAATCCACAGACAGCCATAGGGACGTCAGATCCACGGTCGGGCGTTACAAGGCGGAACTGGCGGCCGCTTTACTGGCTGGGAGTGAGCCTTCTGCTGCTCGTTCTGCAACTTCTGTGCGGCACGTCGCCTCTCTTCGCCGTTCTGGTCTTCACCTTTTCCCTGTTCACCTACCTCACCATCAAGTCCCTCGGTGGGCTTGACACACTGACGGGAATGCTCATCGCCTATCTTGCGGCGCAGCACGTCCTGATCTCGCAGGTCGCCAAAGTCTGTTTCTGGCAGTCTGCGGACGAAAGGCTGATGCACCCGATCGACACGATCGGGGCTTATACCGTCGCCATGGCCGCCATGTGGCTGGCCGCGCTGGCTTCCAACGGGACCGGCGTAGGCCGGAGGCGGGCACTGTTCACCGCAGACTTGGACACGCGCCACCTCTACTGGCTTGCCCTCGTGACTACGGTGCTGGCGGTCGCCCAGCGCACCCTGATTTTTGGGATAAGTGGCGGCGGGGGGTATGTCGCGGGCGGGATACTCGGGCCGATCAACACGCTCGTGTTCCTGCCGGATCTGGCGATCGCGTGCGGGACGGCCTGCCTGATACGTTCCTCGCACGGGCGCCGCAGCATCGGCCCTGTCAACGGGAGCATCATCATCGCCCTGTCCTTTATTGGGGTGCTGGGAACGACCCGTGTCGCCATTTTTGGGCCTTTCGTGACGTATCTGTTGACATGCGTGGCGTTCCGCTTCCGCTTCCGCGTGTCCCATTTTGTCTTCTTCGGCCTGCTTTTGCTGGTAGCGCAGCGCCTGTTGTTCCCCCTGGCATTGATGGGCCGCAGTATCGCCCATAACAGCAAAGTTGGCCTGCTGGCTAATTGGGGCGCCTCGTTTAATCTGCTGGTGGAAGCCATCGAAGATCCAAGCCTGATCCCGGATGCCCAGGACAAGGAAAGCAGGCAACGCCATGTCTTTCACTATTATGATAACGATAAGGAGGTTCAGGAGCTGGGCCGCTACTCCTTGATCGTCACCACGGACGCCATCATTGGGGCGGCTCAGACGCAAGGCACGCTCGGCATGAAGACGATCGAGCCGGGATTTCTGGAGCTTGTTCCGCGCTTCATCCTTCCTGATAAACCGTTCGCGAACGCCGGCAACCTGCTGGCGCACCGCGTTCCGGGGATGGTCAACAAAGATGATGTCACGACAGGTATCACGCTCGGATTTATCCCCGATGCGTTCAGTAGTTTCGGCTGGGCTGGGGTCGCCGTCATTCCGTTCCTCGTGGGCTTCGGTTTCTTCACTTTCTATCGCTTCATCATCACGGATAAACTTTGGAACAACGTCTGGGTGCTTGCGCTCGCGCTGCATCTCTGCTGGTCTTTTTCCGAGCAAGCAATCGAGGGGCAGATTGGCGCCGTCCTGAGCGGTCCCTTCACCCTCGCCGCTTCGTTTTGGCTTCTCCTCAAACTCGCCCGCGCCTGTGAGCGGTTGCAGCCGTTTGGCCGGCTGCTACAGCATTTCGACAGCCGCCTGAGACGCAGGGCGAGGTACAACATATGAACACACAGGGATTGGGCTGTTCAGGCTGAGGCAAGTTTGGCAGATTGGACAACATGAGTACCATAACAAAAGCGGCCCCGGTTGAGGTGAGCGCCCCGCCTGCGGCCCGGCAGCACCTCGCTTATCTCGATGGCCTGCGCGCGCTCGCCGCGCTCTATGTCGTGTTCAGCCATGCCTCCTTCACCCATCTGCGCGATCAGGCGTTCACCGGTCCCGCGAAGATTCTGGGGTCTCTGCTCGTGCATGGGCATTCTGCTGTCAACCTTTTTATCGTCCTGTCTGGGTTCTGTCTCATGCTCCCCGTCGTGCGGGGGGACGGTTCTCTGCAAGGGGGGGCGCTTGCTTTCTTTAAGAAACGTGCCCGGCGTATCCTGCCCCCTTACTTCTGCTGCCTCGCGGTCACGTTGCTGCTTAACTGGCTTCTGATCGGGCATAAAACCGGCGGCTACTGGGACGTGAGCGTTCCGGTGACTTCTCAGGGGGTGCTGGCCCATCTTCTGCTCGTTCAGGATCTCTTCCAAGCCACGGTGTCTAACATCAGCCACCCGCTCTGGTCGATCTCGGTCGAGTGGCGGATATATTTTGCTTTTCCCGTGTTGGTGCTCATCTGGCGAAAGATCGGCCCGCTCCGGACGACATCCCTGGCGGTCGCCGTTTCGTACCTGCTGTTGTTCGTGCTTGGTTACTTGCCCATCAACTTGGATACGCCTGGAGCCTCGCCCCAATATCTGGGGCTGTTTGTCATGGGGATGCTGGCGGCGGAGATTTCTTTTTCCCCGCAGAGACATCTTTCATTGCTGCGACAGCGCTTCCCCTGGATGCTGATAACCTTTTTGCTGTTTCTTCTGGTCGTCGCCGTGTCTAAGTCCGCCGCATTGCCGACTCCCGTGGCTGATTCGGTTGTGGGCCTCTGGGCTATGACCCTGCTGGTTGCCGCCTCGCCGGACCGGCGCAGTCTGCTTCACCGCTCTCTATCCTGGAGGCCGCTTGTTTTTATCGGCACTTTTGCCTACAGCCTGTATCTGATTCATGCGCCTTTGCTTCAGATACTATGGCAGTACGTTCTGTTCCCGATGCATCTTTCCGAACTGACGACGCTGCTTCTCTTGTGTTTCTTTGGGACGCCGATCATTATCGGTCTCTCATACCTGTTTTTCCTGGCCTTTGAACGCCCCTTTCTCAACAGTCGCCGCCTTTCGGCGGCGACTGAAGCCGTTGCGGGGAACCTTCCGGCAGCGGCGCACTAAGTCTAGGATGACCAGGAGCCGGGAATATTCACCTGACTCTGCTCCATCATCAAACACAAACTAAGGACAAACAATGAGTGATACGCGCGATTACCTGAGCGGCATGGCCGCCCTGCTGCACGCGGCCCCGGTCGAGGAGATCGAGAACGCCGCCGCCCTGCTCTGGGACAACTACCGGGGCGGCAGGCGGGCCGTCTTCTGCGGCAACGGCGGCTCGGCGGCCTCGGCCAGCCACCTGCCCGCCGACTTCCAGAAGAACATGTTCCTGCACGGGGGCAGGCCCTGGGAGTGCCTGTCCCTGGCGGACTCCGTCCCGCTGCTGACGGCCTGGGGCAACGACACCGAGTACGCCAACGTGTTCGCCGCCCAGGCGCGGACGTGGCTTCGTCCGGGCGACCTTCTGGTGGCGATCAGCGGGAGCGGGAACTCGCCCAACATCCTGGCGGCGGTGGAGGCGGCGCACGCGGCGGGCGCGGTGACGCTTGGCTGGAGCGGGTTCGGGGGCGGGGCGCTGGCGGGCCTGGCCCAGCACAGCGTGGTGGTGCATTCGGGGAACATGCAGATGGTGGAGGACATGCACATGGTGATCGGGCACCTGATCTACTCGGCCCTGCGCGACCGCGTCCTGGCCGAAAAAGCGCTGGCCGAAAAGCCGCTGGCCGGGGCGGGCGAGTAAACAAACCGCTGGAGGCAGGGCCTCCTCCCATGGGAAGATTTTGAGTGAACATTCTACAGGTGATTTCTTCGACCGATTCGCGCGGCGGCGGGCCGATGGAGGCCCTGCGCCAGGTCAGTGATGTCCTGGCTGAGATGGGGCACCACATCGAGATCGCCTCCACGGATGCGGCTTCCGCCCCGTGGCTGGCCGATCTGCCCTTCGCCGTCCACGCCCTGGGGCCGGGCCGGACAGGATATTTGTACGCGCCGAGGTTTGTCCCCTGGCTGCGGGAGAACGCCCGGCGGTTCGATTCCGTGGTCGTCCACGGTCTGTGGCAGTACACGAGCTACGCCAGTTGGCTAGCGCTACGCGCCTCGAAAACCCCGTACTTCGTGTACCCGCACGGGATGCTCGACCCGTGGTTCAAGCGGACCTACCCGCTCAAGCACCTGAAAAAGAGCCTGTACTGGCCCTGGGCCGAGTACCGGGTGCTGAGGGATGCGGAGGCCGTCCTGTTCACCTGCGAGGAGGAGAGGCTGCTGGCGCGTCAGTCGTTCGGCCTCTACCGCGCCCGCGAGGCGGTGGTCAACTTCGGGACCGCCGGGCCGGTCGGCGACGCGCGGGCGCAGCGGGCGGCGTTCCTCTCCCGCTATCCGGCGCTCCAGGGCAAACAACTGCTGCTGTTTCTGGGCCGCCTGCACGTCAAAAAAGGGTGCGACCTGCTGATCGAGGCGTTCGCCCGCGTGGCGTCCGCAAACCCCTCTCTGCATCTCGTGATGGCGGGGCCGGATCAGGCGGGCTGGCAGGCGGAGCTGGAGCGCCGGGCCTCGGCGCTGGGGGTGGGGGACCGGATTCTCTGGACGGGGATGCTGGCGGGCGATCTGAAATGGGGCGCGTTCTATGCCGCCGACGCCTTCGTGCTGCCGTCGCACCAGGAGAACTTCGGCATCGCGGTCGCCGAAGCGCTGGCCTGCGGCCTGCCCGTCCTGATCTCGAACAAGATCAACATCTGGCGCGAGATTGCCGAGGACGGGGCCGGCCTTGTCGCCGAGGACACCGAGGCGGGGACGACGGGGATGCTCCAAGACTGGCTGCTCCGGTCCGATGAGGAGCGGCAGGAGATGGGGCGCGTTGCCAGGGACAGCTTCGCGCGGCGGTACGAGATTCGCCAGGCGGCGAAAAGCCTGCTCCGGGTTTTAGAGGCGAAAAAGGAAACGGTTCTGAATCAGTGAAAGTCTGCGTGGTCAATCCGAACTATTATCGAAGCGGCGGCGTCACGATCACGATACGGCGCATCCATCAGGCGGTCTCGCCGCACGGTATCGATCAGTATTTCGTGGGCTGCCGCCACGGGAACGAGGAGGAAGACCTGGATTGGATGCCGGAAGGCAGGCTGCAAAGCTTCCGCCTC
Organism: uncultured Armatimonadales bacterium; assembly: GCA_964247915.1. GTDB lineage: Bacteria > Armatimonadota > Armatimonadia > Armatimonadales > Capsulimonadaceae > JANXMY01. The sequence continues at coordinate 11,273 of CAXTWM010000011.1, read as the reverse complement.
ATGACGAAGAACCCGGTGAGGCTCCTTCAGCAGATGGCCTCGTTCCTGCGCTGGCTCCGGGCGAACGAGATCCGGGTCGTTCATGTCCATCACCGGCGGCTTGCGGCCTTGTTGAACCCGTTCCAGAGCGTCGCCGGCTTCCGGCTGATCTATACCTCCCACATGAACTACCCCCGCGAGGCCTGGTTCTGGCTGACGGGGCCGCGCCTGGGGGTGGGGATCAGCGACTCCGTGGCCGCCAACCTGCGGGAGACCACGCGCGTCAGACAGGTCGAGGTCATACGCAACCCGAGTGATTTCCCCGCTCTATGTCCCCCATGGCCTGGTGTTCTTTCCGATTCCGCCGTCATCTGCGTCGCCCGGCTCGACCCGGTCAAAGGCCACACGCACTTGATCCAGGCGTGGAAGATACTCGCCGACCGCCACATCCAGGCAAAACTGCTCCTCGTCGGGGAAGGCTCGCTCAAAGAGGCGCTGCTCGCGCAGGTCCGCGACTGCGGCCTGGAGCACCTTGTGGAATTCCGAGGATTCCAGCAGAACATCGCGGGGGACCTGGATCGCTGCGCGTTCGCCGTCCTCGCCAGCAAGCTGGAAGGCCATCCGGCCGTCGTGATCGAGGCCGCCGCGCACGGCCTGCCGACGCTGGTCACCGACGTGCCCGGCTCACGCGAGTGCGTCCCGCCCGGCGCGTCCCTCCCGAACCTCGTCCCGTTCGGGGATGCCTCTGCACTGGCGGATGCGCTGTCGGCATGGCTCGAACAGCCGGAAGCGGTGGCTGATGAGGGGCGTCTCTTCTTTGACTACCACAAAGCGCGCAGCTCCACGGCGGTCACGGCACAACTCTACGCCGACCTGTACCGGAGCTGTGTGAAGTAACCCATGACTGTCAACCAACCCGATCTTGACCTCCGCAAAAGCAACGTGCGCTGGTCCCTGCGGACTAAGGTGGAGCGCGGGCTATGGAATCTGTGCTGGCTTCTGCTGTTCCGCCCCACGCCCAAGCGCATGGGGAACCGGTGGCGCCTCTGGCTGCTGCGCGTTTTCGGGGCGGTGATCCACGGGGAGGCGCTGATCCTGCCGAGCTGCCGCATCCTCATCCCCCGGAACCTGGAGATCCACGATGGGTCTGCTGTGGGGGCCGATGTCGAGATCTACAATTATGCTCAGGTGACGATCGGGAAGATGACGGTCATCTCTCAGTACAGCTACCTCTGCACGGGCACCCACGACTACACCCGGACGGACATGCCGCTGATCTGGTTCCCCATCACCGTCGGGGACAACGCCTGGGTCGCCGCCGGTGTGTTCATCGCGCCGGGAGTGACCATCGGGAACGGCTCCGTCATCGGGGCGCGCTCCGTGGTCACCAGGGATATGCCGGACTGGACGGTCTGCGCGGGTAACCCCTGCAAGCCGCTCAAGCCGCGCGCCCTTCAGTAATCAAGTCGCGCCTTCCGATCCTGTCCGGGCGGGCAGTACGACGGCACATCCAATGAGGGTTATGCGGAGAAGCACAATGACCATTCCGGTCTCTATTTTGATCTTGACGAAGAACGAGCAGAATGATCTCCCCGGCTGTCTGAAGTCGGTCGCGTGGTCAGACGACATCCATGTCCTGGACTCATATTCCGATGATGCCACCGTCGCCATTGCGGAGGCTTTCGGAGCGAAAATGGCATATCGGAAGTTCGACTACTTCTCCGCGCACCAGAACTGGGCCTTAGAGAATATCCCCTTCCGGCACTGCTGGGTGTTTTATATTGATGCCGATGAGCGCGTCACCCCGGAACTCGCGGCTTCAATCCAACGGGCGGTCTCCGATCCCGGTGAGCGGGTGGCGTTCCGCATACAGCGCCGGGATTTTTTCATGGGCCGCTGGCTGAAACATGTGCAGGCCTCGCCGTTCTATATGCGGCTGTTCCTCGCCAAAAAGATGCATTATGAGCGCATGGGGCATCCTCTCTCGGTGCCAGACGGGCCGGTCGGACAGATCGGCGGCTATCTCGACCATTTCCCGTTCAGCAAAGGGATGGCGCACTGGATTATCCGCCATGACAAATACAGCACGGAGGAGGCGCAGCAGATCATCAATAACCGCCGTAACAACGTCCCGTTCAGCCTGTTCCGGGCTTTCTTTGAACGGGACTTTCATCAGAAGAGGTTCCATCAGAAGGAGTTGTTTTACCGCCTTCCAGCCCGCCCGCTGGTGAAATTTTTCCTGCTGTATTTCCTCAAGCGGGGCTTCCTCGATGGGTCGGGGGGCTTGACTTATGCCGTGCTCCAATCCATGTACGAATACATGATCGTCTTGAAGACGCGCGAGATGGAACAGGAGATGTCAGATGTTGAGGCTGCGGGGAAACATCAGTCACCCGAAGGCAGTCGCCGGTGAAGCCCATCATGCTCCTACTGGCTGTGCTCCATAAAGTTTGACACCCTGCCCTCGACGTGTTATAATCAAATCGCACAAGGAGCATCATTCCAGATGGCAGGTACTATTCTCAATCCTTTCAAGCTCACACAGCTGGCTGGCCTTCTGTGGCCGGCGGAACGCGAGATGGCTGTGTCCCCCACATGGCTGTTGAAAAGGTCCAGCGCACTCGACGAAGCGTTCATCAAGAGCGCTCAGGTAGACAGTCAGGCGGCGGGCGAATTCAGAACAGTGACCGTCAACGGGGAGGCCTACATCTGGCCGAGCAACGCGGAGACGAGAACCCTGCTGACACTTGTTTCCGAACTGACAAACCCTGGACATCCCCATCATTATCTGTACGGCAAGACCATAATTGATCCGGGTGATGTGGTGCTGGACATCGGCGCGTGCGAGGGAAGCTTTTCGGCCTGTGCCGCACGGATGGATGCGGAGGTCGTGGCCGTCGAACCCTCAAATCTGATGGCTCGGGCAATCGATGCCTTGTTCGAACTGCGTGGCTTGCGAAAGCCTTTGGTCGTCAAAACTCTTCTGGGGCCGGAGCCGCAGGCGCTTCACTTTACAGACAACCCTGATAATCCGGGGGCATCGAGAGTCACACCGCAGCCGGAACCGGGGAGCTATCTGGTGCCTGTCACCACGCTGGACCAGATGGTGGACTCTCTCAACCTGAAGAAAGTCGATTACATCAAATGTGATGCCGAGGGGGCTGATGTCGGCATCCTAAAGAGTGGCCGAAAGACTCTAGGAAAGTTCCATCCGAAGCTCGCGATCACCACATACCATAACACGGGAGATTTCTCAGAGCTTTTTGCTTTTCTGAAGGAATTCGGCTATAAAATCAAGGGCAAAGGCTTCTTATACACCAATCGTGAGTTCAGGGTCTTAATGCTCCACGCTTGGTAGCTCAAAGCAAGAACTCTATGGGCGTCTGAAAACTCAATACCGATGAACCGTGCAGCCCCCTCAGATGTCTGAGGGGGCTGCTTTTGTCGGCAGGAGAGTCATTCTGCCAAAAAACACACTTGGTTGGTGCGTCCGTTCCTGATTCTTCAAAAAACCGTGTTACAATAAGTAATCATGCTTGACCCTCTGTTTACAACCGTGTCCTTTCCTTCACGCCAACATCAGTCCGATAGCCAAACATTAGGGTGCTTCCCTCGTTCCCACCGCAGTCGTATCCCCGTCAAAGAAGAGATTGTTCTTGGGGGCATTCATTTGTGTGCCTAGTGATAGGGGCTGAAACTCGTAGTGTGTACAGGTGGGTGCAATGAATCAATCCCCGATAATTGTGACCGTAGGCGAAGATGATAAAGATGAGGTCAACTGTACCGTCTGTGACCGCTGAGGCGGTCTGCCTCTGAAGGACGACCAAACTTTTCCAGGAAACAAGTCCAACGTGTGCCCCGTGAGCAGTAGGTACGCCTGTTTCCGTGACCGTACCGATTTTCCGAGACTGTAACCAACTATGCTGAAAATTACACCCCACCATAAACTTTTGCCGGCTCTCGTGCTGGCTGCTTTGAGCCTGTTTTCGGCACTTCCGTCGGCGCGGGCGTCGGTTCCTACCCTGCCGGTCTTAAACTGGCAGCAGCGCTCGGACTGGGTCAACGTGAAGACGGATGTCACGCCGCACGCTTATGGCGACGGCGTCCACGACGACACCGCCGCCATCCAGGCGGGGCTGAACATTCTGGCCCAGGGGGGCTATGGCCGCAAGACGCTGTATCTCCCCGCAGGCGTCTACCGGATCACCAAGACCCTCACGCTCACCAACGTCTACGGCACACTGCTTGTCGGCCAAGGTCAGACCACGCGCATCGTGTGGGACGGCCCTCTCCAGCAGACGATGTATCTGTCCAAGGGCGTTGGCTACGGCCGCTATGTGGGCATCGTCTGGGACGGCGCGAACAAAGCCGCCGTCGCCGTAGACAACCAGCCGCGAACCGTCTACGAAGACTGCACCCGTCATCAGGATGAAGCCTTCATCAATCTGCGGCTTGCCGGCATCCGGGTCGGCTACAATGAGATCCTACCCAACTCGGAGGCGACCTACCATAACTGCCTGTTTCAGAACTGCGGCAGCGGGATCACCCTCCTCGGTTATAATGAGGTCAACCACAATTTCGCCGGCTGTGAGTTTCAAGACAACGGCACCGGCATTAACTGCATTAATGGGAACGTGAAGGTCCGTGACTGCCACTTCGAGCGGAGCCGTATCACCGATATTCTTCTTGGGAGCCAGTCACACTCCGTCCGTCGCTGTACGTCGAGTGGCTCCAGCCAGTTCATCGTGTCTCTGGCGGGCGGTGCAGGCTGTATTGCCATGGTCGAGGACTGTCATGTGGCCGGCTGGACCGGCAGCCAGGGCGCCATCAATCTTGGGATGCTGGGAGTGAACACGGTCTTTGACTGCTCCTTCACCAATCCTCCCGACTCGAAGGCGCCGATCCGGTTGACCAATTTCGGTGGGTGGACTCAGACGATCCTCACTGCTAACAACTCGGCGCCTGCATCCTCGTCCGTCGTAGACCTCGGCGCAAACGGTCACCTGACGCAGCTCCCCGCTGGAGCGCGGGGCGCGAGCCTGAGCGACCCCACACGCTCTTTCTTTAAGTCCACGGAAGCCGTTCCCTCCACGGTAATTGATGTGAAAACCCGTTTCGGCGCCTTTGGAGACGGCTACCACGATGACACGGCGGCGGTCACCAACGCTTTGCGGGCGGGCCAGGCGGCCGGCGGAAACGCAGTCGTCTACTTCCCGGCAGGCCACTATCTCATCTCGAGCACACTGCCGATCACCGGCAGTAACTACACGGTCGAGGGTTCCGGCTACCAGACCATACTTGACTGGACAGGACCGCACGGCGGCACCGTCTTCAGCGTGCAGGACCCGCAGAACATCGGGCTGAAACAGATGCAGTTTATCGTGCCGATCGATGTGGTGTGCGTTCAGCAGACCAGTGTCGCTGCCGTGCCGTCGCAAATGACCTACGAGCGGCTTTGGGCGGGGCGGGGCGGCTTCCTTACTCCGGGAGATGCCGGCTCTGATGGCGGTCATATCGCCCCTTCGCCCGGGAGCCGCGGGCTGGAATGCATCGGCCTGCCGTCCTCCGCGACGGTGCGCTTGGACGATTTCGCCGGCACGATGCATTTCACGAACTGCTCCCGCGCCACCGTCCTTGGGGAATTCACCGGCGGCATCGTCAACGTGGAAGGCGCTCAATACGAAAAATCCGGCTTTATCGGCATGCTGGCGCACAACTGCTCCGGGTGCTTCTACGATGTCCTGATCCATGATAACCAGGACTTCGTCGGAACCGATTTTTATACCGAGTCAACGAATTCAGCGCTGTATGTCAGTGGCGACGGCGCATTGACTGGCCAGCCCGGCCATGTCACGATTTCTGGGTCGAGAGTCCAGACGTATGATCCTGCATTCGCCCATGTAAACAACTACGAAGGGCGTGTCAGTTACAGCGGCTCCGGCTTGCAATCTTCACCGGCCTCGTATGTAACGCAGACGGGATCGCGCCCTGTGGACATCGTGCTGTTCGGCAACGGATTTAGTGGAGGGCAGCCGGCCATGACGCTGGATTCGGGCGCGGACCTGACTCTGCTGGAAAACTTCGTTTTCGCGAACCCGATCATGCAGGTCGTACCCGACTGCCTGCCCGGCTTGAGCGCAAACGCAAGCTCAGTACCTCTGTTTAACATACATAGCCCGGCAACCCAAGCTTCGCTTGCGCCCGCTGCTGCGGCGCTCGACGATTTCCGACTGCTGGGCGCGTATGATCTGGCGATGAACTATCCTTAGCCTCTTTCCGCCCGGCGTCAGAACCGAACGCGGCCGAACTCAGAAGCCCCAGGTGAAAACAAAAAAGCCCCAGGTGAAAACCTGGGGCTTCTTTTCGTTCTTCATACCATCACTTCCCACTTAGTCTTGCTCAAAGCTGCGCGTGGGTGTAGGAAGGGCCTTTCAAATCACAGGTAATAACCCCCCCAGCGATAAATCACGGGGCTTCTATGGTCTTGCACCAGATCTGTATTGCCCTAAAGATATTTAACTCGTCTATTCAACTCGTCTTCAAGGGAAGGCCCTTGCGGATGGCGACTCTTATGGCGATAGCACAGGCATTAATACTCCAGTTAAGATGCTTGTTCTTCTTCAGGTTCTCAGCGCATCAAAGAAAGCAGTGAGGGCAAAAACCAGTGTGTTACCACGTTGAAGAGCAACCGCTCATGCATTTGCTTTCTACTGTGCGAATCTGTGTTTGTATAGCTGTACTATACCCGAACAGCCTCAATATCGTGTCTTCGGAAAGACACAGAGGCTTATATGCTCATGAATGAATTTAGGGGGCCTTACGGCGCTTTCGGTAAACCAGATGTAGCCGAGGTTTAGGGGCAGAAGTGTTGTCTGTGGCCGCCGACCTTGGTCCGGCTTCAGGGGTTTCCTATCGCTCCAACGTCTACTCTAACGCTTCTCGCTCTCGATTACTCCTATGGAACGGCGAGAAGGCTTGGAACCACGCCAGCAGATGGCTGGGCCAGTTTTTCTGCATACACGGCTTCTCGACGCTGATGAAAAAGAGCGCGGAGATCGTCAGCGTCGCCGTGCCGACGATCAAGAACTGAAGCAGCAGGTTGGGCCAGAACAGGTGGGTGATCATCAGCGACTGTGTGTGCCGGTACACTAGGGAGATGAGGGCGAAGTGAAATAGATAGATGCTGTAGCACATCCCCCCGATGGTGGTGAGCCATGGGTTCGTCAGCACGGCGTTGAAAAAGATGCTGCGGAAGGTCGTGATGTAAAGCGCCAGCGCCAGCCAGGGCAGGACGAAATGGGAGACGCTCATGGATTTGCTGGTCAACAGCAGCAGGCCGATGGTCACAGCCGCCGCCGCATCCCAGCCCCAGTGACGCTCCGGGCGCTGCCGCCAGTCGGTCACATAGATGTCTGCCAGCAGAAAGCCGACCAGGAAATACTGAATGAAGTAGGGCAGCGACATGACGAGCCGCGAGCCGTCTTCAAAGAAGAACAGGTATTGCAGCACGGTCGCGAGTATGCTGAGGCCGATCAGCAGCCCGCGCCGCGCCCTGACATCGCGGACGGTGAAGAGCAGCGCCAGAAGAGGCGCCAGCAGGTAGAACTGGACTTCCACCTCCAAAGACCAGGCGACGGGGTCCACCGTGCTCATCACGCCGAACACGAGGTTGTGGAGGTACAAGAGACTGGCGAGCAGATGCGGCAGAATGCCGCGCAGCGTCTCCGCCTTGATCAGCAGGATCGCAGCCGACAGCAGCAGCAGGGCAAGGATGTAGGGCGGCTCCAGGCGTGTCAGGCGGCGGAGGTAGAACTCCCGGATGTTGACGGGGCGCCCCCCCCTGAGGTGCTGCACGGCAAAGGGCAGACCCAGGATAAACCCGCTGATGACGAAGAAAAGGGGGACGCCATGATCCCCGTGCGCCGTGAGTCCGGCCAGCCAGTCGTGGGCCGCGTCCGCAAGAGTGAAGTGTCGGGATTTCACCGCCATCTGCCCGGTCAAGTGGAACAGGAACACGGAAGCGATGGCGATAAACCGGAACCCGTCAATCTCCGGGATAAAGCGCCCCGATGAGGTGACGCGAGAAAAGTGCTTGAGAAACTGGTCGCTGCGTATCAAGTGAGTGCCTTTTTCCTGCCGCTGGAGAGGCCGCGAAAATCCGGTGATGTTGCTCTCCCTTGCACAGAGTATGCCAAAACCATTCGCACAAGGTCCATCACGGGTGAAGCAGGGCATAACCCGGCAAGAATCGGAGGCCCATCTCGCCCGAGATCGTCGCTCACCCCGGCTGGACGGGCATCCCGTATGCTTCTACGCGCCCCCGCGCTTATATGTTATCACGGAAACCGCGAAACTTGAACGATTCGGCGCGGTCGGCAAGGGTTTTTGTGAATCACTCGCTATGTTGAGGGGTGCGGGGCAGGCCCTTGTGCTATACTGACTGGCGTATTTCTAGGAGAAACCCATGACCCTTAGAGACGATGAAGCCGTTGACCTTCCCACGCCGAACGGCCCGATGCGGACGCATGTGTTCCGTCCGGCGGCGGTGGGGCGCTATCCGGGGCTTGTCCTGTTCTCGGAGATCTTCCAGGTGACGGGGCCGATCCGCCGGACCGCCGCCCTGCTGGCCGGGAGCGGGTATGTGGTGGCGGTCCCCGAGATCTATCACGACCTGGAGCCTGCCGGGACCGTCCTCCCCTATGACACGGCGGGCGCGGAGCGGGGCAACGCGCACAAGACGACCAAAGAGCTGGCGGGCTATGACGCCGACGCCCGCGCCGCGCTGGACTTCCTGAAGGCCGACGCGGGCTGCACCGGCCGGCTGGGCGCCGTGGGCGTTTGCATCGGCGGGCATCTGGCCTTTTGCGCCGCCCTGAACCCGGACGTCCTCGCCGCCGCCTGCTTCTACGCGACCGACATCCACACGCGCAGCCTGGGGCGGGGGATGAGCGACGACACGCTCGACCGGATGGGCGAGGCCACGGGCGAGATGCTGATGGTCTGGGGCCGACAGGACCCCCATGTCCCGCGCGAGGGCCGGCGGCTCATCTACGACGCGATGAACGACGCCGGCCTCCTCCTGCAATGGCACGAGTTCAACGCCGCCCATGCGTTCCTCCGGGACGAAGGCACGCGCTACGACCCCGCGATGGCGCGGATGGGCTACGCGATGGCCCTGGAGCTGTTCGGGCGTCGGCTGGGGGAGGGGGACTGGCCCGCGCAGCCGGCGTGACGGGGGCACAAAGAGAGGCGCCGGGGCGGGGAGCTTTCTGCCCGTTTTCGGGTATACTAGCGCCAGGTACATTTCCCACAGGATACAAACACATGCTCGATCCGGAATGGACGCTGCTGCTCGGTCTGCCGGTCATCGCCATTTTGCTGGCGCTGGCCTGGCGGCGCACGCGGGCGCTGGTCGTCCGAATCCGCGAGGTGCGCGAGGAGATGGCGCGCAACCCGCAGGACCCGTATCTGGCGCTGGCGGCATTGATGGACGAAAAGAAGGCGAAGAAACGCATGGGGAGACCGTGATGGCCAAAGGACTGACGGACCGGCAGCAGGAAGTCTTCAACTTCATCGTCTCCTACATCGAGGAGAAGGGCTACCCGCCGACGATCCGCGAGATGCAGCTCGGCCTGACGATCGGCTCCCTGCGCGGCGTCACCATCCACCTGGACGCCCTGCAAAAGAAGGGCTATATCGAACGGCAGTCTTCCAAGGACGGCCCGCGCCACGCGCGCGGCATCCAGATCCTGGCCCACCTGGAGCCGCGCTCCCTGGACGAGATCGCCGGCCTGCGCCGCCTGCCGCTCATCGGCACCATCGCGGCGGGGACGCCCCTGCTGGCGAACCAGAACATCGAGGACTTCGTCGCCGTCCCCAACCAGCTCCTCCGAACCAGCGCCCCGGACTGCTTCCTGCTGCGAGTCCAGGGCGAGAGCATGACGGGCGCGCACATCCTGCCCGGCGACCTGGTCGTGATCCAGCCCCAGGCGACGGCGGAGAACGGCGACATCGTGGCCGTGCGCTTGGGCGAGGAGGCGACGGTCAAAAAGTTCGCCCGGCACGGCAACCGGATCGAGCTTCAGGCGCAGAACCCCAACTTCGCGCCCATCCCCCTCCGCAAAGCCGACAACGCCGCCATCATCGGCAAGGTGATCGGCCTGCTGCGCGGGCACTCCGGGTGATCGGAGTGTTCCGCGATGATTTGGAAGGACGCGCCGTGTCGCTGCGATCCGTGTTGTCCCTGCCCGCCCCCTTTCTTGTCCTTAGAACTCTGTGCCGCTGACGAAGTTGAAGTCGGCCACTTTCAGGGCGGGCATCAGGCACAAACCCAATTCCGTGTCAACGGCGGGTCGGGGGCGCGACAGGTCCAGGACGTTGGACAGGACGCGCAGGCTGGACTCGTTCCAGCGCATGTGCTTGAGGCCGTAAGCGATTTTGCCGTTCTCGATCCAGAACAGCGAGTCGCGCGTCATCCCCGTCTGGGTCGTTTCCTCCGGCTTGATGGCGCGCACATACCAGAAGTGCGTCAGCAGCACGCCGCGCTCCGTCCCCTTGATCAAGTCTTCGACGCTCTTGTCCGTACCCTCCAGGAGCAGGCTGGACGACAGCGGATTGGGGGTGACGCCTGCCTTCTTGGCCCGGAATCGGTCGTAGCTCAGGCGCCGGAAGATGCCCTTGTCGATCCAGGTCTGCACCCCCACAGGGACGCCGCTGCCGTCGAACGGCGCATCGGGCATGAGTGGGTGGAACGGCTCGGAGCGCAGGGTGATGTTCGCCCCGACCAGTTTCTGCCCGACTTTGCCGGAGAGGAAGGTGACGCCCTCCTCCGTTTCCCGCGCGGATACGCCATAGGCGACCGGCCCGACGATCGAGCCGACGGCGGGGGGCAGAAGGATGGTCGTGTATCGGCCCGGCGCGAGGGCGCGCGGCGCGACACCGAGCCGGGTCTGCCGGACGGCGTCGGCGACCAGGGCGTCCGTGTCAATCCCGGACATGTCCGGGGCGGCGGCCCGCGCCCAGCCGGTGCTGTCCCGGCCCGTGAGCGTGCAGCCGGCGGCGGCGCTCGTGCTCTGGAAGAACGCGAACAATCCCCGTGAGGTGGCGACGGCCTGCGCGCCCCCGCCGCTTTCGACGGTGCCGGAGGCGGACAGCCCGGCCTGGCGGGCACCCGCCACGATCTTCTGCACCTGCTGCGCGCGGACTTCAGGCGACAAGCTATACGTCGCCGCGTCGAAGGCGGCGGGCGGGGGCGTGCCGTAGGTCTGCGGCCCGAGCGATGGCAGGTACTCGGG
>CAXTWM010000010.1:0-31783 GCA_964247915.1 uncultured Armatimonadales bacterium | reverse complement strand
TCGCCGCGCCACCTGTCGCGCCTGTTCACGCGCTTTACGGGTAAGTCGCCCGCCCACTACGTCACCCACGCGCGCATGGACCGGGCGCGCGGGCTAGTCCTGCGCTCCCCCGCACCGATCAAGGAGATCGCCGCGACGGTCGGCTACCCGGACGTCCACCACTTCACGCGCGCCTTCACGGCCCACTTCGGCTGCCCGCCGGGGGGGATGCGCCGCCACCCCGAGAAGGGCCGTGTCTCGATTATCCAACATCCCGGCGATTTGGTCTAAAGACGCCGCTTCGGCCCCGTGCTATCATAGGGGCAGGAGGAGACCCCCCATGCTCACCGACGAACAGAAACAGTTTTACGCCGACAACGGCTACGTCCTGGTGCCCGGCCTGCTTTCGCCCCAAGAGGCCGCCCTGTACCGGCAGGAGGCGCACGACTTGGCCCACCGCCTGAGCGCCATCCGCAGCATCAACTCGACCTGGGGCAGCGCCAACACCGTCACGGACAAGCCGACCCAGCTTTTGCACTGCCACGACGTCCAGTTCCAGAGCGCCGCCTTCTCGCGGCTGCTGGTCAACGAGAGGCTGACGGCGGTGGCCGCCGACCTCATCGGGCCGAACGTCCAGCTCCACCACACCAAGATGTTCATCAAGCCCCCGGAGAAAGGCTCGCCGTTCCCGATGCACCAGGACGCGCCGTTCTTCCCGCACGAGAACCACTCCATGATCGCGGCGATCCTCCACTTCGACGATGCGCCCGTCGTCAAGGGCTGCGTCCGGGTCGTCCCCGGCTCCCACAAGCGGGGGATGCTGCCGCACATCGCCGCCGGTTCCTGGCACCTGTCGCCTGAGGAGTACCCCGTGTCCGAGGCCGTCCCCTGCGAGGCCAAAGCGGGCGACGCCCTGTTCTTCAGCTACCTCACCATCCACGGGTCCGGCATCAACGAGAGCGAGGAGGCGCGGACGACCGTTCTGGTCCAGATGCGCGACCCGGCCGACCCGCCCTCCTTCCGCACCCACGAGTCGAACGGCCAGGGCATGATGCTGGCGGGCGTGGACCCCACCTGCGCCACCCGCCCACCCTGGGAGCGTTCCCAGTCGCCCGACGGCACGTTGGGCGAGGCCAACGGCAGCGGCGCAAAGCCTATGCCGATGGGCATGGGCGGCGCCATGTCCGGGGAGATGGGCGGCGGTATGGGTAAGATGTAGCCGAAACGCAGCGTCCGGCAGGACAACAGGCAGGCGGCGGAGAACCATTCTCCGCCGCCTGTTATACGGATGAGGGGGAACTGTGGAAGTCACCTACACAATGACCTGGCACGACTGGCAGACAGCGTTCAGATTAGGCTGGCTGGAAAAGTCAATGCCTGTTCGGATGCTGCTCAGTTTTATGGCAATACTCTGTCTCATCATGCCGCAAGCGCACATCCTGCTGAAGCCGAGCGTACAACTGCGGCTACGACACCATACCGTGCCCAGCTATGCTCTAAAGGAAGTCCTGTTTTCGGAGGCATTGGGCTTGCTTTTGCTCTTCCTTGTCTCAGCATCCACTCTCCGAAAGATAGCGCAGCGTACCGTGCAGATAATACCTGACGGTATACGGGTGAAGACCGAGCAGAACACGCTGCTTCTCCACTGGCGACATATCCGCTACATCATAGAGCAGGGAGAGTACATCTGCTTCATCGGTCGCGCCCTAGCGGCCACAATCGTTCCAAAGGACGGCTTTCCCTCGCCTGCCGAAGCTAATGCCTTTTTCGACACTGCGCTCCGCTATTGGCGGGCGGCGAAAGGGATAGCAACGCCGCCTGCCCCGGACATGTCCGGCGTCTGGCCGCCCGCGCCGTGTGCCGGGGATTCTCAGGAATAAAGCGAAACCCCCAAACATTAGCGGGTATACTAAAGGCGACCAATAAACCACGAGGATTTTTCACCCACTATGTTACAACGCGAAGTGCTTCCCAACGGCGTCCGCATCGTCACCGAGAACATCACCTATGTCCAGTCGGTGGCGCTGGGCATCTGGGTCGGGGTGGGGGCGCGCGACGAGTCCGACAAGCTGCGGGGCATCTCGCACGTCATCGAGCACATGCTGTTCAAGGGCACACCGACCCGCACCGCCCAGCAGATCGCCGACCAGATCGACTCGGTCGGCGGCGACATCAACGCCTTCACGTCGAAAGAGAACACCTGCTACTATGTGCGGATATTGTCCGAGCACGTTCCGCTCGCCATTGACGTTCTGGCGGACATGTTCCTGAACTCCAACATCGACCCCGAGGAGCTGGCGCGGGAGCAGAACGTCATCCTGGAAGAGATCAAGCGGCGCGACGACGAGCCGGACGACCTGGTGCATGACATGTTCGCGCAGACGATGTGGCCCAACCACGTCCTGGGCAAGAGCATCATCGGGACGCCGGAAACGGTTTCGGCCTTGAAGTCGCCGGACCTGAAGGACTACATGGCCCAGCGCTACACGCCGGACACCATTGTCGTGGCGGCGGCGGGCAACCTGAACCACGACGAGATCGTGGCGATGGTGCGGGAGCGGCTGGGCCACCTTTCGGGCAGCAAGGCGGACTGGCGCGCGCCGGACACGCTGCCGCAGTTCACGCCCGAAACGGTCTACATCGAGAAGCCCATCGAGCAGGTGAACCTGGTCATCGGCGCCCCCGGCTACTCGCAGCTCTCGGACGACAAGTACAAGCTGTCTATTCTGGACAACGTGCTGGGCGGCTCCATGAGCAGCCGGCTGTTCCAGGAGATCCGCGAAAAGCGCGGCCTGGCCTACTCGGTCGGCTCTTATTCGCAGTCCTACCGTGAGGGCGGCTATTTCGGCGTCTACTCCGGCACCAGTCCCAAGACGGCGGAGCAGGTGATCGACCTGGTCCGGGCGGAATTCAAGAACATCCGCGCCAACAACATCACCGAGAAGGAGCTGGAGCGCTCCAAGAACCAGTTCCGTGGCTCCATCGTGATGAGCCAGGAGGGCATGAACTCGCGCATGATGCGGATCGGGCGCAACGAACTGACCTATGACCGCGTAATCCCGATTGACGAGATCATGGGCAAGATCACGTCGGTGACGCTGGACGACATCGCCGAGGTCGCGGAACATATCTTCGGCGCGGATGCCTACGCGATGGCGACCGTCGGCCCGTTCGCTAAACCGGGGAAGAGCGGGGCCGGCAAAAAGAGCGACAAGGTGGAGAAGCCCGCGAAAAAGGCGGAGGTCAAGAAGGCGGAGAAGGCGGGCAAATGACGGAGCAGATCACCGTCGCCGTTTCAGGCGCTCTGGGCCGCATGGGCCGCGAGGTGGTCGCCGCCGTCCACGCCGAGCCGGACTTGACCCTGGTGGCCGAGTTGGACAAGGGGGACGATCTGGCGGACGCACTGGCCGGATCACGGCCCGTCGCCCTGGTGGACTTCTCCGTCCCCGGAGCCGTCATGGGCAACATCGAAACGGCTCTGGCGGCCCGAGTCGTCCCCATCGTCGGCACCACCGGGCTGTCGCCAACCGATGTGGACCACGTCCGCGACCTGTGCCGTCGGCACCAATGCGGGGCGCTCATCGCCCCGAACTTTGCCATCGGGGCCGTCCTCCTGATGCAGTTCGCCCGGCTGGCCGCGAGGCACATGCCCGATGCCGAGATCATCGAGATGCACCACGAGAAGAAGCTGGACGCGCCTTCGGGCACGGCGGCCAAGACTGCCGAGATGATCGCCGAGGGCCGTGAGGAGGTCAGACCCACCCCGCTCCCCCCGGACGCTTTCGAGAAGATCCCCGGCGCGCGCGGCGGCAAGGGGGTGGGGGACGTTCCCGTCCATTCCGTCCGCCTGCCCGGCTTCGTCGCCTCCCAGATGGTCATCTTCGGCGGCCTGGGCCAGACGCTGACGTTGCGGCACGACTCCCTGGACCGCAAATCCTTCATGCCGGGCGTCATCCTCGCCGTCCGCCACGCCCCTACACTGGCCGCCAACGGCGGCGAGTTGGTGTACGGGCTGGAGAACTTGCTGTAAGGGCCCTACTTGCTGTTATTTTTGTGTGCGGATGAGCGGCATTATAAGCGGAGGAACACCCATCCGCAGGCAATGGTCATGTATCCACGCACGCGCGAATGGTAAAGTTTGCACCCGTAGTGAGAGTTGGCGGAATTGCTCAAAGAACTCTTGTGTAAAAGGTTCCTTACTGTCATAGAGGAGGCGAAACTTGAGAGCGAGCATGAGCAATTTCTCGTCCTTCTCCTCATCCTCCGCCATGACCGTCACCTGGTATGAATGCCAGACGATGACTTCCGTGTCATCACCACAACGGAACTCGGACTTCTCCGTGACACCGACTTTGCGCTTGGTGTCTCTTGCAATTAACCGCCCACGGTTAAATACCTTGCCGGAAAAGTCGTCTACATCGATGTGGAGGATTTCCAACCTTTGTAAGATGTGGAAAAACTCCTCCTCGGTGATGTATGGTGTCTTGATCTTAGCCATGGTCAGCCTTCCTGAGTGAGCAGCCATTCATCGGCAACGCGCTCCTGCGCGATGTATGCTTCGACGCTGAAGACCTTGACGACCGGCACGTTCTTCTCGTCCCAAAGATAGGGTGACTTTGACTTAATTTCAGGACGTTCCAAGGCCCCGAACATCTTTCCCGCAGCGAGCGCGGTAGCTCCAGACGTGAGGATGGTCTGAACCAGCGAGTTCAAACTGACTCCTTGATCCCCGGCCAACTCGACAAGTTGGGCGTGGAGAACTTTGGCGACACGGACATTGAACTTGCCGCTGAATTCGTCCCAATCCTTTTCCGTTGCTGCTTCAGGAAGTGTTTGCTCCGTCTTGTCCATCATCTTCAAAAAGAGTGGAACTACCTTTTGCAGATCAGCGATGGCTTCCTGGGGCGTAGCGCCGTAGCCAACGGCGCTGCGGGCAAGGGGCGGGAACAAAGCCTGGAAGCCGCCTCCTTCTTCTTTGGAAAGAGCTGAGACCTGAATCGGGTAGGACTCAACCATCTTGCGGTTGTGTTCTGTGCGATCTTCTGTGGTCTTAGTCAGTGTCTTCATCGTCCTGCTGTTCTTTCTGCTGTGCAGCCTGGATAACTTTGGCCGCCTTGAGTATGTCAGAGATTGCTCCTGGATGCGCCTTACCCTGCACGCCATTAGCGTGACAGTTAACGGTGAATGAGCCGAAGCGAAAACGAGGGTCAGTCAGCAGAGCTTTGTGAAACGCCTGATAGTGTCCCTCGTTATTGCTTTCCACATCCAGCCCCAGGAACGCCATCACTTTTAGTGCGTCCTCACACCTCGCACCGTCACGAGGCGGACTCTGTCGCCAGTTCCGCAACAGTTTTTCGGCGTCACTCATCTGTAAATATATAGTACCACATATGGTGGCAAATTGAAAGGGAATTTGAAGACTTTTTTGTGTTCTGACTAATCATTTTGTCTTGCCTATCTGCCGCCTTAAAGCCCGCTCGCGCCAGCGCAGCTTGAGCGGCATCACAAACGACTCCCACACGACCCCTTTGGACAGCTTTGACTGGCCCGCCCGTCGCTCCATGAAGATGATCGGCACTTCGGAAACCCGAAAGCCGGCGAGCTGCGCCCGGAACGTCATCTCCACCTGGAACGAGTAGCCGTTGGAGCGGACGGTGTCCAGCCCAACCGCTTCCAGGACGCGGCGGTGGTAGAGCCGGTAGCCGCTCGTGCAGTCGTTGACGGCCAGCCGCGTCACCGTCCGCACATACCAGTTCGCGCCCCAGGAGAGCAGGATGCGGCGCAGGGGCCAGTTGATGACCGAAATGCCGTTCAGATACCGCGAGCCAATGACCACGTCCGAGGTGCGCGCGGCCTCAATCATGCTTTGCAGGTAAAGCGGGTCGTGCGACAGGTCGGCGTCCATCTCCAAGACGGCCTCATAGTCCCGCGCCAGCGCCCAGGCGAAACCGGCCAGGTAGGCCCGTCCCAGACCTTCTTTCGCCGCCCGGTGCAGGACGTGGACCCGGCCTTCCGCCTCGGGAGACAGGGCCAGGGCGTCGGCGAGCCGCCCGGTGCCATCGGGGGAATTGTCGTCCACGATGAGGAGGTCCGCGCGGGCGGGCTGTTTCAGAACTTCCCACGCCACTTTTTCAAGGTTGTCGGCCTCATTGTAGGTCGGCACGACCACGATTGTGCGAGTTTTCGGGTATTCTAAAGACGTTTGGGGGGAAGCTGCTGGGGACATACGCGCGTTCTTGAACCGGCTTTCTTGAAGTCACTCTGTTACCGAAACCTGTCACCGAAACACGATGTCGTTCGGCCGCAAAATCGCAAACCGGATCGTGCTGGCTTATCTGATCCCACTGGCCTTCACGCTGCTGATCGGCATCGTCCTCATCCACCTGCAAGGGGACTCGATCCGTCTGCGCGACTACGCCCTGGGCATGGTGGTCGTCCTCATCCCCGCCGTGGTCATCGGCCGCCTGCTCACGCACCCGATCACGCTGCACCTGGGGCAGTTAAGGCGCGGCGCGGAGCGGATCGAGCAGGGCGATTACCAGTCGCGCGTGGTCGCCAGCGCGGGGGACGAGTTCGCCGACCTGGCGCGCGCCTTCAACCACATGGCGGGCGTCATCGCCCAGCGCGAGAGCGCCCTGCGCGAGCAGAACGGCGTGCTGGCGACGCTCAACCACCGCTTCGAGTCGGTCCTGAACGCCGCCAATGACGGCATCGCCATGCTGGACCGGCAGGGCCATTTCGTCCTGATCAACCGGCGCTTCGGCGAACTGCTGGGCAGCCGCCCGGAAGCGCTCCTGCACCACACGGTCGAGGAGGCCCCCCCGCTGCTGCTGGAGCGGCTGGCCCGGCTGAGCAGCCGCCTGGCCGCCCTCCTGCCCGGCGACGTGCAGGACGAGCGCGGAGTCGCCGAGGAGATCATCGCGCTGGACGGCTCGGACAAGCGCTTCCTGCAATTCTACACGGCCCCCGTCCAGGGCGAGGACGGGCAGGAGACCATCGGGCGCATCCTGGTCCTGCGGGACGTGACGCGCGAGCGGGAGCTGGACAAGATGAAGACGGACTTCATCTCGGTCGTCTCCCACGAGCTGCGGACGCCACTCACCAGCATCAAGGGCTACACGGACCTGCTGCTGTCCGGGGCGACCGGCGAGCTGTCCGAGTTGCAGTCCGAGTTCCTGGGCATCATCCAGAGCAGCACGACGCGGCTCTCCAACCTGATCAACGACATCCTGGACATCTCGCGGATCGAGTCCGGTTCCATCCAGATCAAGCACGAGCCGATTGACTACCGGGCCATCGTTTCGGACACGCTCCGGCTGATGAAGGCCGCCGCCGATGAGAAGGGGATCAGCATGGACGCCAGCCTGCCCGAGACGATCCCGTCCGTCCGGGGCGACTCGGACAAGGTGACGCAGGTCCTGGCGAACCTCGTTTCCAACGCCATCAAGTATACCCCAGAAGGCGGCTGGGTCAAGGTCAGCCTGGAAGTCTCGGGCGAGGCCAGCGTCACCACCTGTGTCGCGGACAGCGGCATCGGGGTTGCGGACGAGGACCAGCCCAAGCTGTTCCAGAAGTTCTTCCGGGCCGACAACAGCAGCACGCGCGAGGCGGGCGGGACCGGGCTGGGGCTGGTCATTGCCAAGACCATCATCGAGCTGCTCGGCGGCGCGATCTGGGTCGAGAGCGAGCCGGGCCGGGGCAGCCGCTTTTATTTCACCCTGCCGCTCTTCCTGGAAGCGGCGGACAGCCGCGCTCCCGCCCCGGTCGCGCTCCCGGACCGCGGCATCGGCCTGGTCCTGATCGTGGACGACGACGCCTACGTCCGCAGCCTGATTCGCCACGCCCTGCACCGGCGCGGCTACGGCACGCTGGAGGCCTCGGACAGTCGGGAGGCGCGGCAGAAGGCACGGATGCACAAGCCGGACGCCATCACGCTGGACATGATGATGCCCGACATGGACGGCCTGCGCGCCCTGCGCGCGCTGAAGGCGGATCGCGCCACGCTGCCCATTCCGATCATCGTCCTGTCCGTCCTGGGAGATCCGGCGCGCGGGGAGATGGCGATGGGCGCGTTCTCGTTCTTGCAGAAGCCCTTCTCGCAGACCGAGCTGCTCGCCGCCGTCACTTCGGTGGTCCGGGCGCGGCCCGGAAGCCGCAAGGCGCTGGCGGTGTGCGGGCGGGACACGGCGGTCGGCAAGGACTTGGAGGGGGCCGCGTCGAAGCTCAGTTCCGAGGGCATCGAGCTGCAGCTCGTCGAGACCGCGCCGGAAGCCGTCTCGTATGTCATCACGGCCTCGCCCGCGCTGATTCTGCTGGACACCGCCGCGCCCGACCGTGAGTTGTTCGATCTGCTCCACGCCCTGAAAGCCGAGGAGGAAGCCGCCCGCATCCCGATCGTCCTGCTGACCGAGGACGTTTCCCAGGAGGGCCTGCACTTCCACACCGGGGCCGCCGCGGCGGACAACACGGCCCTTCTGGACTACCTCTGCGAGCAGCTCCACCGGGTTATCTGCCTGCCGGAGATGTCTGAGATGACGAGGAAGTAGGAATCATGTCTCCATACAACGTCGCCGTTGTCGGCGCGGGCGCGGTCGGGAAAGAAATGCTGCGGGTCCTTGCCGAGCATCATTTCCCCGCCCGAGAGGTGCGCGTCCTGGCCCGGAGCGAGCGGGTGCTGACGGTCGAGGGCCGCGACTACGCGGTCCGCGCCACGACGCCGGAGGCGTTCGAGGGCATAGACATCGCCCTGTTCGCCGGGACCGAGGGCGAGAAAGGGGCCGCCGTCACCTTCGGCCCCGAAGCGGTGAAGCGCGGGGCGGTCGTCATTGACAACGGCGCAGACTTTCGGATGCGCCCCGACGTCCCGCTCGTGGTCCCGGAAGTCAACGCCGAGGCCCTCAAACGGCACGAGGGCATCGTCGCCAACCCGAACTGCTCGACGGCCCAGCTCGTCCTCGCCCTGAAGCCGCTGCACGACGCGGTCCGCGTCACGCGCGTCCTGGTCGCGACCTATCAGGCCGTGTCCGGCGCGGGCGGCGCGGCGGTCGAGGAACTGAAGGACCAGAACGTGGCGCTGTCTGAGGGCCGCGCCGTCACCCGGCCCGGCCCGGCGTTCCCGGTCCAGATCGCCGCCAACGTCATCCCGCAGATCGGCGGCTTCGACGGCGCGGGCTACACGTCGGAGGAGATGAAGCTGGTCCACGAGACGCGCAAGATCATGGGCGACGACGCAATCCGCATCACGCCCCTCGTCGCGGCCCGCGTCCCGGTCTTCGTCGGCCACTCCGAGGCGGTCTATGTCGAGACCGAGCGCCCGCTCACGCCCGCCGACGCCCGCGCGCTCTGGCACGACGCGCCTGGCATCGCCGTCCTGGATGAGACCGGCGGCGAAGACCCGTACCGCGCCTACCCGACGCCTCTGTTTGCCGCCGGCAAAGACACGACGTTCGTGGGCCGCGTCCGGCAGGACCTGGGCAATCCGAACGGCCTGAACTTCTGGGTCGTCAGCGACAACCTGCGGAAAGGCGCGGCGACCAACGCCGTCCAGATCGCCGAAAGCCTGGTCGAGCAAAACCTGTTGAGGAAGACATAATGGCAACTAATGAGCCGATTTTTGGCCGCGTCTTGACCGCCATGATCACGCCGTTCGATGCGGCGGGGAACGTGGACTATGCCGAAGCCGGGCGCATGGCGCAGTGGCTGACCGAGCACGGCTCCGACGGCCTGGTCGTCACCGGCACGACCGGCGAAAGCGCGACCCTGAGCCTGGACGAGAAGATGCGGATGTACGAGACCGTCGTGAAGGCCGTTCAGGGCCAGGCCAGAGTCCTGGCCGGAACGGGCAGCTACGACACCGCCGAGACGGTCGAACTGTCCCGCGCAGCGTCGGCGACGGGCGTGGACGGCTTGCTGGTCGTCACCCCCTACTACAATAAGCCGTCTCAGGAGGGCCTGTACCAGCACTACAGGGCAGTCGCCGGGGCGAGCGCACTGCCCCTCGTGCTTTACAACGTGCCCGCCCGAACGAGCGTCAACCTGGAAGCCGCGACCGTGCTGCGCCTGGCCCAGATCGAGAACATCGTCGCCATCAAAGATTCCAGCAAGTTGCTGGAGCAGGTCGGCGAGATCATCCTGGGCGCCCCCGAGGGCTTCCAGGTCTATGGCGGGGCGGACGAGGTCAACCTGCCCATCCTCGCGCTCGGCGGGGTGGGCAACATCAGCGTGATCTCGCACGTCGTCGGCCCCGACCTCCAAAAGATGCACCAGGCGTTCTTCAGCGGCGACTTTGAGACCGCCCGCCGCATTCATCTGAACACGCTGTCCATCACGCGGGCGATGTTCAGCGCCCCCAGCCCCGTCCCGACCAAGACGGCGCTGGCGATGATGGACGTCCTGCCGTCCAGCCGCGTCCGCCTGCCGCTGGTCGAGGCCAACGAAAGAGAGCGCGGCCTGATTCACGCCGCCTTGAAAGACTACGGGCTGCTGCGCGGCTGACGCCGCGCCGGCCAAAAAGATCATCCGAACCCCATTATGACAACACAAACCACCAAAGCAAGTACCGGCCAAAAAGCCAGTACCAAGACAAGCCCCAAGACGGCGGGTGCCAGAACGAGCACCGGCACGCTCCAGATCATCCCGCTGGGCGGGATCGGCGAGATCGGCAAGAACATGACCGCCGTCCGCTGCGGCGACGAGATCCTCGTCATTGACTGCGGGCTGGCCTTCCCCGGCGCGGAGCAGCTCGGGGTTGACCTCGTCATCCCCGACATCTCGTATCTGCTCGAACACAAGGAGATGGTCAAGGGCATCATCCTGACCCACGGCCACGAGGACCACATCGGCTCGCTGGCCTTCGTCCTGAAACAGCTCAACGTCCCCGTCTACGGCACGCGCCTTACCATCGGCTTCACGAAAGGCAAGCTGAGTGAGTACAAGGTGCTGGACCGCGCCAAGCTGCACACCTTCAGCGCGGAGGACCGGTTCAAGGTCGGCCTGTTCGACGTCGAGCCGTTCCGCGTCGCGCACTCCATCCCGGATGCCGTGGGCTTCGCCGTGCATACGCCGGCGGGGACGCTGGTACACACGGGCGACTTCAAGTTCGATCAGACGCCCGTGGACGGCCAGCTTTTTGACATCGCCCGCCTGACCCGCATCGGCCAGGAGGGCGTCCTGGTCCTCCTGTCCGACTGCACCAACGTCGAGCGGTCCGGCTTCGTGCCCTCGGAGCGGGTCGTCGGGGACGCCTTCGACTCGATCTTTAAGGACGCCCCGCGCCGGATCATCATGGCCTGCTTCGCTTCCAACGTCCACCGGGTCCAGCAGGCGATTGACTTCTCGGTCAAGTACGGCCGCAAGGTCGCGCTGATGGGCCGCTCGATGGAGCGGAACATGGACATGGCCCAGCAGATGGGCTACCTGCGCGTCCCCGAGGGCACGCGCATCCGGGCCGACGAGATCGAGGACTACTTCCCGCAGCAGGTGACGGTCATCACGACTGGCTCTCAGGGCGAGCCGATGGCCGCGCTCTCGCGCATCGCCGTGGACGACCACCGCAAGATCAAGATCGTGGCGGGCGACTCGGTCATCCTGTCCGCCTCCGCCATCCCCGGCAACGAGGACGCCGTGTACCGGACGATCAACCACCTGTTCCGGCGCGGCGCGAACGTCTTTTATGACAGCATCGCCAAGGTCCACGTCTCCGGCCACGGCTACGCCGAGGAGCTGAAGCTGATGCTCAACATCGTTGAGCCGCAGTACGTCATGCCCGTCCACGGCGAGTACCGGATGCTGCATATGTACTCCAAGATCGCCGAGGAGATGGGCTGGCCCCCAGAGGACATCATCCGGGCGGAGATCGGTGACATCGTCGAGGTCGGCGAGGACGTGGCCGGCGTCGTGGGCCGCGTCGAGAAGAGCGGCGCGGTGCTGATTGACGGCACGGGCATCGGCGACGTCAGCGAGGTCGTCCTGCGCGACCGCCTGCACATTGGGACGGACGGCTTCCTGGTTCTGGTGGTCGGCATCTCCCAGGAGACCGGCGAGATCGTCTCCGGCCCCGAGGTCATCTCGCGCGGCTTCGTCTACATGGACCAGTCCGAGGAGCTGGTCGAGCAGATCAAGCAGGTCATCGTGGACAAGATCAAGAACCTGCCCGAAGAGGACAACGACTGGATGGTCGTCCAGCAGGACCTGCGCGACGCCGTGGGCAAGTTCCTTTACAAGAAGACCGCCCGCCGCCCCATGATCCTGCCCATCCTGCTGGACTTGTGAGAGGTTCTGAAATGCGTTCGTTTCATTTCCGCCTCTCCACCTGCTTATGGAGCGTCTGCGTCATCGGGGGCCTTTCCGTGGCCCCCGGTGCGTCCCTGTGCGCTCCCCCGCCCCCTGCCGCCGGGGCTTCGTCGCCGCTGGAAGGGGCGCGGCAGGCGCTGGACCGCGCCTACCAGGCGAAGGGCCTTGTCGAGTTGAATGGGGCCGTCTCCAAAGAATTTGCTGCCAACATCGGCCTTGACGAAATCAGCGAACTTATAATGGCTAGTGCGCTGTCCGGCGTGGAAGCGGACGTAAGTACGTCCAAGGCGCTGGCGCACCCGATCACGGCCCAGGAGGCGGCGGCCCGGAAAGCCTCGGAAAAGACGTTCCAGGGTCAAGCCTATGCGCTGATGAACCGCTATTCGCTTTACGATAAAAGCGTCACGGACGCAGCGAGTCAGTCAGGGACATTGCCGCCCACCCTAGTGGCTCGTGGACACCAATTTCTGACGGATGTACTCGTGCTAAGTGACGTCTATGAGAAGAGCCACCCCGCCATCGGCCATACGAACTCACTGATGGCGAAGGACCTGTTCCCCGCCCCGACCGCGTGTGACTTCCACGTCCTCAGCCCGACACAGGTGAAGATCGTGCCGCGTAACGCCCACAAACCTCCCTTCCGGGCGCTCCTAGAGGACGGTCAATGGCGGGTTGATGTGGGCAAATCTTCCCCATCGGCACCGAACGTCAAGACAACCAGACCCAGGTCGCCGCACACTTGAAGTACGCCCCGTTTCTCGCCAGAAGGCCGTCGAACAATGGCGTTCACAAGGCGGTCGCAACCAACGACTTCGCTACGGTTGCCGTTCTGCTGGCCCGTGGCGCGGACGTCAACGCCCGCGATCACAGCGCCTCCCATGCGGCTATCGTCAAACTGCTCCGCCAGCGCAGGCAAAATAGTCACCGGAGGCCGTTTTCAGGAAGGGAGACACGAACATGGTCATCGGCAGCATCGGCGCGGACCTGCGCCCTATGGTCTTAATCGTCATACAAGGCGCGAACGGGCAGGAGCGGAAGCTTCCTGTCCTCCTTTCCACCGGCTTCGGCGAAGGTCTGCTTCTTCCCGCCGCCGAAGTCGCCGCCTTGGGCCTGCCGCAGACGGGCGCACGGACGGTGACATTCCCCGACGGCAGCCAAATTGAGGCGACCGTACACCCGGCCCGCATCCTGCTGGCGGGCGAGGCGCAGGACATGGACATCCTGGCGGGCGGCTTTGAGCCTCGCATGGGGCTGGAGCTGCTGAAAAGCTATCGGGTCAGCATGAGGTTCGTGGAGGGTGAGGCCGTCAGCGTCGAACGTCTTTGAGATAGGTAGACCCGCCGCTCAGGGAGCGGCGGGTCATTCTGCGATGGTGAGGAGACTGGACGCGGGGTATCTAATGCCCGCAGCCCGCGTGGTGCGGGTGCAGGGCGCAATAAAGCGCATCGCCCTCGTGTCGGCAGGCGTCGCCCGCCGCCGTCTCGGTCTGGATGGTGGCGTGGCCGATGCCGAACCCGTCATGCAGGCGCGTGTTCAGGGAGGCGACGACGGCCTGCCCCTCCAGAACCGTGCAGTCGTTGGGCAGGACGACGTGGCAGGAGAGGAAATGCAGGCCATCACTGACGGTCCAAACATGCAGATCGTGGACGTCGCAGACCGGCGGCGTGGCGCGGACGGCCCTCACCAGTTCCTCGATGTCCACCCCTTTCGGCGTACCTTCCATCAGGATGTTGGCGGCGTCGCCGATGATGCCCCACGACGAATACAGGATGAACCCGGCAATCAGAATCGAGACCAGCGGGTCGGCCAGCGTCCACCCCGTCAGGCGGACGACCAAGCCCGCCAGCACGACGCCCAGCGAGGAAAGCGCGTCGCCGGCCATGTGGACATAGGCCGCCCGCGCGTTCAGGCTGTGGTGGCTGTCCCCGCGCAGGCTCCAGGCGATGACGGTGTTCATGAACACGGCCCCGGCGGCGACGGCCATCATCAGCCCGCCCGACACGGGCTGCGGGTGCCGGAATGCCTGCACGGCTTCCCCCAGGATGCCCAGCGCGATCACGACCAGCGCGGCGGCGTTCGCCAGGGCCGTCAGGATGGCGACCCGGTGGTAGCCGAACGTCTTGCCCGGAGTCGCCGGACGCCGCGCGACCCAGATGGCATAGGCCGCCAGGCCCAGTGCCAGTGCGTCGCTCGCGTTGTGCCCGGCGTCCGAAAGAAGGGCGAGCGAGTGGGCGCGCAGCCCGAAGAAAGCTTCTAAAACGACGAACGCCAGGGTCAGACCCAGTGAGAGCCACAGACCGCGCCCGCTCGTCGCCCCGTGCGTGTGTCCTGCCATACGACTATTATACCATGCCAATCTGTTGGGAGGAGGCGTCAGGTTTTTCTGTGCCTTCTTTGAGAATGTCTTCGGGAGGTAGGGCAGGGGGAAGCGTCTGCGCCAGCTCGTCCAAAATCAGCGCGACGAGGCGCAGGCGTTCCGGGGGCGGCAGGGCGCGGGCGGCGGCATAGACTTCCTCAGCGGTCGGCACGGGCATCTCCTTCAGGGGGACATTATACCGGACGTAAGCGCCTAATTGCCCCTGCCCACCACCTGAACCGGCGCTGGCGGGGCGGAGAGGAGCTGTTGCGCCCGTGCCTTGGCCCCGAACATCTCCAGCGCCCGCAGGTGCTCCTCGCCCAGATCGTAGTCCATGACGTCCATAAGGTAGTGCCGGCACTGACGGACGGTCGCGCCGATGCGGCGCGCCTCTTCCTCGGCGATGGCCTCGGTCTGCGTCAGCCCCCAGGCTTTGGCGGTCGTGAGCGATTGAATCAGGTGCGGCGTTAGGTTCGCCTCTTTGCCCATCCAGACGGCATAAACGAACGGGAGGCGCGTCAGCCGCCGCCAGGCGTGGCCCAGGTCCAGCACGTTCAGCCCCCGGCCGTCGGCCAGCATCCCCTTGTCCCCGATCAAGAGGCAGGCGTCGGCCTGGGCCAGCATCGAGTCCAGGTCCGGGGCGGCGTGGAGGAAGGCCGGGTAGGAGTCGAGCTGTTCGGCCAGCAGGATCCTGAGCAGGGCGGCGGACGTCAGTGAGGAGGTGTCCAGGGCCAGCGACTCGATCTTGCGCCAGGGGGCGCGGGCGAAGGCGCGGACGGATTCGATGTCGTCCTGCCCGGAAATGGAGATGCCGGGGACGACGGCGTAGCCGGGCGTCCGAAAGTACTCGAACGAAGACACGAGCGCGGCGGCGATCTCGCCCGACTGAAGCATCCGCGCCAGCTCGGACGGCACGGCGTAGGCGACCTCCACGCCCGACGCGCGGCCTGCGTCGGTGTGCCAAAACCACCGCGTCAGCGGCTTCTCGTTCAGGTACGGCACGCTGCCGATCCGAATGCTCATGGTTCAGTCCTATCCGTTTGCGGGAACACCCTCCGTGTGGCGCGGCAGTGGCCGGCCAAGAAGAGGGCAAGCATGATTCTTAAAGTGTCTCTGGACCTGCCCGGCGACGGGACCTACCTGCGGATCGCGCGCCGGATCGGGCACACGCTGCTGGAAGACCTCGGCGTCATAGACCGGGACATCGCCGACATCGAGTTCATCGTGGGCGAGCTTTGCACCAACGTCGTGCGCCACGCCCAGACCGCCGCCGACAGCCGGTTCCTGGTCATCCTGGAGTACCACGCCAACCATGTGGCGATCATCGTTGAAGACAAAGGCGTCGGCTTTTCCCCCGGCGATGTCCGGGATGTCGGTGCCACCCGTCCTGACCAGGACGGGTCCGACCGGATCGGCGGCTTCGGGCTGGAACTGGTCCGCCGGATGGCCGACCACATCACGTTCCAGCCCTCGGACCCGCACGGAACCAGAGTGTCCGCCGAAAAGGCGCTGCACTACAAGACGCGCGCGGATGCCCAGGATGCCGAAGAATTGGACCAAAAAGCGGGCGGCGAGATCAACGTCTCTTCTGATTAGCCCGGCATTTTCTAGCCCGGCATCTTCAGCGCCCCGTGCGGCAGCAGCGCGTGGACGCCCTGGACGCCGTTGACGACCTGCGTGACGCGCAAATCAACAACGAGGCTTGCCAGGGCGAGCGCGTCGCGCCTCCCTAAACCGTGCTGCTCCCCCATCAGGTCCAGCATAGCGTCCAGGGCGAGGCTCATGGCTTCGTCCAGGTCTTCGTCCACGCCGAGCGTAAGCCAACCGGCGGGCGTGTTCGCGCGTGGCGTCGTCAGCGACATCTGGGGGTGCAGGCGGAACGTCAGGTCCACCCGCTCCATCGGACACTCGATCGCAAGCCCCGACACTTCGCCGTCGGCCTGAGTCGCATGGCCGTCACCGACCGAGAACAGGCCGCCGGGCACGGCGACCGGCAGGAACAGGGAACTCCCAGCCACCAGATCCTTGCAGTCCAGGTTGCCGCCGGTCACGCGCGGCGGCGTCGTGGATTGCAGCCCCGGCACGTCTGCGGGCATCCCCATCACGCCCAGGAACGGGCGAAGCGCGACCTCGTGCCCGTGCTGGTTCCGGCCCGTCATAGCCTCGGCATCCAGGGTCCAGAGGTGCATGACCTCTTCCCCCTCTGCGACGCCGAGCCGGCGGTTCAGCGGGCTGTCCCAGCCGCCTGCCAGCGTCCATCCCCACGATCCGGGCCGAATGGCGCCGATCTCGACCTCCAGCGTCATTCCTGGCTGCGCGCCCTCAATGAAGACCGGGCCGCAGAGGGCATGGCCCGCGTCCCGCTCCGGGTCGCGCGGCTCGAACTTTCGCGGGCTTTCGTTGACGTCAGTGGACGTGCGCGGCGCGACGTTCCACCCGGCGTCGAGCGTCTGGAAACGGACGGTGTCGCCGGGGTTGACGGTCAGACACGGCGGCAAGTCGCGCGAGAACTTCCCGTGCAGCGTGCGCCGCTCCGGCGCGATCTCATAAAAAGCCATCGTCTACCTCCTGACCAGGACGTCAACCAGCGTGAGAAGGAACAAGCCAGCGCTGATGTACCCGTTGAGCGTGAAGAAGGCCATGTCCAGCCGCGATAAGTCGTCGTGCTTGACCAGCGACTGCTCCCAGGCGATCAGGGCGGCCACCAGGATGACAGCGACGAAGTAGACCAGCCCCAGGCCCGCCGACACGCCGGTCATGGCGAGCAGGCCGATCATCACGAGATGCGCCAGCCGCGAGACTCGCAGGGCATTTTTATTGCCCAGCCGCGCGGGCATGGAGTGGAGGCCGTTCGCCCGGTCGAACTCCGTATCCTGCAAGGCGTACAGGATATCAAACCCGAACAGCCAGCACACCACGGCCCCCCCCAGCCACAGGGCGGGCGGCTCGATCCGGCCCGTGACGGCGATCCACGCCCCGACCGGCGCGACGGCCAGGGCCAGGCCGAGAAAAAAGTGCGAGAAGGCCGTAAATCGCTTTGTGTAGGAGTACCCGAGCGCCAGCCCCAGGGCGACGGGGGACAGCGCCAGGGCCAGCGGGTTCAGCGCGTAGGCGGCAAAAACCAGAAGCCCCGCCGCCACGACCGTAAAGACAACGACCTGCGGGACCGTCAGCAGCCCAGCGGGCAGAGCGCGCCTGGCGGTGCGGGGGTTGAGCGCGTCGTACCGCCGGTCCACAATCCGGTTGAAGGCCATCGCCGCCGAGCGCGCCCCGACCATCGCCAGCAGTATCCAGGGGATTTTGTGGGCGAACCGCAGCCAGTCGTGGCGCGAGGCCACGACGGCGGCCATCAGCGCGAACGGCAGCATGAAGACCGTGTGCTCGAACTTGATCATCTCCAGGATGACGCGCGTCTGATGCACCCCGCGCGCCACCGGATGGCGCGGCCTCGTTCCGATTGCCGACATGAGGAATTCCTCTTTCCTGTCCCCATTGTACCCGGCGGGGACGGACATCGCAACTTTTTTCACAATGTTGAGCGTGGTGGTATAATAAGCCAAACCGAACGAGAAAAGAGACTTTTCGTGACCACTGAAGCCACCGAGCGCGATCTGGGCGCCGACGTCCACTGGAACCTCGCCGACCTGTATGACGGCATCTCGGACCCGCGCATCGAGGAAACGCTGCAAGCCTCGCAGTCCCGCGCCGAGCAGTTCGAGCGTGATTACAAGGGAAAGATCAATGCGCCCGATCTGACGGCGGACACGCTGGGGGCGGCCCTGCGCGAGTACGAGAGCATCTATCAGGAGGCGTCCAAGCCGTCCCACTTCGCGTCGCTGCTGTTCGTGACGGATACGGGCGACCAGGCGCGCGGGGCGTTCCTGCAAAGGATGCGCGAGCAGGGGACGAAACTGGCCCTGCCGGTGCTGTTTTTTGACCTGGAACTGGCCGCCGTGCCGGACGACGTCATCGGGCCGCTGCTGGACGCGCCGCCGGTCGCGCCGTACCGGCACTACATCGACACGATCCGGGCGGCGCGGGAGTACATGCTGTCCGAAACCGAGGAGCGGCTGATGGAGGAGCTGGCGAACACGGGCGGACGCGCCTTTGACCGCCTGTTCGACGAGACGGTGGCGGGGATGGTTTTTGAGTTCGGCGGCGAGGAACTGAGCCAGGCGCAAATCCTGGCAAAGATCATGGACCCGGACCGCGAGACGCGCCGGCGGGCATCGGCGGCGTTCACGGAGGGGTTGGGGAAGCACAGCCGGACGCTGACGTTCATATTCAACACGCTGATGCAGGACAAGAGCGTCAAGGACCGCCTGCGCGGGTTCGCGACCCCGCAGGCGTCCCGGCACCTGGACAACGAGCTGACCGAGGAGACGGTGAGCCTTGTCGTGGACACCGTCGTCCGCAATTACCCGCTCGTCGCCCGCTATTACACGGTCAAGCGCGAGATTCTGGGCCTGGACACGCTCACCCACTACGACCGCTACGCGCCGCTTTTTGAGGCCGAGGGCACCATCACCTACCCCGAAGCGCGGGAGATCGTCCTGGGCGCCTTCGGCGACTTCGCGCCCGACATGCGGCAAAGGGCGGCGGAGTTCTTCGACAAGAACTGGATTGACGCCCCGGCGGCCAAGGGCAAAGAGGGCGGCGCGTTCTGCTCCTATGTGACGCCGGATCTGCACCCCTACGTCTTGATGAATTACATGGGCCGGATGAAGGACGTGATGACGCTGGCCCACGAGCTGGGCCACGGCGTCCACGCCTCGCTCTCCCGGTCGCAGTCGCTCCTGAACTTCCACGGGACTCTGCCGCTGGCCGAGCTGGCGTCCACGTTCGGCGAGATGCTGGTCTTCGAGCGCGTCACGGCCCAGGCGTCTCCCAAGGACAAGCTGGCCCTGTACGCCGAGAAGATCGAGGGCGCGTTCGCGACGATCCCCCGGCAGACGGCCATGTACCGGTTCGAGCAGGCGATCCACGCGCACCGGCGGACGAAGGGCGAGCTGACGACGGAAGACTTCGGCGAGCACTGGCAGCGCGAAGTCCAGTTGATGTTCGGCGACTCGGTCCAGCTAGGCGACGAGCACCGCCTGTGGTGGTCCTACATCGGCCACTTCATCGGCTCGCCGTTCTACGTCTATGCTTATTCCTTCGGCGAGCTTTTGGTGTTGTCCCTGTACCAGCAGTCCAAGAAGGAGGGCACGGCCTTCGCCGAGAGATACCTGCGGATGCTGGAAGCGGGCGGCAGCCTGACCCCGCAGCAGCTCATGGACAAGGTGGGCGTCACGCTGGACGACCCCGCCTTCTGGCAGGGCGGCTTCGACGTGCTGGCGGGCCTCGTCGGCGAGTTCGAGTCGCTGTGGGCCGAGCACCGGCAGAGCCAATGAAGGCCACCCGCGCCATACGGCTCCTGGTGACACTGGCCGCGCCCTTTCTTCTCGGCCTGCCGTCCGCCGCGCAGACGTTCGCGGCGGACTTCGGGCGCTGGAGCGGGCCGCCGCTCGTCAAGACCAAGTTCGGCGTCTACCAGACGCCGTTCCTGCCGCCGGCCGCCTGGCGGAAGATGGTGCCGCTGCTCCAAGAGGCGGGCGTTCAGGACTTCCGCTACGAGATGGCCTGGGGCAAGCCCGACGCGCAGGCGTTCGACCAGATCACCGGCACGGCGGCCAGGCCGGTCATCAACTTCGCGCCGGTTGACGCGCTGGCGAACGGCCTCAAGTCAATCGGCGTTCATCCGCTTTTCGCGATGACCTACGACCCGCTGCCGCTGAAGACCGGCGCGGCGTGGCAGCGCTGGAAGGACGCGCCGAGCGACCTGGACGCCTGGGGGCGCATCAACGGCGGCTACGCCGCTCATTACCGGACGGCGCTGGGCCTCCAAGCGCCTTTCTACGAGGTCTGGAACGAGCCGGACCTGCCGGGCGACGGCGGCAAGGTGTTCTTCAACGGCGGGCCGCCCGATTACGCCCGCGTCTATGCCGCCGCGCAGGCGGGGCTGCGGGCGGGGGACGCGGACGCGCTCATCGGCGGCCCCGGCATCGCTTACGACACGTCCTACGTCGCCGCCGCCCTGGCCCACCCGATGGATTTCGTCTCGGTCCACGCCTACGCGAACTACGCCGGGCAGATCCGCTCCGTCCGCCCCCTGCTCGCGCCACGACCCGACCTCCCCGTCTTCCTGACCGAGTACGCCTCCTACAAGAACTTCGGCCTGCGCGCGCCGATCAGCCGCGCGGAAGGGGCGGCCCGCTTTTTCGCCGACGCCCAGGGGCTGTTGACGTTCCCCGATGTGGCGAAGGTCTACTGGGCGCAGTGGGCCGATGATGCCTTGGGGATGCTGACCAACACCCTGCACCGCAAGGCGCTCTTCAATGCCTTCAAGGTCTACCAAACGCTGCTGCCCGTGGACCGCTGCCCTGTCTCGCCCGAGACGCAAGGCAGCGTCAGCGCGATGGCCTCCTCGGACGGCCATACCGCCGCCGTTGTCCTTTGGAATACCGGCGCTGAAGCGGAAACGGTCACGGTCCGCCTCAACCGCCTGCCGTTTACGTCGGGGACGCTCGCCGTCTCGCGCATCGACAGGGACCACGCCAGCTTCGTGGACAACCCGGCGTTTGAAAACTTGGTCGTGGGGGAGCGGCAGACGGTCACGTCCCGTGCCGCCGTGTGGTCCGGGACTCTCCCCGCCTACGGCGTAGTCCTGCTGCGGGCGACCGACACGTCCCGGAAGAGCCTGCTCCGGCCGACGTCCATCGGGGCCTACGTCCGCGCGCGCTGGTGGTTCCCCGACCGCAGCGCGGACAGCTACGCCGACTATGACCCGCGCACCTGCATCGCCCGGCTGGGGATGGGGACGCGCGACCTCAGCGTGGCGCAGGTCGGCGTCGTGCTGGACCATCCCGCCCCGCGCCTGAGCGTCGGGGTGACGCGGCAGGGGACGCTTGTCCGCAAGGACGCCGACACGCTGCTGGGCGTCCGCGTGGATTACGAGACGCGGCGGGGCTGGGCGCGCAGCGTGTTGTGGCACGACGGCTCTTACAGCCCGCGCCGGAACTCCGCGCTGCCCTGGGGCAAGGGCGGGGCCACTGCGGACAAGGCGTTCGCCGTTCCCGCGCTCGCGCGGGGCGCGGGCACGTTCGGCATGGACATCGCCCGGCAGGCGCCCCCCGGCTGGGACGGGCGTATCCTGCTGACGCCCCTCTTGCAGAACGCCGGCGCGGGTGTGCAGGCGCGGCTTATCTTCCGCCCGCCGTCTGTCCGGTAGATATTTGGAGGATTTCACGGCGCGCGGGCCGAACAGGGTGACAGCAGGCACAGGATCGCTCCTGGGAGGATGAAATGCTGACTACGCAGAAACTGGAACTGGACACCGCGCCTCATGCCTTCGGCGAGCTGCGCGTATCGACCGACATCGCGGGCGCCGGCGCGGCCCTGCGCGAGCGGATGCGCGACGACGGCTACCTGTACCTGCCGGGCTATCTGGATCGTGCCCAGGTGCTGGACACCCGCGCCGTGCTGCTGGACCGGCTGGCCTCGGCAGGCTGTTTGGAGCCGGGAACGCCCACGGAAGCAGCCGTTGCCCGCCGCGACCACGGCTCCTACTTCATGCCGGAACTGGCCCACAACAACCCGGCGTTGATGCGCCTGCTCTACGAGGGGCGCATGATGGCGTTCTACACGCGCCTGCTGGACGGAGAGGTGCGCCACTTCGACTACACCTGGCTGCGGGCGGTGACGCCGGGGCAGGGAACCGCGCCGCACTGCGACATCGTCTACATGGGCCGTGGCACGACCGACCTGTATACGGCCTGGACGCCGCTGGGCGACATCCCGCGCGAGATCGGCGGCCTCCTGATTCTGGAAGGCTCCCATAAGCACGACCGTCTGCGCCTGAGCTACGGGGCCAAAGACGTGGACGCCTACTGCACCAACCACAACGACATACGGACGACCGGGAACAGCGGCTTCGGCGCGCTGACCTTCAACCCCGTTCGTCTGCGCGAGCGGCTGGGCGGGCGCTGGCTGTCGGCGGACTTCCGGGCGGGCGACCTGCTGACCTTCAGCATGTTCACGGTCCATTGCAGCCTGGATAATGGCTCGGACCAGGTCCGCCTGTCGTCGGACACGCGCTACCAGCTTGCGTCCGAACCTGTAGATGAGCGCTGGGTCGGCGAGCATCCCATCGGACACGGCGAGGCGGCCCGACGAGAGAAGATCTGCTGAATGACGTGAGTGGCCGTGGGATTGAAATCCTACGCTGTGGGGCCTTTGGCCTAGTCTCCACCTGCGTGGAGACAGGAAGGGCTACAGGCTCTCCTCCTTGTCCGCGCAGGCGGACAATCGGCGTCTTCGCCCCACAGCGTAGGATTTCAGTCCCACGGCCCTGACGCGCTCACGAGGCCGCCCGGCGCAAGAAGATGTGCTGAGGAGGAACACGATGAAGGACGGAGTGACACCCGAGCAGGTACGCTCCTACCAGGAGAACGGTTTTCTCGTCATCGAGAACTTCCTGGATGCCGACGAGACGGCGCACTGGAGCCGGACCACGGACGAGGCGGTCGCGGAGCGGCTGGCTTTGACGTCGCCGCACCTGAACAACCAGGGCGATCCCGACAATTACTACGCCCAGGTCTTCACGC
The DNA here is from genome assembly GCA_964247915.1 of uncultured Armatimonadales bacterium. Classification (GTDB taxonomy): domain Bacteria; phylum Armatimonadota; class Armatimonadia; order Armatimonadales; family Capsulimonadaceae; genus JANXMY01. The sequence goes on along the minus strand of CAXTWM010000010.1, from coordinate 8,512 downwards.
AGTGCCTAAAGCTCGCCGACTCGCATAAGGGGATGCGCGCCCTGATGCTCGACCCACGCCTGGGCCGGGTCGCCGCCACGCTGGCCGGAGTGAACGGCATCCGCATCTGGCACGATCAGGCGCTCTACAAGCCGCCCTTCGGCAACCCGACCGGCTGGCACCTGGACAACCCCTACTGGTCGTTCTCGTCCCGCGACTCGCTCTCCCTCTGGGTCGCGCTGGACGACGCGACGCTTTCCAACGGCTGCCTGTACTACGTCCCCGGCACGCACAAGACGGCGACGTGGCAGAACGCGGGCATTGGTAAGAACCAGGGCGACCTCTTCAGAGTCTATCCCCAGTGGCGCGAGATCGGCACCGCCGCCTGCCCCTGCCCCGCCGGCAGCGCCGTCTTCCACAACGGCCTGTGCGCCCACGGCGCGGGCGCGAACATGACCAACAAGCCGCGCCGCGCGATGACCTGCGCCTACATGCCGGACGGCTCGACCTTCAACGGCACCCAGAACATCCTTCCCCCTGAGTACCTCCAGACGCTGACCGTCGGCGACGTGCTGAACGACGACACGGTGAACCCGCTCATTTGGCATAAGTAATCTGCTCCGGCTGCCCGGTCAGGGCGAAGCGGATGTGTTGTCCATCTGTGGGGTGGTCGTAAAGCCAGAAAACAATCCACGCGGGCGGATCGGGGTCGTCGCCATCTTGACTCGAGAAGCTGACGTATTCTTCCGCCATCGCAATGCGGTTCCGGGTCAGTGCAAGGCCGTAGGCATCAGCCTGATGTTCCAAAGCGCGCGAGTAAGCGTTGGCGAGAGGATTGGTCACGAGGGTGACGAGGTGGAAGACGAGCAGCAGGACCGGCAGTGCGGCGGGATCGGCGAGCGACCTCACATGCCAGCGCGCTCCAAACCGCGCTAGAAGCCGATCGGCAAGCCAGCGGATGAAGGGGAAGGCAACAAAGACGCCAATCGCCGTCGGCAGCAGCCCCCGAACGTCGTCTTGATGAACGCAGTGGCCGATCTCATGGGCCAGTGTCGCCTCCACCTGCGCCGTTGGTTTGGTATCAACCAGTTTGCGGGTGAGGCTGATGTAGGGCGTGCCCCAAATATAGCGCGACCCGCCGTTTGAGTCATCTTTCCCTATGTCGGTCTCATCAACGACGAGGCGCGCATTGGGCATCCCTGCTTTAGCGGTCAGCGCGTGCAGGCGCTGGGACAGCAGGCTGCCCAAAGGAAGCGGCTTGAGGTTGGGAGATGGGTCCGGCGGCAACCGCAGAAAAAGAAACGCTGAACAGGTAAACAATAGGGCAAAGAGGTACGGCCAGCGGCGGGGACTGAAGCGGATCATCCCTAGTAGCAGGACCGTTGCGAAGGTGTTGACGGCAAGACCGGCAAGCCATTCCGTTCCGCGTGCGCTAAACCAGGACGTTGCCGACAGGTGCGTCAACCCGTAGGTGTGTTCCACACGGTAAGCGCTGTAATTGAAGGGCAGCCGGACGAGGCGGTAGATCAACGCATAGGCCAGGCCATAGAGGAAAGCGGCGCGAATGAACTGCGGGTCCCACTCGCGCCATATTCTGAGGCCGCGCGCTCGTCTCTGCACGCGCTTATCCCATTCAACCAGCGGGGCAAGCCAAGTTCCCTGGGCCGCCTCATATTGCTGCTTCTCCCGTCTGTCCAAGTGCTGCATAAGACGGGAAACGAGGCCGAGGCGGAGCAACCGAGCCGCTCCGAGGGCCGCGCGTTCACGCAGAGCGGCGGAAAATCCGGTCGCCAGCATCAGCCACGGCAGGACCAGATGGAGCACGAGCGAAACCAGCGCGAAGGACCCTTCCCAAAGAGTCAGCAGAGCTGCGTGATGCGTCACATGAAGATGGGCATAAACGCTGGCTATCTGCTGGGGCGTTGCGGGCGGCAGGAATGAGTCCATGCCTCCTGATAACGGGAAACTGCCCAGAAAGATGCGCTGCGTTCAGGATAGACTTTTAGATCGAGTAATCCTCCAAGAACACTTGCAGCTTGCGTGGGGTGACGTGGACCTGTTCGCCGGTCTTTAGGGCAAGTTCCCCGAACCGCTCACGGGTCAGTTCGGCGTCAATCTGGCCGCCGCCGTCGCTGCGCTCCAGTTCCAGGCGGACTGTGGGGCCGACAGCAGTGATGTGGCGGATGACGGCCTCCACCGTGGGGACGCCGTTGCGACTCCGGGCGATGTCCAGTTCGTGGGGGCGGACGTAGCCGATGGCGGGCGCGTCCTGTGCCCCGCCCAGGCCGGGCGCGGGGGCGGCCAGCGGCCCGAGCTGCGCCTCGCCGTCGTGGACGCGGCCATGAAAGAGGTTGACGCTGCCCAGGAAGTTCATCACGAACGGGTTGGCGGGCTGCTCGTAGACCTCGTCGGGCGTGCCGATCTGCTCGATCTGCCCCTGGTTCATCACGACCACCCGATCCGAGACCTCTAAAGCCTCCTCCTGGTCGTGGGTCACGAAGACGCTGGTGATGTGCAGCTCGTCATGCAAACGCCGCAGCCACGAGCGCAATTCCTGGCGAACGCGGGCGTCGAGCGCCCCGAACGGCTCGTCCAGCAGCAGCACCTTCGGCTCGACGGCCAGCGCGCGGGCCAGCGCGACCCGCTGCCGCTGCCCGCCGGAAAGCTGAGACGGGTAGCGGCCCGCCAGCCCTTCCAGTTGGACGAGCTTCAGCAGCTCCATGACGCGGTCTTTGATCACGGCGTTGGCGGGCCGGGTCGCGCGGGGCCGGACGCGCAGGCCGAAGGCGATGTTTTCAAAGACGGTCATGTGCCGGAACAGGGCGTAGTGCTGGAAGACGAATCCGACCTGCCGGGAACGGGCGTCCCGCGCCACGATGTCCTCGTCCCCGAACAGGATAGACCCCTGCGTCGGGAACTCCAGCCCGGCGATGATTCGCAGCAGCGTCGTCTTGCCCGACCCCGAGGGGCCGAGCAGGGCGACCAGTTCGCCGGTCTCGACCTTCAGGTTCACGTCTTTGAGTGCCGCAAAGCTCTCGAAGGCTTTGGACACGTTCCGCACTTCAATGCTCATAGTCTAATGCTCACGGTGGCCCGTTCTCCACTCTACGAATGACTTAATGATCAATGTGACCAGCCCCAGCATCGCCAGCAGCGAGGCGGCGGCGAAAGCGCCGACGAAATTATAATCGTCGTTGAACGCCTCCACCTGCAAGGGCAGCGTGTTCGTCTGGCCCACGATCTTGCCGGACACGACCGAGACCGCTCCGAACTCGCCCATCGCGCGGGCGTTGCACAGGATGACGCCGTAGAGCAGGCCCCACTTGATGTTCGGGACGGTGACGCGCCAGAACGTCTGCCAGCCGGTCGCGCCCAGTACAATGGCGGCTTGTTCCTCTTCCACCCCCTGCGCCTGCATGACGGGCAGAAGCTCGCGGGCGACGAACGGGAACGTCACGAACGTCGTGGCTAAAATGATTCCTGGCACGGCGAAGATGATTCGGATGCCGTGCGCGTCCAGCAGCCCCCCCAGCGGGCTGAACTTGCCCAGCAGCAGCACGAAGATCAAGCCCGCGACGACCGGCGAGACCGCAAACGGCAGGTCAATCAGCGTCAGCAGGACGTTCTTGCCCCGGAAGTCGAACTTGGCGATGGCCCAGGCGGCGGCGACGCCGAACAGAACGTTCAGCGGCACCGAGACGGCGGCGGTGAGAAGAGTCAGACGGATCGCGCCCAGCGTGTTCGGGTCCCGGAGCGCGTCAAAGTAAGCCCCCCTCCCACTCGCCAGCGCCTGCGCGAAGACGGCGGCCAGCGGCAGGCCCAGGAACAGGGTCAGGAAGACCAGCGTCGCCAGGATGAACGCCAGCCGGACCGGCCACGGTTCCGTCGCCAGCCGGGGTCGGCTGGCGTCTGCCAAAGTGGGCGCGAGATCAAGTCCGGGTGCGTGTGGCATTGTTCTTCGGAGACCTCTGGCTATGGAAGTTCTTCAAATTTCAGCCCCGTCAGGCTGTGTGATAGAACCAAACTTCTAAGCGAGTCTGTTGCATACATCTGTGTGCGGATTAGCTCAGGTGTCTTAAAGAGATACACTCCGTCAAGTTTATCTTCCTGGAACACATAATGATCAATGCGTGTCACCCTGCCAGTCTTGTGGTAAACGTCGAAGCTGCTTTTATTCCTATCAAGGCAGTCTATCACATTGATCGGGTTGAGCAGCATATAATGGAAGCCTTCTACGTTCACAGGTAGCACCTCAACCTCATCCTTGATGTATGGCTGGAGGACGCTCCAAGCTTTCTCGTTACACAGTATCGCTCCGTATTCAAACCAGGGCATATCTACGACTCTAGCATTGGGTTGAGCCGGATTGATATGGGCCTCTGGCATCTGCCAACTGGCCGCCAGCCTTTTTCCTTCAAAGAAAACATGCGGGGCACTTAGGTCGAAGTTCTTATACGCCATGAGAGCAATCGTCTCGCTCAACTCGTGTTTAACTTGCCAAACCGTCATCATGTACTCCGTCGCTATCAACTCATCCCCAGCCGCTTGCGGGTCCACCATTGCAGCAGGTTGACCAGCAGGAGCAGCCCGAAGGAGATGAGCAGCATGACCACGGCGATGACCGTCGCGCCCGCATAATCAAACTGGTCCAGCTTGTCCATGATCAGCTTGGGGACGATCTCCCCTTGGAGCGGAATGTTGTTGGAAATGAAAATCACCGAGCCGTATTCGCCCAGGGCGCGGGCGAAGGCCAGCGTCCCCCCGGTCAGAGTCGCGGGCAGCAGGGTGGGGAGCAGGACGCGCGTGAAGATCTGGAAGCGGCTGGCACCCAAGCTGGCGGCGGCCTCCTCCACGTCGGCCTCCAGGTCTTGCAAGACGGGCTGGACCGTGCGGACCACGAACGGCAGGCCGATGAAGACCAGGGCGACCAGGATGCCGAGCGGCGTGTAGGCGACGTCCAGATGCTCCCTGTGAGCAACCGTCCAGCCGTGCGCCGTGCGCGCCAGGTGCAGCTTGTAGAGGTGCGACCCGATCCAGCCGTTCTCGGCATACACCGCGCTCAGGCAGATGCCCGCCACCGCCGTCGGCAGGGCGAACGGCAGGTCCACCAGCCCGTCTATCATGCGCCGTCCGGGGAACGGATAGCGCACCAGCGTCCAGGCGACCAGCAGGCCGAACACGGCGTTCAGGGCGGCGGCCAGGGCGGACGTGCCAAAGCTGAGTTTGAACGCGGCGACCGTGCGCGGGTCCGTGATCGTCTGCCACACCTGGGCGTGTCCCACGGCCGCCGCCTTAATGAAGGCTGTTGAGAGCGGGAGCAGCACCAGCAGGCTCAGGTAGAGGATCGTGTAGCCGAGCGACAGCCCGAAACCGGGCAGGACGCGCCTGGCCCGGTTGGTCTTCGCTGGGTCGGTCTTCGGATGTGCGACGGCTACGGCCATAGAACGTTACTTCTTCGGTGAGTTCCCCCAGGGCTGAACCCCTGGGCTTTAGGAAAGCAATCGCCCGCCTTCGCGGGCGAAAGACATTCTTACCGCAGGGTAGGGAGCTACTTCTTGGCGTAGATCTGGTCGAAGACGCCGCCGTCGGCGAAGTGAGTCTTTTGGGCCGCCGCGACGCCGCCGAAGACCTGGTCCACGGTGAACAGCTTGATCGGCGGGAACTGGGCGGCGTACTTTTTGGCGACGGCGTCCAGCCGGGGCCGGTAGAAGTGCTTGGCGGCGATCTCCTGCCCCTCGGGCGTGTACAAGTAGTTCAGGTACGCTTCGGCGGCGGGGCGCGTGCCGTGCGCGTCCACGTTCTTGTCCACGACGGCGACGGGCGGCTCGGCGAGGACGCTGACCGAGGGGTAGACGATGTCGTACTGCCCCTTGCCGATCTTGGTGGTCGCCAGATACGCCTCGTTCTCCCAGGCCAGCAGGACATCGCCAACGTGCCGCTGGGTAAACGTCACCGTGGAACCCCGCGCGCCGGAGTCCAAAATGGGGACGTTTTTATAAAGCTGCGAGACGTAGGCCTTGGCCGTGTCCTGGCTCCCGCCGGGCTGCCCCAGCGCGTAGCCGTAGGCGGCCAGGTAGCTCCACCGCCCGCCGCTGGACGACTTCGGGTTGGGCGTGATGACTTGGACGCCCGGCTTGACCAAATCAGGCCAGTCCTTGATGCCCTTCGGGTTCCCGTGGCGGACCAGGAAGACGACCGTGGACGTGTAGGGCGCGCTGTTGTTGGGCAGGCGCGTCTGCCAGTCCGGGTGGACCAATCCCGCCTTCGCCAGCGCATCAATGTCGGAGGCAATGCCTAGCGTGACCACGTCCGCCCCCAGCCCGTCGCGGACGGCCTGGGCCTGCTTGCCCGAACCGCCGTGCGACTGCTTGACCGTGACGGCCTGGCCGCTCTTGCCCTGCCAGTAGGTTGCGAAGGCCTGATTGTAATCCGTGTAGAACTCGCGCGTCGGGTCATACGAGACGTTCAGCAGGGTGGAGGCGCCGGAGGAAGCCGATTGGCCTCCGCCGCCCGCGCTCTTGTCTCCCGTGCTTTTGTCGCCGTGGGAAGAGCAGCCCGTGAGGGCGGCGACCGTCAGGAACGAGATCAGAATGGCTGCTGCGCGTGCCGGGAAGAGTTTCATCGGCTTGTTCACCTTCGGAAAAAAGAGGATACCCAACGGTTCACCACAAAAGCAAGGGGAATTCTCACCTGTTCAATCGCTGGGTTCGCGGACATGATACCCGCAATATATCTAATTGTCTATAAACAAACTAGACAATTACTTGAAAAATCGCTGCGGCCACTTTGAACCTTTTCAGCCCGTTCTGGAACAAACCGATTGAGAGCAGACACAGAGGCGCAACCCGTGCGAGACGACAGGCGGCTGGCAAAGCAAATCGCGGAAGGAGACAGCGGCGCGTTCGCGGCGTTCGTGGACGCCCACGGCCCGCGCCTGCACCGGCTGGCCCGCCGCTACACGCTTTGCGAGGCCGATGCCGAGGACTTGACTCAGGAGATATTCGTGGACCTGTACCGGGGCATGGCGGGCTTTCGTGGCGACTCGGCCTTGGCGACCTGGGCCTGGCGCGTCGCTCTCAACCACTGCCGCCGACACGCGGGCCGCGCCCACCCCGCCGCCGCCCCTTACGACGAGGCGCGGGGCGAGCGCGAGCCGGAGGAGAAAAGCCCCGTCCGCCACGCTGCCCGGCGCGAGCTGTTCGCACAGGTCCACGCGGCCCTGGACGGCCTTTCGCCCGAACAGCGCGACGTGGTGATCCTGCACGAGCTACAGGAGCTGACCTACCGCGAGTGCGCCGCGATCCTGCAAGTGCCGGAGGGGACCGTCAAGTCCCGCCTGTCCTACGCCTTCCGCCGCCTGCGCGGGACCTTGAGCGACTATGTCCTCAGCGACGCGCTCCCGGAGGCCGCCCCATGACCGACCATTCCGTGTTCCGAGACGACTTCCGGGACGACCTGAAAGCCTACTCCGACGGGGAACTGTCCCCGCCGCGCCGCCTCGCCGTCCGCCGCCACCTGACGCGCTGCGCGTCCTGCCGAGAGGAGCTGACCCAGATGACACAGATCGCCGAGGACCTCCGCGCGTCGGAACCCGCCGACGCCCTCGATCCTGCGCTGCGGGCGAAGATACTGGGGATTGCCCCCCCCGCCCCCAATCCTGGGGGAGCCGGAGAAGAACCCGTTCACGGAAGCGCGCCTGCACGTCCTACCCCCCCAGGATTGGGGGCCGGGGGGCGGAAACGCCCCGCCCTGGCCTGGGTGATAGCCGGCGCGGCTCTGGTCGCCTGGTTCGTGTTTTTCCCTTTGTTCCAGCAAACCCGTGGGGGAAGGGGGATGTCACTTTCTCAGTCTGCCCCTGCGGCGGCTCCATCCTCGCCGCAAGCATTTAAATCACAGCTACAGGAAGCCAAGCCACCTCCCATGCCGCCACCGTCACCAGCCTCCATGCCATCTCGGTGGTACGGGGGCGGAGGAGGCTACCCAGGCGGTTACGGCGCCTCGGGGGCTGCCCCGGCTACGCACCATTCTTCGGCGCTCGTCAATCCTGATGCACTACAGCGGCAGGTGCATAAAGAGGCGTCCATCGGCGTCCAGGTCGCCAACCCTGAAGCGGCGAGTGACCGGGTGGAAACGGTGGTTAAGGAGGCGGGGGGCTTCGTGGCGGCCAACACCCTCAACACGGTCGGCGACGGCTTGAAAACGGCCGACATGACCGTGAAGGTCCCCGTGGCGCAGTTCGAGACGGTCCTGGCCCAGATCGCCAAACTCGGCAGCGTCCAGGCCAAAAACGTCACCGGCGAGGACATCACTGAAAAGGCCAGCGACGCGGACCAGACGGAAAACGTGTTGGAAGGCGACGTGCAGAACTCGGAGGCGCGGCTGAAGGCACTGGGCGCGAAAGCCAAGTGGGACGACCAGCAGGCGACGCGCGACCTGCGGACGCAGCTTGCCGAGTCGCGCGCTCGGCTCCTGCTCCTGAAGCGCATGGCCGCGCTGTCCACGATCACGGTGGACCTGAGCCAGACCCCCAAGC
>CAXTWM010000009.1:0-32597 GCA_964247915.1 uncultured Armatimonadales bacterium | reverse complement strand
GCCTTTCTTTTTCCGGGCGGGGGCGGGACGGGGGGCCATCAGGAGTGGCTTGCCCCCCCACCGGAACCACATGTCGTCGTAATGGCCCGGCTTGTACCAGGTCTGATACAGCGCCTCGATCTTCCACTCCGGCTCGGAGTTCAGGAAGAAGGCTAGGCGCGGGACATGAACGCCTTTGGCTTTCAGGTCCTCGGCTACGGCCAAAAACTGCTTCAGTTCGGCGTCGTACACACTGCCGTTGGTGTAGTCCAGGAACAGGAAATCCACGCCCGCATCTGAAAGCATAACCAGATGCTTGCGGATGACCCAGGGGTCGGTCGAGAGGTAATAGCCGAACAGCGGCTCGGCCCAATACCACGTCGGGAAGTCCGGCCCGCCTTTGGGGTGCGCCTGGAAATCCTTGAAGCCGGGATGCGTCTTCAGGAACTCAGTGACGTTGTAGTCCGGTCCCCAGCGGTCCGGCCCATGCCACAGCCAGTAGAACAGCCCGACATACCGGTTCGCCTTCGGCCCGCCGACCTCCGCATAGGTCGGCAGCCTGCGCCCCAGCGCATCCGTCCCCACGCAGTCCGCGTTGTCAAGGATGACGGGCGGGCTGTTTTGTGCTAAAGCCGCTTTCAGCCCGGAGAGGGAGAACACGGCGAGAGTCAGGGCCAACAGCCAGTTCGTTCTGACAATTTTCACGATCTCTGCGCCGCCTGCCTCGCCGACCCCGTTTAACCTCTGCCGCTTGTCGCCTGAGACTATTCTACACGGTTCGCACCTGTCTGTCAAGAAGGCCCGGCCTTCTGAGATGAAGGCCGGGCTTTTGTTCCATGTCAGCCTGTCTGACGCGCGCGTCATGCTTCTGCGACAATATCTGTGGGAAGCGCTTAAAACTAGTTTACAGGGCTTCGACGGATACTTGTCCGCCCTCCATCATCTCCATCTGAAGCAAGTGTTCACGCAGGATGACCGTTCCCAACAAGGGATCACCCTCTAGTACCAACACTTCGGTCGGGCGCGGCTCATCGTCCCAGTCAAGCATGATCTCATAGGTACGGCATTTGAGATATTGACCGTTCGCCAGCCGCCGCTCACCAAAACCTGCAAAGGTTCCGTCAAGCAGTCCCGCCAAGTGGGCCGGTAGCGCTAAATCTCCGGCAAAGCCGGTATCGACGATGAACTCAACGTCGAGTTCCGCACCAAGTTGCGGCAGAGGCAGTGTGATCCGTGGGTGGTCGTCCCTGAACGTGCCGAGCATCATTTGCTGTCCCCTGAAAGTAGTTGATTGCCCAGCATCCGCAGAGTCAGCCCGTCCATCTTGGCGGGACCGATGTTTGTTGTCATGATTAGGCCCTCTGGCCGACGGGCGCGCAAGGCTCTTCGTGCGTGGGGCGAATTCCTGGCGACTTCGTAATCCCCTGAATCCAGATGGATGGCGACCTCCTGCCCGTTATACTGCGGCTCCAGAATAGCCCTGAGCGTCTGGTCGTAGATGGCGCGGCCTTTGGCGGAAAGCTGCTCCAGTTCTTCCTCGGAAGGGACTGTTGGTGCGGTGGACATGCGTGTTACCCCCATAATTTCCGATCCAAAGCGCGGTACTGGATGGCTTCGGCGACGTGGGCGAGCTGGATGTTGTCTTGGGCGTCCAGGTCGGCGATAGTGCGGGCGAGTTTCAGGATGCGGTCGTAGGCGCGGGCGGACAGGCCGAGCTGCGAGATGGCGGCGCGCAGGAGGTCCTTGACGTCGTCGGCGACGTGGCAGAACTGCTTGATCTGGCGGGCGCCCATGTGGGCGTTGCAGTGCAGGTCCGTCTTGTCGAAGCGCTGCTTCTGCTGCTCCCGCGCGCCCAGGACGCGGCCCCGGATGGACGCGGACGGCTCGCCCGTCCCGCCGCCCTGGATCATCTCGTCCTGGCGCAGACGCGGCACCTCGATGTGGATGTCAATGCGGTCCAGGAGGGGGCCGCTGATGCGCTGCAAATACTTGGCGATGACTGGCGGCGAGCAGGTGCAGGTCTTGACCGTGTCTCCGTAGTAACCGCAGGGGCAGGGGTTCATGGCGGCGACCAGCATCAGCCGGGCCGGATAGGTCATCGTCCCCGCGACGCGCGCGATGGTCACATGGCCGTCTTCGAGCGGCTGGCGGAGCACTTCCAGCACGTCCCGCTTGAACTCGGGCAGTTCATCCAAGAAGAGGATGCCGTTGTGCGACAGCGAGACCTCGCCGGGGCGCGGCGTGCTGCCGCCGCCGGCCAGGGCGGCGTTGGAGATGGAGTGGTGCGGCGACCGGAAGGGCCGCTTCGTCACCAGGGCCGTGTGGCTGCCCAGAAGCCCGCCGACCGAGTAGATCTTGGTCACGTCCAGTGACTCGTCGAGCGTCAGCGGCGGCAGGATGGACGGGACGCGCCGGGCCAGCATGGTCTTCCCCGATCCGGGTGGGCCGACGAGCAAGATGTTGTGACCCCCGGCGGCGGCGACTTCCAGGGCGCGCTTGACGTGCTCCTGGCCCTTGACCTCGCAGAAGTCCAAATCGTCCGCGCCGGCCTGGTGCAACAGCGCGGCGGGGTCCGCCGTCAGCGGCCTTTGGGCGTCGAAATCGTTCAGCAGGACGACCACGTCGGCCAGCGAGCGGACGGCGAAGACGTTGACATCGCCGACGATGGCCGCCTCGCGGGCGTTGGCTTCGGGGACGACCAGGAAGGGCCGCTTGTCCGCCCGCGCCTTGATCGCCATCGGCAGGACGCCCGAGACGGGGCTGACGCCGCCGTCGAGTGCCAGCTCGCCGACGAACATGCCTTCGGCGATGCGCTCGCTCCGCACCTGCCCGGTGGCGGCGAGGATGCCGACGGCGATGGGCAGGTCAAAGGCCGGCCCCTGCTTCTTGATGTCGGCGGGGGCGAGGTTGATGGTGATCCGCCGCAGCGGGAACTCCAGACCCGTGTTCTTGATGGCACTGCGGACGCGCTCCCGTGACTCCTGCACGGCGGCGTCCGGCAGGCCGACGATGGTGAACATCGGCACCGAAGAAGAAATGTCCACTTCCACGCGCACGATGTACGCATCAATGCCGAGAATGGCGCTGGAATCTACCTGAGAGAGCATCGTATCGTTCCTCCTGAACCCCGGTCACGTCCTTGCGGTTTGTCGAATGCGCTGAGATTCGCGATCTATCGAAAGATTCCTGCTTTTGCCGTTTAGATTTTTTGCCTTCCTGGTATATTCATCAGTAAAGACTTCTTCGCGGAACGGCATAATCGGAGTTAAGCGGTTCCCACAAGCCGTTATCCTTCGCAAACGAACAGGGCAAACCTCCCGAAAGGGGGCGACGCAAAGCTACGGGCCTAAACCTTCACGGGAACGGTCGCCGGGCTACCGAACTGCGAGATTACGAAGGAAGAAACGATGAACGTACAAAAAACGGGCCGTCTCCTCACGGCCTTGATGGGCATGGCGATGGTCAGCATGACGGCGGCCCACGCCGCTGGCACACCGGCCCCGGCCAAACCCGCCCCGGTGAAGGTCACCGCGCCGACGCCTGGCGTCACCGTCAAGCTAGGCGACGCCATGCTGGAAGAGTACCACGGCGGCGATCCGACCCGTCGCACGACGACCGTGCGCGGCGGGGATGTCGCGCAGAAGGTGAAAGCCGCCGACGGCGGCAAGAAACGCTCGTGAGGCACGAAGTTCACGGAAAGGGGGGCCAGTTATGGCCCCCTTTTTTTGGCCCCCTTCAATAGTCGTACCAGCCACTCCGGGCCACGGTCGTCCGCCAGCATGACGGGCGTGTACCCGTATGAATTCTTCGTTCGGGGGTCAGCGCCATGTGCCAGCAGCGCCTGGACAATGGGCAGGCCCTCAGCCCGCCCATAATGGCCGTCACCGATGTCAATGGCCGCTTCCGATAGGGCCGTGTTGCCCTCCTCGTCCGCGGCCTTGACATCGGCCCCGTGTGCCAGCAGCAGACGCACGATCGTCGCGTTGCCGCCCATGACGGCGACGTTGAGCGCGGGCGTTCGGTTTCCGTCCCTCGTGCGCGCCCTGGCATCCGCCCCCAAGGCCAGCAGGCGGCGCACCATGCCGGGGGCGCCGGCGTTAACGGCCCTGATCAGCGCCGCGTCCCATGGCGAGGGGTGCGGCCCGTGAGCCAGCAGCAGCGCGGCCAGCGCCAGCAGGTTGATGGACGGCATGGCGCTTATCCGTTCAGCGGCAGGACGAGTGACGGGGTGGGGATCGTGTGATCGGCGCGGGTCGCCATGATGCTGGTGCCGACCGCGAAATACTCGATGACGTGGCTGCCCCAGCCGTGCGAATTCTCTTTGATGGTCGCGCCAACGATGCCGTCGGCCCCCAACTGCTCCGCCTCGGCCTGCATCCGGGCCAGGGACAACTCGCGGGCGTCGTAGATAGCCTGCGTGTAGGTGGGCATCTCCACGTTCTGGCCGATCTGCGAGAACCAGGCTTTGACGCCCTGGTAGCCGACGTGGTAGACGCAGTTACCCATCACGAACGAGACGGGGCGGTAGCCGGCCTTGATCAGTGTCCAAAAGTCCTGCCCGCTCAGGTCGCTGGTGAAGGGCCGCCCGTTGGGGGCGCGGTGGCTCTCCCCATTGCGCGCCTTGATGGCCGTCCCGATGGCGATGAACTCGGCCAGGTTCTCGCCCCACTCCTGCCGCCCTACTTCCAGCCGGACGCCGACGATGCCGTCGGCCCCGATGCTGTCCGCCTCCTCCTCCATGCGCGTCATGGCTAATTCGCGGGCGTGGTACATCGCCTGCGTCAGCGTTTCCAATTCCATGCTCTGGTTCATGGCGGGCTTCTGCCAGCCGATGTGGTAGATGGACGACCCGACGACCAGGCCGAGCGGGTCAAATCCGGCTTCTTTCACCAGTAGAAATTCGTTGACCGACAGGTCGCTCGTGAACAGGCCCTTCTGGTTCGCGCCGGGCCGCATGGCGGCCAGTCGTCCGCGCGCATGGGTCGGCAGGCCCTCCTGGGAGCCGGGCGTGTAGGGGTTAGGCATAGTGTGATTCTCCTTTACTGACTGAGGGGCATGACGGGATGGATCGTCGGCTGGAACTCGATAAACGGCGCGATGGCCGTGCCGAGGGCGAAGAAGCGAACAATCAGATCCTCGCGCTTCACCTTCTTTTCGTCTTCGTACAGCTCGACTTCCACCTTGCGGACGGCGATCTGCTTTTCGATCTGGACGCCGACGATGCCCTCCGCGCCGAGCGATGTCGCTTCCTCTTCCATGTACCGGACGGCGATGCGCCGCGACTCGTAAAACCCGGACGTGTATTCCCGCAGCTCTTGGTTGACGCGGGCCGCGCCGTTGAGGAAGCGGCTGCCGGTGGCCCACTTGGTCGCGTTCGTCGTCACCTGCTGGTAGACGCAGGTGCCGTAGGCAACGCCGACCGGGCGGTAGCCCGCGCTGAGGAGCGCCCAGAACTCCTGCCCGGAGAGGGCGGAAACGAAGGGGGCCGACCACGCCGGGGCGCCCTGCCAGCGGATCGCCGTCCCCTGCGCGCTCACTTCCAGCATCTTGTCGCCTAGGGCCGAGGGCTTCGTGGTCAGCGTCACGCCGACGACGCCGTGTGCGCCCAGCGCGTGCGCTTCCGCTTGCAGGCGGGAGAGCGCCAGCCGCCAGGCTTGGTTGTGCGCCCGCGACACCACCGCCAGTTCCATGCTGGCATAAACCGCCGCCGGCTGCCAGCCAACATGGTAGGAGCAGTTGCCCGTCACCTGCCCCAGCGGGGTGATCCGCTCCGCCCGCGTTAGCACGAACTCATTGACGCTCAGGCTGCTGGTGAACAGCCGTTTGTTGTCCCGCAGCGTCCGCAGACGCCATTCGGCGTTGAGCGGCAGGCCGCCCTGCATGAGCTGTTCCTGGCTCCGTTTGTTCCGCCAGTCGTCGTTCGACTTGCCCTTGATGATTGCCATGACATTGACTACAGACCCGGCAGGCGTGAAAAAGTTGCAATGCCCGTCAGTCGGTGAGCGTCAGGGCATAAGTAACCGCCGGTGAAGCGTTGCCCGGAGCGACGACGGCGGTTCCCAGAGCGGTGAACTCGATCATCATGCCCTGGCTCGCCCGGCCCTGTCGGTTCAGGGTTTTTTTGGTTTCAACACGGATGCCCAGGACTCCGGCGGCTCCCAAGGCGGCGGCTTCCGCTTCCAGGGAGGTCAGGGCGTTCCGGCGGGCGGTGTATATTCCGCGCGTGAAGTCGCTGCGCTCAACATTCTGGCCTGAGTCCGCGATCTGCTGCTGGACGCGCTGGTGGAACTTCTGGTAGTAGACGCAGACGCCCACGGCGACGCCCACGGGGCGGTAGCCGGAGGCGGCCAGCGCCCAATACTCCTGGCCGGTGAGTGTACAGGTGAAGGGTCGGCCACCCGCGCCCGGCGCACATCCGCCGACCGCCGTCCCCTGAACCGAATGCTCCCAGACGTCCGGCGCGATCTCGCGGTGCGCGATGCGGATGCCGATAATGCCGGACGCGCCCAATCGTCGGGCTTGCTCTTCCAAGCGGTCGTAGGCCGCCCGCAGGACTTGGGTTCGGTCTCGCGTCATCCCCCTCATGGCCCGGCTGCTTTCGGGGCATTCTTCCTCCCGCGTGTGGTAGGCGATGCTACCGGCGACGACCCCCAGAATCGTCAGATCGGGAGTCAGGACGAACTCGTTCACGCTCAGGCGGCTCACGAACACGGGACGGCTTCTCGCTTCAATTCAATGGCAGGGCGTAGTCAATCGCCAGCGTGTCGCTGCCGGAGGCGACGATGGCGGTTCCCAGCGCGGTGAACTCCACCACCAGGTCGCGGCGCTGCTGGTTGTTGATCTCCACCTCGTAGGGGCGGATGTAGTCCTCAACCGTCACACCGACTACGCCCTCGGCGGCGACGCGGGCGGCCTCGTCTCCCAGGCGGCCCATGGCGGCGTGACGGGCGATGTAAACGGCCTGGGTATAGTCGGTCAGCTCCTGGTTCACCATGCCGCCGCCGAAGAAGCCGCCCCCGTTGACCCACTGGGTCGCGTAGGAGGCGACGTGGTAGTAGGTGCAGGTGCCGAAGGCGAAGCCGACCGGGGCGAAGCCGCCGCGCCGCAGGGCATAGTAGTCCTGGCCGGGGAGGGCGCAGACGAAGGGGTGCTCGGGGACGGGCACGCCCGGCAGGGCGATGGCGGTGCCGCGCGCGGCGAACTCCAGGAGGTTTTGGCCCCAGTCATAGGCCTGGCGCTCCAGGCGGACGCCGATGACGCCGTGCGCGCCCAGCAGCCGTGCCTCCTGCTGCAAGCGGGAGATGGCGAGGAGCCGGGCGTGGTATTGGGCGTGGCTCAGGGTGACCAGCTCCGTGCTGGAATACATGGGCGTGTACTGCCAGCCGACGTGGTAGATAGTGCTGCCCATGACCTGCCCCAATGGCCGGACGCCTTCGGAGACGGACAGGGCGAACTCATTGACGCTGAGGTTACTGGTGAAGAACCGGCCATTCTTCCTAAGCTCGGTCAGGCGAAGCTCCGCCCCCAGCGGCAGGCGGCCCTGGGCGAGCCGTTCCTGGTCCTGCCGGGCGTGGTCGTCTACGTCCGCGTTGCGCTTGCCAAAGAGGGGCATGATGTTACTCGCTCATGTGACGCTCGGCGTTTGCCACGGGTGTGAAGGCCACGGGTTGAAACCCGAGGCTGGGAAAAGCCCAGCGTCCAGAGGACGCAAGAAACGACTGCGCCCTCCTGTCTTCCGTCGCCGCGACGGTGGGTACTTCCGAGCCTCGGGTTTCAACCCGTGGCGTCATCAGTCCAGCAGGTTCTCGAGCGCGAAGAAAGCTTTTTCGTTCTGCTGGGCGCGGGAGGCGACGTGGGCGCTGAGTTCCGCCAGCCAGTCTTCGACGGGCAGCGGCTCGGTTTTGAGGGTGATGCCCCGGACAACTTTGGCCCGCTGGGCGGCCAGCGGGCCGCGCCCCAGGTCTTCCAAAGTATAGATGGTATCGCCCAGCGTCACCGTCACCTTGCGGATCGGCTTTTCGCGCTGGAACAGGCCGCCCTTGCGCTCGACCTGGGATTCGTCCGGCAGGGCGCTGGTCAACACCTGCGCCAGCAGGGGGAGGAAAGTCCGCGCGTCCTGCGCGTAGGCATGGGCCAGCGCCCCGGCGACGCCGACTTCGGAGAACTCTTCACCGGTCACAGGTCTTTCCCCTCATAAAACGCCTCGCCCCAGCGTTGCCAGAAGTCCGGGAACGTCTTGGCGACGCAGCCGGGGTCGTTGATGACGACGCCGGGCACGCGCAGGCCGGCGACGGCGAAGGACATCGCCATGCGGTGGTCGTCATAGGTGAGGATCGCCGCCGGGGAGTAGCGGCCTTCGGCGGGGGGGTGGATGATCCAGTCGTCATGCCCCTCCTCGACGCGGACGCCGAGTTTGGGCAGCTCGCAGGCGACGGCGCGGACGCGGTCGGTTTCTTTGACGCGCAGGCTGCCGAGGCCCGTCAGGCGGGAAGGGCCGTCGGCGAAGGCGGCGACGACGGCCAATGTCTGCGCCGTGTCGGGGATCGCCTCCATGTCCGCCTCAATCCCCCGCAGCCGGGCGGGACCCGTCAGCGTGGTGGTTCTGGGGTGACGCGCGACGGTGCAGCCCATCCGCTCCAGCACGTCCACGAACCTGATGTCGCCCTGGATGGAGTCGGTGCCGAGTTCCAGCGTCACCGTCCCGCCGGTCACGGCGGCGGCGGCGAGGAAGTAGGACGCATTGGAAGCGTCGGCCTCGACGGCGTACTCGCGTCCCCCATACCGCTGGTCGGCCCGGACACGCAGCAGTCGGTAGTCGTCGTTCTCCAGGCCGACGCCGAACGAGGCCATGACGGCCTGGGTGATGTCAATGTAGGGCTTGGAGACAAGCTCGCCGATGATCTCGATCTCGACATCGGTTTGGGCGTAGGGGGCCGCTTGCAGCAGGGCCGTGAGGAACTGGCTGCTGACGTCCCCGCGCAGACGGCAGCGCCCGCCAGGCAGGCCGCCGCCGCGCACGCGCACGGGCGGGCAGCCGTGGCCGTTCAGGCACTCGGCCTCAACGCCCAATGTCAGGAGCGCGCCGACCAGGTCGCGGATGGGCCGCTCCCGCATCCGGGCGACGCCGTCCAAAATAACGTCCACGCCGGGCGGCGCGAGGCAGGCAGCGGCGGTGAGGAAGCGGACCGTGGTCCCGGAGTTGCCGATGAACAGCGGCTTGGCTGGGGTGTCAAACGCGCCTCCCCGCCCAATGACACGGAAGTCGTGCTCCGGCGTCTCCTCCACGACGACGCCCAGGTCGCGCAACGCCTGGGCCATGTAGAACGTGTCTTCGGAATGCAGCGGGGCGCACAGCAGGCTCTCGCCGTCGGCCAGGGCCGCGAGGAGAAGGGCGCGGTTGGTGATGCTCTTGGAGCCGGGCAGGCGCACGGAGGCATGGACGGGACCGGAGACAGGAGAAAGGGGTAACTGCTCGGGATAGGTGATCGCGTCCGCCATGCCGTCATTCTAGCACAGGCGTCTAGGCTTGTCAATCGGCCTTATCATTCGCTGAGTTCAGCGGCTGGGAAGGCGTCGCGCAGGAGCCGTATCTGTGGCGGGCGCGGCGGGCGGCGGACCACTTCCACAACATCAAAGCGGACGTTCACATCGTCCAGGCCGTGCTTGGCGAGGTAGGCGAAGGCCAGCCGCGTGAGCTGCTTCTGTTTGCGGGCGTCCACGGCCTCGGCGGGCGTCCCCTGGTCCCCCAGCGTGGACCGCCGCGTCTTGACCTCGCAGAAGACTAAAAATTCGCCGTCCCAGGCGATCACGTCAATCTCCCCCCGCGCCATGCCGCCCAGGGGCCGGACGTTGGTGTCCACGATCCGGTAGCCGCGCGCTTCCAGAAAGTCCAGCGTTTCGCGCTCGCCCCGCGCGCCGGTCGCCTTGCGCGTATCGGTCATGGCGGCTACTCGTTGGGGGATAGCCGTCCGAGGCAGGCGGCGACGGGGGCGAACGACCGGCGGTGGATGGGGCAGGGGCCGTGCGCGCGCAGGGCCTCCAAATGTTTTGCCGCGCCGTAGCCCTTGTGGCCGTCAAAGCCGTATTCGGGATACACGGCATGGTAGGCGCGCATCATCCGGTCGCGGGCGACTTTGGCGACGATGGACGCGGCGGCGATGGAGGCGCACAGGCCGTCACCGCCGACGATGGCCTGCTGATGTGCGCAGGGGAAGGTCGGGACGGGCAAGCCGTCAATGAGAGCGCAGTCGGGTGGGGCGTCCAGCGACAGGAGGGCGTCACGCATGGCCTGGCGCGAGGCTTGCAGGATGTTGATGCGGTCAATCGTTTCCGGTTCCACGATGCCCAGGCCGATGGCGACGGCTTCCTCTCGGATGCGCGCCTCGGCCTTCTCGCGCCCTCGCTCCGTGAGCTTCTTGGAGTCGTTGATGCCGTCCAGACGGAAACCTTCCGGCAGGATGACGCAGGCGGCCACGACCGGCCCGGCCAGCGGCCCGCGCCCGACCTCGTCCAATCCGGCGATGACATCATGCCCGGCGGCGCGCGCCCCCCTCTCGTACTGCCACCAGTCGGTCACGGGAAACGTCAATGGACGCCCCCCATGTCGGCGGGGGGCCAGAAGACCACGCGGGCGGGGCCGACGACGCGCCAGGACTCGAGCGGCCCCCAGTTGGTGCCGTCATTGCTGTCGTTGCGGTTGTCCCCCATCATCAGGTAATGGCCGGCGGGCAGCGGCTCCGTCGGCTGCGCGAACTCCTGCGCGAACTCCGCCGCCGTGATGGGCATGCCGTTCCACTTGTAGGCGGCCTGTGACGGGTCCTGCTCGTGCTTGACCGGCTCGCCGTGGTAGATCTTCATGTCGTAGTCGGGGTCCTCGGCGATGAACGGCTCATCCAGCTTCACCCCGTTGCGGATGTTGTAGCCCGGCACGACCATGACCGGGGAATGCGCCATGCCCGTCAGTATCTCCGCCAGGCGCGGGGCACCGATCAGGCGCTTGTCCGCCAGGACGCCGTTCGGCACGAACTTGACATGGTGGTCCGCCTGGTCCGCATATCCGTCGGCCTGCGCCTGCGGGCCGAACTCGCCCGCCGACGCCAGGGCGGCGCGGAGATCGGCATGACCGTACCGCTTGCCGCCGACGAGGACGTACCCGGCGACCGTTTCCAGTTTGTCGCCGGGAAGCCCGATGAGGCGCTTGACGAACGGTGGGTCGCCGGGCATGGCGGCGGGCGGGGCGAGGAAGACGACGACGTCATCGCGCTGCGGGCTATGAAGCCGGTACTGGAACTTGGTGACGAGGATACGGTCTTTGGCGCGGCTGTTCCCCTGTAGCGTCGGCTCCATCGAGGCGCTGGGGATGTAGAACGCCTGCACGAAGAAGGGGCGGATGATCAAAAAGACCAGTGCAACGGCGATCAGCCCCGTTTCCGACAGCTCGGCGACGGAGCGGGCGGCAGGGGACGGCAGGCGAATGAGGGCCAGCCGCAGCACGGTCAGCCCGGCGACAAGCGCGAGTATCCAGAGGATCGGGAGGTTTGCCAGCGTCTCGGTCAGGCTGAACGGGGGGGATGCATCCGGCACGGGAAGCCCTCACAAGAACACAGTCGCCAGAAGAGTCTGGCGACTGTGTTTACGCGGGCAAGCAGCCGGGAAGTTCCCAGGCGTCAGTGAATGATACCCAGCCGGGAGGGCGGCCAGAAGATGAGCTGCGCCCTGCCGACGACCCGGCGCTCTTCCAGCGGCCCCCAGTTGGTGCTGTCGTTGCTGTCGTTGCGGTTGTCGCCCATCATCATGTAGTGGCCGGCGGGCAGCGGTTCCGTCGGCTCGGCGAACTTCTGCTGGAACTCGGCCGACGAAAGGGGCTGGTTGTTCCACTTGAAGTCTTCCTGGTACGGCCCGTGCTCGTGCTTGATCGGCTCGCCGTGGTAGATCTTCATGTCATAGTCCGGGTCCTCGGCGATGAACGGCTCGGACAGCTTCTCCCCATTGCGGATGTTATAGCCCGGCGTCACCGTCACGGGGATGTCCTTCTGGCCCGTATAGATCTCCGCCAGTCGCTCCTTCGTGACCAGGTGACCGTCGGCCATAACGCCGTCGGCCACGAACTTGACGTGGTGGTCGGCCTGCAAGTCCGGCTCGACGTTCGCCTTCGCGTCCGCCCCGAACTCGCCCGCCTCGGCCAGCGTCTGCCGGATGTCGGCGTGGTTGTGCGGCTTGCCGTTGATGGTGACGACGCCCGCGACGGTTTCCAGCTTGTCGCCGGGCAAGCCGATGAGGCGCTTGATGAACTCCGGGTCGCCCTCCATCGCGGCGGGGGGCGCGAGGAACACGACGACGTCGTCGTGCTGAGGCTTGCCGAACCGATAGCCGAACTTGTTGACCAGGATGCGGTCGCCCGACCCGTTCTTGCCCAGCAAAGTCGGCTCCATCGAGGGGGAGGGGATGAAAAACGCTTGCAGGACGAAGGGGCGGATGATCAGGAAAACCAGGGCGACGGCGATCATGCCCGATTCCAAAATCTCGGCGAAGGAGCGCGCGTGATCCGAGGGGAGGTAGACAAACGCAAGCCGTAGCACGGTCAGCCCGGCGACGATGGCGAGTATCCACAGGATGTTCAGGTTCGCCAGTGTTTCGGTCAGACTGGCGGGCGAAGGCACGTCGGAAGGCTGCATGGGTTGTTCTCGAAGGATGATAAGAGCGGCAAAAAACAAAGCCGCCAGGATACCTGGCGACTTTGCTTACGCGGGCAGTGGCCGAGAAGTTCCGAACCCTCAGAAGGTCCGCTTCTCCTTGATACGGGCCGCCTTGCCGACTTTCTTGCGGAGGTAGAACAGCTTGGCGCGGCGCACCAGGCCGCGCCGGGTGACTTCGATGCGGTCAATGCGCGGGGAGTGGAGCAGGAAGGTCCGCTCGACGCCGTAGCCGTTGCTGATCTTGCGGACCATGAACGCCGACCGGGACAGGCCCGCCTTGCGGAAGATGACCGTGCCCTCGAAAATCTGGATGCGCTCTTTGCCGCCCTCGACGACCTTCACATGGACGCGGACGGTGTCGCCCGGCCCAAAATCGGGCACGCTCTCTTTGCGCTGCGCTTTTTCAATCTCTTGGATCAAAGGATGCATGGATGGTATTCTCCTCGACGCCTCCCTCCGGGGGAGGGGGCGGTGGTTCGTCTGCAAGCTGCTTCAGCAGCTTGAGGTCGGACTTGGACGGGACAAATTCCGCCCAGAGGTCGGGCCGACGCGACTGCGTGCGGCGGAACCGCTCCTTGCGTCGCCACTTGGCGATCTCGGCATGATGGCCGGAGAGCAGAACATCGGGAACGGGCCAGCCCCGGAAGTCGGGCGGGCGCGTGTAATGCGGGTATTCCAACAAACCCTCCGAGAACGTGTCGTCCTCGGCGGACTCGGCGCTGCCCAGCGCGCCGGGCTGGAGGCGGGTCACGGCGTCAATGATGACGAGGGCCGGCAGCTCGCCGCCGGTCAGGACATAGTCCCCGACCGAAATCTCTTCGGTCGCCAGGTGCTCGCGCACGCGCTCGTCGAAACCTTCGTAATGCCCGCAGATCAAAACCAGATGGGGGCACTGGGAAAGCTCCCGCGCCTTCGCCTGTGAGAACGTCTGCCCCTGCGGCGTCAGGAGGGCGATCCGCGACTCGGGCAGGCGGGGTAGGCTCTCCACGCAGTCGAACAGGGGGCCGGGCCGCATGACCATGCCCGCACCGCCGCCGTAGGGCGTGTCATCCGTGCTGCGGTGAACGCCGGGCGCCCAGTCGCGCAGGTCGTGAACCTGAACGTCCACCACGCCCGCCTCGCGCGCCCGCTTCACGATGCTGAAGCCCAGCGCGGCCCGGATCAGGTCGGGGAAGATCGTGACGACGTCTATTCTCACTCTGATCTCATCGCGCGGTCACGGCGGATGGCGCCTCTTTGGGGTCGTCCACCAGGCCGGGCACGTCGCGCACGATGATGCGCCGGTCGTCCAGGCTGACGCTTATCACGAAGTCTCCGGCGACCGGAATCATCGCGCCGGCGTCCGTGACATAAACGTCGTGTGCGGGCGTCACGAGAACGTCCGACAACTTTCCCAGGGGCCGGTCGGCGTCCGTCAGGACGTCCAGGCCGAGGAGCTGATCCACATAGTATTCCCCGTCGGGCAGCGGCGCGCGCTCCGTCTCGCGGATCAGAACGGAGCAGCCGTGAAAGGCTTCCGCGCCGGTCCGGTCCGTCACTTCTTTGAAGTGGGCGATCCAGACGCCCTTCGGCTGACGGCGCAGGCCCGTCAAAGTTAAATCCTGCTGAAAGCCGTCACCGGCGCGCAGGAGCCGCACCGCCCGGCCTACTTTGAGGGATCGCGCGGCGGCGTCCGAAGCCGCGTCGTGCGAGGACGCTCCGACGAGGCGGAGTCGAAGGCTGCCGCTGACGCCATGCGCTCCGGCAACCTCCGCCGCGAGAACCGAGTATTCGTCTGTTTCTGAACCCGTATCCGGCATGGTGTGTTTAGGCGACGATCTCGACGTAGACCTTTTTCTTGGACTTCATCGCGACCGCCTTGGTGACGGTCCGCAGGGCGTTCGCGATGCGCCCCTGCTTGCCGATGACCTTGCCCAGATCGCCGGGGGCGACATGGACCTCGTAGGTCGTGGACTCCTCGCCTGGCACTTCCGTCACCGTCACATGTTCGGGTTCATCCACCAGTTCCTTGACGAGATACTCTATCATGGGTTTCAACGTGCTACAACTCCTCGTTTTGCCCTGCCGTCCTGCCCGGCCCGTCTCCGTGACGGGCCGGGGCCTTGCTCTTTCTGTGTTCAGCCGTTGTGCTAAACCGCCGGGGCGGCTTCGACCGTTTCGACAGGCGCTTCCGCCGTCGCCTGCGTCCCGACGCCCTGCTTCTTCAGCAGCGCCTGGACGGTGTCGGACGGCTGGGCGCCGACGCCAAGCCAGTAGGTGGCGCGGTCGGCGTCTATCTTCAGCTCGATCGGCTCGACACACGGGTTGTAATACCCCAGGGTCTCGATGAATCGGCCGTCGCGCGCGCGCCGGCTGTCAGCGACGACCAGCCGATAGAACGGGCGCTTCTTGGCGCCCATGCGCCGCAATCGTATCTTCACGGACATTCGTTTTGCTCCTTTCTTGAGTATGAATTCTCAGGTTTAAAGCGTCTGCCGGACACGTCAGCGGCGTCCGAACGGGAGTTTGAAGCTCGGCGGCGGCTTCCGCTTGTTCTTCTTGGAGGCCGTCTTGTTGCTGCCGCCGTGCTTGCCGCCCATGCCCGGCAGGGAAGGCATCCCGCCCGGCTCCATGTTCGTCAGGCCGCGCATCATCTTTTTCATCTGCTCGAACTGCGTCAGCAGGCGGTTGACATCCTGGATGGTGCGCCCGCTGCCGGTCGCGATCCGGCGGCGGCGGCTGCCGTTGATCAGGCCCGGCTCGCGCCGCTCCTGCACCGTCATCGAAAGGATCATCGCCTCGATGTGGGCCAGGTGGCTTTCGTCAATGGCGAGGTCCTTCAGCGCGCCCGCGCCGCCCAGCCCCGGAATCAGCTTCAGTATCTGGTCCAGCGGCCCCATCTTACGCATCTGGCGCATCTGCTCAAGATAGTCTTCAAAGTCAAACTTGTTGGCCCGGAGCTTCTTTTCGAGTTCCAGCGCCTTTTTCTGGTCCAGCGCGCCTTCGGCCCGCTCGATCAGAGTCAGGACGTCCCCCATGCCCAGGATGCGCGAGGCCATCCGGTCGGGGTGGAAGACCTCGAGCGCGTCCATCTTCTCGCCGACGCCGACGAATTTGATCGGGCGGCCCGCGACGCTCTTGATGGACAGGGCGGCCCCGCCGCGCGTGTCGCCGTCCAGCTTGGTCAGGATGAAGCCGGTGACGTCCAGCGCCTCGTTGAAGCCCTGCGCGACGTTGACGGCCTCCTGCCCGGTCATGGCGTCCACGACCAGCAGGATCTCATGGGGCGCGACGACGGCCTTGATGCGCTGAAGCTCCTGCATCAAGGCTTCGTCAATCTGGAGCCGGCCCGCCGTGTCCAGGATCACGACGTCGTGACCCTTGCGGCCCGCCTCGGCGACGCCTTCGCGGGCGATGACGTCCGGCTTGGCCCCGTCAAGCGTAAAGACGGGCGTCTTGACTTGCTCGCCGACCACCTGGAGCTGCCTGATGGCGGCGGGGCGGTATATGTCGGCGGCGACCAGCATCGGGTTCCGGCCCTGCTTGCGGAGCATCAGGGCCAGCTTGCCGGCGTGGGTCGTCTTGCCCGCCCCTTGCAGGCCGCAAAGCATGATAATCGTGGGGGGCCGGGGCGAGAACGTCAGCGGCGCCTGCTCACCGCCCAGCAGCGCGGTCAGCTCCTCGTCCACGATCTTGATGACCTGCTGGGCGGGGTGCAGGCCCTCTAAAATCTCGACGCCGACCGAGCGCTCCCGGATGCGCCCGACAAAATCCTTGACGACCTTGAAGTTGACGTCCGCTTCCAGCAGCCCCAGGCGCACTTCGCGCAGGGCCTCGGCCACGTCCGCTTCCGTCAGCGCGCCCTTGGAGCGGAGCCGCTGGAAGACATCCTGTAACTTGTCCGCGAGACTGTCAAACATTGCTTAATAAATCAATGATTAAGTAAAAAGGGGCGTGTTTTTGGCTCAGGAAGGAGACACGCCGGAGAGTATACATCTTATCAGGGCCAAAAGTCAAGCGAGGCAGGACGGCCCCTGAGAATTGCCTAGAGAAACCCTCGCGCTGTGGCAATAATGTCAGTAGCATTTTACGGCAAAGCGGGTATAGACACAATGGCGCGGCCGATGACGGACGCGCCCGCAGCACAGAAGGAATCAGTCATGGCCGATCACACCTCCTCGAAGATTTCTCAACAGACCGTCAAGCTCTGCACGCTCTGCGGCACGCTGAATCACCGGGATAACGCGGATTGCTGGACCTGCGGTTGGCGCGGGGAATTCAGCCGGGATGAGCGCATTGTTGCGCTCGCATGGCAGCGGCTGGAGGCGCGGTATGAGGAGGTCCGGCTGGAGCACCTCACCGCGCGGAAGATGCAGGCATTGGGGGACTTCGGTGCGCCGCGCCCGCGCGCCCGCTGGCAGATGGTGGCCGACGGCTGCCGGACCTGGTGGCAGAATTTTCAGACTCAGCGCGACCTGCGCCACGCCCGGCGTCAGGCCGCCCTTCGCTCGCGCATCCCCTCCCGCCCGGATCAATTAGGCGTCTGAGGGGATCATCCCGGCACGATCCGCAGCCAGTCGTGGAAGAGGAAGTACATGCGGTCAATGAGCAGCGCCATGCGCGTCATGATCGTCGAGCCGAAGATCGCCCCGAACGAGAACATCAGCACCCAGCGCCCGAACTGGGCCGTCCCCCGGACGGCCCGGTTTCTTTGTTCGAACGCAAACAGGAAGTAGACAAGCACCGAGACGACGATCGCCAGGAACAGGGCGTTGTTCAGGACGAACGAGACCTGGTGCAGCAGCGCGTGGGGGTCGCCCGGCTTGGGCGGCGGGGGAATCAGGGACTTGGACGGGGAGAACGACTTCGTCACCTGCGGCATGACGCGGGCGCTGAAATCCTGAAAGACCGTCCCCGCGTTCAAGCCGAAGAAGATGCCGAAGATCACGCGGCTCATCCAGGCGAAGCGCTGGGTGTAAACGCCGTAGAACATCAGCCCGACCGGCACGACCATGATCCAGGCCCACTGGCCGTCCTGAGTCATGGGGTCCCACCACTGCGGCCTGAGAATGGTCGTCCAAACGAACTCCAGGTCGTACCCGAGCGCCAGCCCCAGGAAGATGTGCTCGAAGAGGCGATAAAAGCGGTTCTCTTTGAAGACAAGCGAGAGGATCGCCATCGTCCCCAGAGCGCCGAACAGCAGGATCGGATCAAAAAGGTGCTGAAGGTGCTGGAGGAAGCTCATCGGTCTCTCCTCCGCTGGGCGGCGCGTCCGGCGTAGTAGCCCACGTTGCCGAGGATGATCAGCAGGATGATCAGCGCGTAGACGAACGACAGCGCGCCCGCCGCGCCCGTCCCGAAGCTCGGCCTGTCCAGCAGCTTCGCGCCGATCAGCAGCCCCTCATAATCGCCCGCGCCTTTGATTCCCGTCAGCATCCCGGCCATCTGCTTTGAATCGAGATAAGGATAGTAGGTGGGGGCCATAACCGCCGTCGGGGCGAACAACAATGGCGGGTTGTTGTTTTGCTCGAACAGGCCGAGCCACTGTTCCGCCGTCGCCGCAGGCGTCACCTCAACCACCGCCGCGATGTCGTCCCGCGTCTTGATCCCCTTCATCACGGCAAACTGCGCGATCGGCGCTCCCTTATAATCCTTCTTGATCGTGCCGGGGACATCCGTGACCAGGCCCTTCAGCGTGGAGGGATAACTGGCCGGGGGCCGATACCCCCAGTTGACGTAGTCCCGGCCATAGACATAGCCGAACCGCTTCGCCAGCGGCTCAACGACTTGCGTCTGTGTGACCGTGCTGTTTTGGGTTTCCGCCGTCAGTGTCGCGAAATGCAGGTGGCGCGCCATCAGGTGTGTCACGATGGCCTGCGTCTGCCACTGGTTCTCGCCGCGCGTGCTGGGCGACCACTGGCCGTCAATGATGACCAGTTTGTCCGGCGACTCTTTGGCGATGCGCTCGATGGTGTCGAAGAAGTCCTGCGACTGCTGACTCGGGTAGGAGGGCGGGCTGACCGTGATGAAGAGCGGGACGATGATGACCGCCAGCAAAATACCGTAGATGATGCGGCGGTCAATCGCCTGCAAGCGGTCCCAGATCGTAGTATTCATAGCTCTTTGTCGAAGTACGCCCCCCGCTCCAGACTCAGCCAGTACCGCAGGGAAGTCGCCAGCAGACCCAGGTTCAGGCCGAACAGGATTCCGCGCTGGGCCGGGGTGTTGATCTCCATCAGCAGCCACTGCGCGATCCGCTCGATCCGCAGATTCGCCCAGGGGTTTTCCGAGCCGTCCGCCAGCGTGGGGCTGATGCCGTGGGTGATCCATGTGCCGAAGGAGACGGAGCCGACCATGACGACGAGCGCGGCGATCATCAGCAGCGTCGCCTCCAAAGACCGGATGCGGAAGGCGCGGTAGGCGGCGGACGCGATGTAGAACGCGATCATGGCGAACGTGGCCGACGTCAGGCTGTTCAGACCCCCCTTGAACAGAAACTGGAACATCCCGTGCGCGTCCTGACGCGCCCAAACGCCGGGGACGGCGGGGATAAACGTCGCCTTCGGGCTGTAGGCGTTCATCAGCCCGAACACGAACATCAGAACGAACGACACCAGCAGGACCACGCTGTAGCCCCAGCCGGGCCGGGCGCGGGCGACGGTGCGGGTGTGGAGCTGCATCAGCGAAAAGACGCCCAGGCCGATGGCGAACGAGCCGACAACGGCGGCCAGGCTGGCGACCACGTCCTGATAAGGCGTCAGCGGGTTCGTCTTCGTGACGGGGTCCGTCGGCCAGAAGAACTCCGTGGCGAAGTACAGGCCGCCGAGGAACGTGAAGAAGGCGATGATGCCTTTGCGCGCCCGGCGCGGCGCGGCCTGCATCGCGGCCAAGACGGCGAACATCAGCAGCAGGCCCAGCGCCAGCTTGCCGTAGAAGGCGCCGCCGTGCCCGTGGACGGGCGCGAAGAATTGTTTAAGAGCGTTCAAGTAAGCGTTATTTGACCTTGAGGAAGTCTACGACCCAGTGCAGGACGGGTGCGTGGGCGAAGGCGGGCACGTTCAGCAGGCTGATACAGGCCAGGCCAATCAGGATGATCGCCAGCAGGAGCAGCTTGCAATAATCCTGGCCGACGATGCTGCCGAGCAGGGTGGGGTCGCGGGACAGGTAGGCGCTGGCCGCGTAGAACTCGTCGCCGATGATGACGTAGTCGCAGGCGGCGATGAAGAACGGGATCTGGTTGGTCTCGGTCGTTCCCGCCACCTGCACCGCCCCGACCTGCTGGCCGACCTCGGCGAAGATCAAGGACTCGGCGAAGAACGCGCCGAACAGGAAGGACGCCGCTACGCGCTCGCGGATGAGGATGCCCGCCACGCCCGACGCGAAGGCGAACTGCTGTCCGGTCAGATACCGGACATCGCCCGAGTCGTAAAGCTCGGGACGCCCGGCGTCGGCGTAGGCATCGTGCAGCGTTTCCTCGGCCACGCCCGTCACGATGGGGTCAATGGTCGGGATGATGCTCTTGTTGCCGAACCGCGCGACGGCGCGGGCGATGTAGCCGAAGATCGAGAGCGCCTGGAGCGTCACCACGTCCAGGCCGCTGATGCCTGGCACCATCATCACGGGCCGCCCCATCTCGGTCGCACGGCCCACCGCCTCGTCAATGGCGTTCAGGCCGGCGATGCGCCGGATGTAGGGTACGCGGCCCCGCTGCGCCGAGAGCACCTTGAAGATGATGATCAGGGCCAGCAGGACGACGATGCCGCTCACCCACCAGTTGTCACTTGCGTGCTGCATTCGGTTCCTTCAACGATTGCCCCCGGAATGAATTCCGGGTCTTTAGAAGTGCAATCGTCCGCCTGCGCGGACTAAGGACCTGCTAACGAGATCCGTAATTCATTCCGGGGTTTCCCCATGCATGTCATCCGTGAGTAAGTCAATCAACCGGCGCACGTTTTCCGGGTTCGCTAGAAGCTGGCTCAGACGCTGTACGTCGTTCAAGCCGCCCCGCAGGATCGGGGCGATCAGGGGCGAGAACGCGACCAAGCTCTGCCCGCCGATGTAGCTCAGGGGCGCGCAGGACTCCAGAAACAGGACGGCCGGGACTTCGAGCCGCCACTTGCGGACGACGGCGGCCATTCGATCCAGAAGGCGGTCCCGGTCCTCGTCGGGCAGCGGCGCGTCCCATTCGTAATCCAGCAGTCCGTAGGCGTTAGGCATCGCCTGCGCACTCCTGACGGCAGCGCCGCACGGCGGCGATGACGGCCTCGCGGTTGTCCGCGCCGAAGCGCAGGTAAACGCCGCGCAGCGGCTCGAACCGGGAGTTCGTGGCGCGCAACGGGCTGAGTTTCACGCCCTCGTCGGTCAGGTAAGCGTGGCGGACATCCGCCCAGCGGATCTCCAGCAGCGTCAGGCCGTGCCGCGCCGTGGCCGACCGCGCCGTCAGCGTGTACCGGACAGGAAAGACGAACTCCGACAGGGAGAAAAGGACCGCAGCGGCCGGCAGCAGCGCCAGCCAGAAGGGATGGAAGAGGCACAGGCTCAGGACAAAGACGCCGAGAAGAACAAGGGCGAGGCGCGGCACGCGCTGCGGGTGTCGCCGGAGGAGGTAGACGGACCAGGAAAGACTCTCTTCCTGCGTCTGCTCCCGCTGGGTCGTCGTCACGGTTGTCGGCAGAGATGCCATAAGGGTTACTTGGGAAGCGTTTGCCCATTATAACGGCCCTGAGCAGGGTTTGTCAAGTCATGCGCCGCCGGTCCTACGTTCGAAGAGCACGAAAAAGAAAAGCGCCAATCCCTTGCCCGCCTGGGCGGATTTCGGGTAACATAAGTCCATGCCGCTGCTCGAAGTCCAGGACTGCACCAAACAGTTCGGCGGGTTAGTCGCCGTCAACAAGTTCACGCTCGCCCTGGAACCGGGCGAGCTGGTCGGCCTGATCGGCCCCAACGGCGCAGGAAAGACCACGGCATTTAACCTGTTGACGGGGGTTTACGCCCCCACCAGCGGGTC
This sequence comes from uncultured Armatimonadales bacterium, assembly GCA_964247915.1. Classification (GTDB taxonomy): domain Bacteria; phylum Armatimonadota; class Armatimonadia; order Armatimonadales; family Capsulimonadaceae; genus JANXMY01. The sequence goes on along the minus strand of CAXTWM010000009.1, from coordinate 10,937 downwards.
CATCCTGTTCGGAGGCCAGTCCATCGCCGGGCGCAAGCCGTACCAGATCGCCGCCGCCGGCATCTCCCGCACCTTTCAGAACATCCGCCTGTTCCCCTCGATGACAGTCCTTGACAACGTCCGCACCGCCGCGCATATGCACTACAAGCCGTCCCTGTGGGGCGCCGTCTGGCGCGGGGCCGGCTTCGCCGAAGCGGAGCAGGGGGCGATGGATGGGGCGCAGAGCCTTTTGGATCGTTTCGGGCTGGGCAGGTATGCCCAAGAATTCGCAAAAAACTTAGCCTATGGGGAGCAAAGAAGGCTGGAAATCGCCCGCGCGCTGGCGACGCAGCCCAAGCTGCTCCTGCTGGACGAGCCGGCAGCGGGCATGAACCCCCAGGAAAAGAACGACCTGATGCGCCAGATCGAAAGCCTGCGCGACGACTTCGGGCTGACGATCCTGCTCATCGAGCACGACATGAAGGTCGTCATGGGAATCTGCAAGCGCATTCTGGTCCTGGACTACGGACAGATCATCGCGCAGGGGACGCCGCGCGAGGTCCGCGAGAACCCCAAGGTCATCGAAGCCTATCTGGGCGAGGCGGACGCCGCTTCGAGCGTGGCCTGACATGGAGGACATGCTGACGCTGGACGGTGTGGAAGTCTCCTACGGCGCGATACGCGCCCTGCAAGGCATCTCGCTGACGATCCAGGCGGGCGAGATCGTGACATTGATCGGCGCGAACGGTGCGGGCAAGAGCACGACGCTGCGCGCGATCTCCGGGCTTGTGCCTGCCGGCCGGGGCCGCATTCTGTTCGAGGGCATGGAGATCACCGCGCTTTCCGCCGACAAGATCGTCGGAAGGGGCATCGGCCACTCGCCCGAGGGCCGGCGCGTGTTCGCCAACATGTCCGTGCGGGAGAACCTGGAACTGGGCGCTTATACGCGGCGCGACCGGGCGGGTATCCGGGAAGACTTCGACCGGGCGCTGACGCTCTTCCCGCGCCTCAAGGAGCGCATCGGGCAGAACGCCGGGACGCTTTCGGGCGGCGAGCAGCAGATGCTGGCGATGGGCCGGGCGCTGATGGCCCGCCCCAAGCTGCTCCTGCTGGATGAGCCGTCGCTGGGACTGGCCCCCTTCCTGGTCCGCGACATCTTCAACATCATCCGGGACATCAACGCGCAGGGGACGACGGTCCTCCTGGTCGAGCAGAACGCGCACATGGCGCTCGGCGTCGCCCACCGGGGGTACGTCCTGGAGACGGGCCATATCGTCATGGCGGATGAGGCCAAAGCGCTGCTGGCGAACGACGACATCAAGAAAGCATATCTGGGCGAATGAAGCGAACCTCACTGTATGAAACGCACCTGGCGGCGGGGGCGACGATGGTCCCTTTCGCCGGCTGGGACATGCCCGTCTCTTACGCGGGGACGGTGGGCGAGGTCGCCGCCGTGCGTTTGGGGGCGGGCCTCTTCGATGTTTCCCACATGGGCGAGGCGACGGTGACGGGGGAGGGGGCGTTCGGGTTCGTCCAGTCCGTGACCAGCAACGATGTGTCCAAATTGACGCCGGGCAAGGCGCAGTATTCGCTGCTGTTGAACGAGACCGGCGGCATTATTGACGACATCATCGTCTACTGCCGCGCCGCCGATGACTACCTGATCGTCCTGAACGCCGGCTGCAAGGACAAGGATTGGGCGTGGCTGCGAGCGCAGGCCGAGGGCAAGCCCGATGTCACGCTGAGCGACATCAGTGATGAAACCGCCCTGATCGCCGTGCAGGGGCCGCAGGCCGTGTCACTCGTCAGCGCCCTGGCGGGCGGCGGCTTGGAGGGGCTGGGCCGTTTTCAATTCGCTGACATGACACTGTCGGGCGCGGCGACGACGTTCTCACGCACGGGCTACACCGGCGAGGATGGATTCGAAGTGTTCTGCGGCTGGGCGGAGGCACCGGCGCTCTGGCAGATGCTGACGGAGCGCGGCGCGACTCCCGCCGGGCTGGGGGCGCGCGACGTCCTGCGCCTGGAAGCGGCCTACCCGCTGTACGGACATGAACTGGATGCCCAGACAAGTCCCTTCGAGTCCGGGGTCGGCTGGGCCGTGAAGCGGAGCAAAGGCGGCTTTGTTGGGAGCAACGCCCTTCCGGCAGGAAAACCATCCTGCAAGCTGGTCGGCCTACGGATGGACGAGCGCGCCATCCCGCGCGAACACTACGCCGTCTATGACGCCGAAGGTCAGGAGGCCGGTCGGACGACGAGCGGCACCTGGTCGCCCACCATCAAAGCCGGTATTGCGATGGCTCGCCTTTCTTCGGCTTTCTCTGATCCCGGTACGCGCGTCTCGGTAGACATCCGGGGACGGCGCGCGCCCGCCACCGTCGTTTCCCTGCCGTTCTACCGGAACGGCGTCTAGAAAGGTCTTCTCATGCCCGAGCCGTCTGATTTGAAGTATGCCAAAACCCACGAATGGGCGAGGATTGAGGGCGATGTCGCGACCATCGGCATCACCCAGCACGCGCAGGAGGAGCTGGGGGATGTCGCCTTGGTCCTGTTCCCCGAGGTGGGTCGCGTCCTTCAGAGCGGGGAGAAATTCGGGGAGATCGAGAGCATCAAAGCCGTCTCGGACCTGTACGCGCCCGTCGGCGGCGAGGTGGTCGCCGTCAACGAGGCCCTGAATGATGCCCCGGAGACCGTCAACGACGCCCCTTACGGTGAGGGCTGGATGCTGCGGATCAAGATGACCCAGCCGTCTGATGCCGACGCTCTGCTCGACAGCACGGCTTACGAAGCCTTAGTCTAGGAAAGTACTTTATGTCCTACATCCCCAACACGGATGCCGACCGCGAGAAGATGCTGGGCGCAATCGGCGTCCAGTCACTGGATGATCTGTTCACGCCGATCCCGAAGTCGCTGCAATTCCAGGGCGAGCTGCCTATCCCGGCCCGCATGGACCAGATGACTCTGGCGAAGCACCTGACGCGGCTGGCGGCCAAGAACCTCCACGTGGACGAAGCGCCCTGCTTCCTCGGCGCGGGCATCTACGACCACTACGTCCCGCCGACCGTCGCGGCCATCACGGGCCGCTCTGAGTTCTACACGTCCTACACGCCTTACCAGCCGGAAATGAGCCAGGGTGTGCTTCAAAGCATCTTTGAGTTCCAAACCCTGCTTTGCCAACTGCTCGCGATGGATGTCGCGAACGCCTCCATGTACGACGGCGCGACCGCGCTGGCCGAGGCCGCCATCATGGCCGGGGAGCTGACGGGCCGCAAGAAGTTGGTCGTCCTCGGCTCGGTCCATCCCGTTTATCGGCACGTCCTGGACACCTACCTGCGCCACATGAACCTGGGTGCGGACGTCATCACGGATGTGGACGGGGTGGGGGACGAGACGGCGGCCGTCATCGTCCAGCAGCCCTCCTTCTTCGGGACATTGGAAGACATGACGCGCTGGTCCGAGGCCGCTCATGCCAAAGGCGCGCTGCTGATCGCATGCGTGGACCCGATCTCGCTGGGCCTGCTGACGCCGCCCGGCGAGTACGACGCGGACATCGTCGTCGGCGAGGGCCAGTCGCTCGGCTGCCCTATGGGCTACGGGGGTCCGCTCCTGGGCTTCTTCGCCTGCAAGAGCAAGTTCATGCGCCGCCTGCCGGGCCGCATCGTCGGCCAGACGAAGGACGGTGACGGCAAGCGGGCCTTCGTGATGACTCTGCGGACGCGCGAGCAGGACATCCGGCGCGAGCGCGCGACGAGCAACATCTGCACCAACGAGGCCCTGTACGCGCTGGCCGCCTCGGTCTACATGGCGACGATGGGTAAGCAGGGGATGACGCAGGTCGCCGATTTGTGCATCCAGAAGGCGCACTATGCCGCTGCGGAGATTGCCGGGCTGCCGGGCTACGCGCTGGCCTTCCCCGACCAGCCGTTCTTCAAGGAGTTCGTGGTCCGAACGCCCGCCGATCCGGTCCGGATCAACGAGTATCTGCTCTCGCAGGGCATCATCGGCGGCCTGCCGCTGGGCCAATACTACCCGGACATGGACAACGCCATGCTGCTGTGCGTCACCGAGCAGCGCACCAAAGACGACATTGACGCCCTAGTGTCCGCCCTGGGCACTTTCTAGACCTGGTACTTTTAGAACGGAACGCCTCTCAATGACCACCGACTTTGAGCCTCTGCTGTTTGAGATCAGCCGTCCGGGCCGCCTCGGCGTGGAGCTTCCCGCCTGCGACGTGCCAACGCTCCCCCTGGACGGCCTGCTGCCGCCGCGCGACCTGCGCCGTGACCTGCCGCTGCCCGAACTCTCCGAACCGGAAGTGATCCGCCACTTCACGCACCTGTCGCAGCGCAACTACTCGGTGGACTCGGGCTTCTATCCGCTCGGCTCCTGCACCATGAAGTACAACCCGAAGATCAACGAGGAGATCGCGCGCCTGCCCGGCTTCGCCCGCATCCACCCGTATATGCCGGACGCTTCGGTCCAGGGAACGCTGGAAGTCCTGCATGAGATGCAAGGCATTCTGGCGGAGATAGGCGGCATGGACACCGTCAGCCTCCAGCCAGCCGCCGGGGCGCACGGCGAGCTGCTGGGGCTGATGCTGATCAAAGCCTACCATGACGACCACGGCCAGGGCCATCGGGACACCATTTTGTGCCCGGAAGCCGCGCACGGTACCAACCCCGCGTCGGCGGCGCGCTGCGGCTACAAGACCGTCACCGTCAAGTCCGACGCGCGGGGCCGGGTGGACCTGGAACATCTCAAGACGTTGCTGGCCGACAACGTCGCGGGCCTGATGCTGACCAACCCGAACACGCTGGGGCTGTTCGAGGACGACATCGCCGAAATCTGCGACCTCATCCACGGGTGCGGCGGGCTGATCTACTGCGACGGCGCGAACATGAACGCCCTAGTCGGGCGGGCGCGGCCCGGCGACATGGGCTTCGACGTCATGCACTTCAACCTGCACAAGACGTTCTCCTCGCCGCACGGGGGTGGGGGACCGGGATCGGGTCCGGTCGGCATCAAGAGCATCCTGGAGCCGTACCTGCCCGTCCCGCAGGTCGTCAAGACAGCCGACGGCTATCGCCTGGACAGTGACCGGCCGAAGTCCATCGGCAAGATCCACGGCTACTATGGCTCGTTCCTGTGCATCCTGCGGTCGTATGCCTACATCATGTACTACGGGCGTGAGCGGCTGGCCCAGGTGGCCGAAAACGCTGTCCTGAACGCCAACTATATCCGGGTCAAGCTACAGGATTTCTTTGATGTCGCCTATAATGAACTGTGTATGCACGAGTGCGTCTTCACCGCGCGTCGGCAGCAGCGCGAGCACGGCATCAAGGCGCTGGACATCGCCAAGCGGCTGATGGATTTCGGCTATCACCCGCCGACGATCTACTTCCCGCTGATCGTCCCCGAAGCGCTGATGATCGAGCCGACCGAGACCGAGAGCAAGGAGACTCTGGACAAATTCATTGAGGCCATGCGCCAGATCGCGCGCGACATCGAGGAGGACCCGGAGATATTGAAGTCGGCTCCGCACGACACGCCGGTCCGCAAGCTGGACGAGGCGACCGCCGCCCGGCAGCCCTGCCTGTGCTGGTCCGGCCAGCCCGCGTGATCCGCCAGGCGCAGTGGCGGGAGGAGCGCATTCCCGGCAGCCCCTGGCACAACATGGACGCCGACGCGGCCCTGCTGTCGGAACTGTGCCAGGGTCGGCAGAGCCTGCCGGTCATTCGTCTTTATCAGTGGGATCGGCCCTCGGTGAGTATTGGACGGCTTCAGTCGGAGCAGCCCGTTCAGCGCCTCCACCCCGATCTGCCCTGCGTCCGGCGTCCCACGGGCGGGCGGGCCGTGCTCCACGGCGAAGACCTGACGATCACGGTGGCGGCGCAGACGGGTTGGTTGCCGGACGGTGCCGGCAGGACAGTCCTTTCATCTTATCGGTTGCTGATGGATGGTCTCGTCGAAGCGCTGGTCGAAGCTGGCCACGAAACACGCTTCGGCAATGAAAAGCCAGTCGGATCGAGGGGAAGCCTACACTGCTTCGATTTAGCCGCCGGATGTGATCTGATTGACGTTGGAAGCGGGCGAAAACTGGTCGGCAGCGCCCAAAGGCGTGAAGGGGGTGTGCTCTTGCAGCAGATGTCTCTGCCGCTGGCCTCCTTTCCTGACTTGGCCGCCTTCACGCGGTCCGTGCGGCGTGGGTTCGGGCGGGTGTTGTGCGTTGATGAGTGGCTGTTCATTGACACGGCCGTCGTGATATGTCATACTGATAACTGAAGAGAGCGAGGGGGGCCAGACATGGCACGCAAAATTCTGACTTGTGACGACGAGAAGCACATTGTCCGCTTGATTCAGGTCAACCTGGAGCGGCAGGGCTATGAGGTGATCACAGCTTACAACGGGGCGGAGTGTCTGGAGAAGGTCCAGGAGGACCGGCCCGACCTGATCGTGCTGGACGTGATGATGCCGGAGATGACCGGGTTCGAGGTGCTGGAAGCCTTGAAAAAGGACCCGGAGACCGAGAACATCCCCGTCATCATGCTGACGGCGCGCGCGCAGGACTCCGACGTCCTGCGCGGCTGGCAGTCCGGCGTGGAGTGCTATCTCACCAAGCCGTTCAACCCGATGGAGTTGATCGCCTTCGTGAAGCGGATCTTTTCTATGGAAGATGGGATCGCCGATGAGAAACGGTATACTCTCTAGCGGAAACAAGCTCATCCTGGTGAACAATAGCGGCCGGCCGGTGGAGGGGGTGGACCTGGTGGACGATGCCGCCGTGGATTATCTTTCCGGCTCTGACAATGAAGCGCCTGTGCCGACGGATGATGCGCGCAGGACGCGCATGACCCTGCTGGTTTTCATGGCCGTCAGCATCGCGTGTGCGACGGCCGCGATAGCCACCGGCAGTTATGCCGTCTGGCTGTCGCGCCATCAGGCGGCGCGTCAGGCCTTAACTGATGTGGATGACATCCTGAAATCCTGCCAAAGCCGGATGCAGCAACTGGAAGCGGACATCCAGCGTCTGCCGGGGCGTCAAGGCTGAGCAAAACCCAAGTGTATGTCGTGAAGTAAAGGCCGCCGGTAATTTGATACTACCGGCGGCCTTTCTGTAGGTGTGTAATTTGGTTCCGATAATGTATATTATGTAATAAAGCGGCGCTGAAAGGGCCTGATCTAGCGTCTGCTTCTTAGTTCGAGCTTGTGCAACATCTTTCACAATAACCCACCCATTTCCGAATGAAGTCTCCTCAATCTACAAAGCAGACATATATTCCGTTACACACGAAGTACATCCTATTACCTAAAAGACCTTGCTCCGTCCCGCTTTGCGGTGTTCAGAGAAATGATCTGTAGCAGCGTCTAAAACTTCTTTCCCTATGACTGTGTTTACAGCCAGCGGGACATGATTGATTGACGCACAGCAGAGGCAGACAAAAGCATGCTGTGTATCTTGATAAGATTGCAAGTCTGCTCTCGGAAACTCCCAGGAGGGAGATTGAACACTCGCAAACTTACCCATAAAAACTCCTAAGTAGAGACGATGATGCGCGAAGACAATGATGCTACATCATCTCTCAATGAGAGGACAAGATACTGGGGACGTTACCCTTTATCTTACAATTATACCCGATATAATCAGAGTATTAAGTAAGGTAAATTAACTTATAAGTTTATGATTGTAAGCTTAAGTTGCATTATCGCGGGCCAAAGTCTTACAAGTTGCAACCTGTAAGGCTTTGGCCCGCAAGATTAGACTGAATGATTGTTGCTGCGTTTTGATGAGCTGTTTTGCCCCTTCGATCCGAGCGAAGCCATATGAACCCTGATCTCGAAGTAGCCGTATTACCGCAGGGCGAGACAGTAATGGCTGGTCAAAGAAACGCCCGCTACGATCAAGCGTTGTGTTTACCGGTTCTCCTCAGCAAAAAGCCCCTCTTCTACAGTGTTTGTAATGAGGATGCTTCCTTCCCCCTCGTCGTCATCCCCCACCGGCGTCACGTCCCACCAGTTGTGGCCGGACTTGACTTCCGCCCGCAGTGGCACATCGAGTGGGTAGGCGGTCTGCATAGCGTCGCGCACCAGGTCGGCCAAGGAGCGTACTTCGGCGACTGGGCACTCGAAGAGCAGTTCGTCATGCACCTGGAGGACCATCTGCGCGCCCAAGCTGCTTTCGGATAACGTCTTGGCGACCCGCAACATCGCCAGCTTGATGATGTCGGCGCTGGTCCCCTGGACGGGCATGTTGGCGGCCTCGCGCTCCGCCGCCTGGCGGAACTGGAAGACGCGGGAGTTGATGTCGGGGACATAGCGGCGGCGGCCCAGCAGGGTCTGGACGTAGCCCTTCTCGCGCGCCCCTTCCAGCACGGTCTCCAGATAGGCACGGACGCCGGGGTACAGCGCGAGGTATGCCTTGATGAGTTCCGACGCGCGGACCTGGGTGATGCCGAGTTCAATGGCAACGCGGAAAGGGCTGGCCCCGTAGATCACGGCGAAGTTGACCGTCTTGGCCTGCCGCCGCTGGTCGTGCGTCACGGGCTGGTCTTCGGGGACTTCAAAGATGCGTCGGGCGGTCTGGGCATGGATGTCCGCGTCGGTCTGGAACGCTTCAACGAGGCCGGGGTCTTTGGTGATGTGGGCGAACAGGCGCAGCTCGATCTGCGAGTAGTCGGCGGAGACCAGCACATGGCCCGGCGAGGCGACGAAGCATTTTCGAATTTCGCGCCCGATCTCGGTGCGAACGGGGATGTTTTGCAGGTTGGGATTGGAGGATGAGAGCCGTCCCGTACTGGCGACAGTCTGGTTCAGGGACGTATGTACCTTGCCGGTCTCGGGGTTGATCAGCGCGGGCAGGGCGTCGGCGTAGGTAGATTTCAGCTTGGAGACCTCGCGCCAGCGGACGATCTTGCCGGCGATCTCGTGGCCCTTGGCGGCCAGGTCTTCCAGCACTTCCGCGCCCGTGGAGTAGCCCGTCTTGGTCTTCTTGCCGATGGGCAGTTTCAGCTTGTCGAACAGGACTTCCTGCAACTGTTTAGTCGAGCCGACAGAGAACTTCTGCCCGGCCAGTTCAAAGATCTCGGCTTCGAGCGATGCCACCTGCTCGCCGAGGTTCCGGCCCGCCTCGCGTAGCAGGGCGGCGTCCACGGATACCCCCGCCCGCTCCATGCCGGCCAGGATCGGGGCCAGCGGCAGCTCGATGTCGGTGAAGATGCCTCCCAGCCCATCCCGCTCCAGGCGGGGGGTCAGCGTGGCTTCCAGTGCCGAGACAGCCCGCGCCTCGTCCATCGCCCCCGCCTGCGGGTGTTCGGGGTCGGGCACCAGCTCCATCCCCACGTTGTCGGCGGCGAGGTCGGTCAGCGGATAGCCCGACCGGCCCGCGTTCAGCAGATAGGCGGCGAGGAGGACGTCGAAGGTGACGCCGCGCAGGGCAACGCCGTTACGTCCGAGGACACCCGAAGCCGACTTCAAATCATAGACGGACTTGGCGCGGGCCGCGTCTTCCAGATACGGCGTCAGCGCGCCGCCCCAGTCGGCCCAGGCGGCGTAAAAGGCGCTGTCCGGCAGGCCGAACGCGACCCCTTGCAGCTCGGCGTTCATCAGCGTCATGGCGGTAGGTTTGACCCCGGCGGGCGGGGCGAGGTGAAGCTGCACGCCGACGGGCGCGTCCGCCTCGGCGAGCCGGGCCAGCAGGGTGTCTAACTGGGCCTGGGTGGTGACGATCTGGCCTTCGACTCCTGACGGCGGGGCAGGTGAAGGGCCGGGGGACCCGGCCCCTACGGCGTGTGGGGGCGGGGTCTCCCCACCCTCCCCGTTCTGCTCTATCGTCTTCGCCCGCTGGTCCCGCTCCAGGCCCGGCAGGCGCTTGACCAGGGTGCGGAATTCCAGCCGCTCGAACAGCTCTTTCACCGCCTCAAAATCCGGCCCCTCCGTTTGATAGTTGGGCGTGATCTCCACCCACTCGGGCAGCGGGACGTCGCGGACGATGGTCGCCAGGCGCTTGCACTGGAGGGCGGTGTCGGTGTGGGTGATGAGGGCAGCCTTGATCTTGTCGGGCTGCTCGTCCACATGAAACAGCAGGTTTTCCAATGTCCCGTAGTCTTTAAGCAGCTTCGACGCTCCCTTTTCGCCGATGCCGGGGACGCCGGGCAGGTTGTCCGAGGAGTCTCCTTTCAGCCCTTTGAAGTCGGGGATCTGCGCGGGCGTCAGGCCGTAACGCGCCCTAACGGCGGCCTCGTCGTAGACGACCGTGTCCGTCACGCCCTTAACCGTAATCATCGCCTGGACCTGTCCCCGCCCTTCCAGCGGGCTGCCGTCGTCCACCAGTTGCAGGGCGTCGCCGTCGCCGGTGACGATCAGCACGTCATAGCCTTTGTGCTTGGCGATCTCGGCCAGCGTCCCGCACACGTCGTCCGCCTCAAACCCTTCCACCTCGACGTTGGGCACCCGGAACACCTTCGCCACTTCGCGGGCCAGCGCGCGCTGCGGCTTCAGGTCGTCCGGCATCGTCTTCCGCGTCCCCTTGTACGTCTCGAGTTCCTGATGGCGGAACGTGGCAACGGGCGGGTCAAAAGCGGCAAAGATGGCGTCCGGCTTCTCGCGCTCCAGGATGGTGAGCAGCATCAGGACGAACGAGTAGACGGCGTTGGTGGGGAGCCGGTCCGACGTGGACAGGGCGCGCATGGCGAAGAAGCCCCGGTAGAGGAGGCTGTTGCCGTCCAGGATGACGAGTTTAGGCATGATGCCAAGATTATACCCGGCGCGGGTCTCTACACCGCCTGCCGCTTCCGGTACTCCCGCAGCGCATACCGGCCCACCAGCAGGGCGGGTATCCAGAGCGGGGCATACGCCAGCAGCCAGATCGCCAGGGCGGACAGCGCGCCCGCCGACGCGACCAGCGATTGCAGGGCGTCGTGTGTGCTGTCCTTCAGGCCGTTCAAGAATCCTCCGGTGACGGG